>CANLGD010000007.1 GCA_947490145.1 Flavobacteriia bacterium
CAAATTTAGATTTTCAAGGTTTTGGTTCTTGGGACTTAATTCGAAATGATGAAAATTCAACGTTGGAAAAATGCTTGGAAAAGTTGCCTTATTTGAATCAAAGAATTGCAACAATTACTGGTGTTCAAAATGTATATTCTTTAGATAATAATGTCAAGGAAAAGTTTGGTTTTAATACCATTCAATCAGCTTTTCACAACAAACTGGAAGGTCAAATTGATACTGGAAAAATGATGGTTAGATTCCATCAATTACTCTCTGAACAAGGAATATATTTATTGACTGGAATTGATGTTTTGGAACTTTCATCAACTGAAAAGCAAGTTGAAATTCAATCAAATATTGGGCCTTTTTATGCTTCGAAAGTTGCCATTTGTGTCAATGGTTTTGCACAAAGATTTCTCCCGAAAAATGACATTTTGCCAGCAAGGGCGCAAGTAATTATTACTAAGAAAATTGACAATTTACCCTTTAAAGGAACTTTTCATTACCAAGATGGATATTACTATTTCAGAAATATTAATGACCGTGTACTTTTTGGTGGCGGAAGAAATTTAGATTTTCAGGGAGAAACAACTACAGAAATTGACAATTCAGATGTCATTCTTAATCAATTGGAAAAATTATTAAAGGAAATTATCTTGCCCAAAACACCCTTTGAAATTGAATACGCTTGGGCAGGAATCATGGGCGTTGGCAAATCCAAAAAGCCAATAATTGAATTGGTAAAACCAAACATTGCTGTTGGTGTGCGAATGGGCGGAATGGGCGTTGCGATAGGAACAATTGTCGGTAAAAATGTTGCTGAACTGCTTTAAAATCAATTTATTTCTTATTCTTTTCTTCAATCCATTTGGACATATATTTGGTGCTTGAAACTGTATGATGTTTGAGGATTTCTCCAATGAAATTGTTTTGTCGGCGCTGAGTTTTATTCTTCTCAATTTGATTTATTAGTTCACCAAAATCGCTTTCAAAGATTTTTTTCAAATATCTTTTATCACAAATTTCGAATCCATTTGTTTGTGCTTGTTTCCATGAAATTTTATTGGTGTATAATTCAACCGCATTGGCGACGAAATCGTCAATATCATCTGAAACAAATCCACTCCAAGGCAATTTTCCATGCATAGATTCTGCACCGATTGAAGTTGTTCCATTGGGCGTGCCTGCAATCATTGCATCTAGAAGCTTTCCCTTTATTCCTGCGCCAAATCTCAAAGGAGCCAGACAAACTTTTGCAGTTTTCATAACTTCATAAACTTCCTCTGCCCTATTTTTAACTATAAAACCTTGAGATTGATTATGCAAATTCAATACTTTTTGAGATGAATAGGCACCGTAAATATGCAGTTCGGATTCTGGTAATTTTTCTCTGATTTTAGGCCAAATTGATTCTTTCAAATACAAAACAGCATTCCAGTTTGGTTCATGCAAAAAATTACCAATAAATATGAAATGCTTTCTTTCGTCGAAAGTTGGCAAATCGTGACTTTTATTCAGTAATTGTTCATCAATAAAAAGCGGTAAATAGTGCAAAATAAAAGGCGGAATTTGAAATACATTTTGCAAAATATCCATTTCAAATTCGGAAATTATTAAACTCAAATCGCACCTTAAAATACTTGCTAATTCTCTCTTTGCAACTTCCGAATAAAGCATTCCATTCTCAAAAGGCACCTTTAATTTCCATGCGTTTTGTCTAGCCAATCGCAAACAATGTAAATCTTCAGTATCTAATATTCTGGTTGCATTTGGGCAATTTTCAGAAACGCGCCAGCCAAATTGTTCCTCCATCATAAAGCGATCAAACAACACAATTTCGGGATTCAATTCGATTACAAAATCATCAAAAGAAGCATCATTTAAAATGATAGAAACTTTTTTAATTCCAATATTTTCAATGTCACAAGCAAATTCACTGTCTGAAGCAGGACTGGCGAAAGTTATTTGAAATCCTTGCGATTTAAACAAATCAATTAATTGCATCATTCTAGTACCGGCAGCAGATGAAGCTGGCTCTGGAAAAACGAATCCGATAATGAGTAAATGCTTAGATTTTTCGATCATTTTAGTAATTGGACAACATTAAAAAAGACGCCATTGCTGACGTCTTTTCTTTGCTTTATTTACCAGATTTTGGCAATTTTCACCGTTGAATTCCTCATTTTGTCACCTTCTTTTATATTGAAAGCTTCAAAAAATTCTGGACAGTTCATCAGTGGGCCATTGACCCTATACATTCCAGGAGAATGAGGATCATTGGCAATTCTGTTTTTCAATTCTGCTTCCGTGTAATTAATTTTCCAAAGTTGTGCGAAAGAGATGAAAAATCTTTGCGCTGGTGAATAACCTTCCACCACTTTTCCAGATTTAAACTCAGGTGTTTTGGCATAAGCGTAATATGCCAGAGTGATTCCTCCTAAATCTGCAATATTTTCTCCCATTGTCAAATCAGGATTGACACAGTGACCATCAATTGGACAAAAACCGGCAAAAGTTGCACCCAATAATGCTGTTCTTTCTTCGAATAATTTTCTATCGCTTTCTGACCACCAATTCGTAAAACTTCCATCGGCAGCAAATTTAGAACCCATATCATCAAATCCATGCGTAAATTCATGGCCAATCACCATTCCAATTCTACCATAATTTACAGCATCTTCAGCATTTACATCAAAAAATGGCGCTTGCATAATTCCAGCAGGAAAGGCAATTTCATTTAATAATGGATGATAATATGCATTAATCATGTGTGCTGGCATTCCCCATTTTGCTTTATCAATTGGTTGAGATAATTCCTCAAAATTCTTTTTAACATCTCTTACTGCACACATTTTTATATTGGCGACATAATCTGTTTTAGACAATTTCAAATCACTAAAATTTTCCCATTTAGATGGAAAACCTAATTTTCTTCCAATCGATTTCAATTTATTCAATGCTTCTTTTTTTGTTTCGGAAGACATCCAAGGCAAAGCTTTGATTCTTTCTTCAAAAGTCAAAAGTAAATTATCAACCATCGTATTTACTCTTTCTTGAGATTTCTCAGAATAATATTGATCCACAAATAATTTCCCTAAACCTTCGCCAATTGTCATTTGAGTGATTTCATTCACAGCCCTTTCTTCAATCGGTTTCATTTGGGTTTTTCCGGTTAAAACTTTTTGGTAAAAGTTAAAATTCAACTTCACAAATGATTCATCTAAATGTCCAGCGTAATGATTCAATGTTTTCCATGTCAAATAGCTTTTCCAAAATTTGACATCTACATTAATCAATAAATCATTTAATAATTTTGGATAATCTTTCTGTCCAACAACAATTTCTGAAAAATCTTGACTTCCGACAGATTTCAAATAAACTTCAAAATCAAAAGCAGGGAAAAGTTTTTTCAATTCGTCTTTGGACATTTTATTGTAGCTATTTTCTGGAACCCTTAATTCTGAAGGCGACATCATTTTTTCTGCCAACATTGTTTCAAATTTGATCACATTTTCAGCTGCTAAAACAGATTCTTCTGGTGAATTTCCAATTTTTTGAAACATTTTAGAAATGTGTTCTTTGTAAGCTGCCACAATATCTTTTTTGTCATCTTGAAAGTAGTAATCCTTGTTGGGTAATCCCAAACCACCTTGACCAAAATACGAAATATTACTGTTCACATCTTTTAAATCTTGTCCAACACCAAAACCAAAAAGACTGTTGACACCATATTTATGTTGGTTAGCGACCACCTCAACAATTTGTTTGAAATGTGCAATTTCATTGATTTTATATAAATCACCTTTGATTGGTGACCAAGCCAATTTATTTCTGCCTTCCATGTTAATATAAGAAGCATAATAATTCCCTAAAATTTGGGCAGTGGTATCATTGGCATAACCACCATCATTGGCTTTATTTAAAATCCCAATTAGCTTTGATTGATTGGCTTTTTCAAGTTCATTGAAACTTCCCCAGCGAGATTCACTCGGAGGAATCGGATTATTTTTAACCCAAGTTCCATTTGAAAAATTAAAGAAATCATCTTGTGGTTTGATTGTTTTGTCTAAATAGGACAAATCGATGGTTTTGGCCCCAGTTTTAACTTCTTGATGCGCAACAGACAAAGCATCGTTGTCGCTCTCTGCATTTTTGGAAGTCGTGCATGCATAAGCGATTCCTAAAACCAGCACTGACTGAAAAATTCTATTTATCTTCATCATAATTATTTATTGAACTTTATCTATTTTACTAATTCGCATAACATTTCAACATGCGGAATATCATCTTCGAGGTATCTTTTTCCTGTTGATTCAAATCCGTGTTTTTGGTAATATTTCTCCAAATGACTTTGTGCGGAAAGACGGACATTTGATGGTCCAAATTTTGCATCGATATATTCCATGCATTTTTCCATTAGCACATGTCCATTGCCTTTGTCTCTTGCACTTTCATCAATGGCCACCCTACCGATTGAAACTTCTTTGTAAGAAATTCCCGCTGGTAAAATTCTTGCTGTAGCAACAATATTCCCTAAATCATCACGACCTATTAAATGGTGCGATTTTAAATCTTTCCCATCAATTTCTTGGTAAGGACAATTTTGTTCGACAACAAAAATCTTAATTCTAAGTGCCATCAAATCATGAAATTCAACAATAGAGATTTCACTAAAATGTTTTATTTGCCAATCTATTATCATCTGAAAATTAAGTTTGAATTACACCAACATTGTAGGGTTTCTCGGCCCTTTTATTATTGGCCATTTCAATTCCCATAGAGATAATTTTTTTTGTTTCAATAGGATCAATGATTGCATCAACCCACAATCTTGAACCCGCATAGTATGGTGAAATTTGAGAATCGTAGCGGTCTTTGATTTTGTTATACAATTCTGTTTCGCGCTCTTTTGTAATTTCTTCTCCTTTGGCTTGCAAAGAGGCTATTTCAATTGACAGCAATGTTTTAGCAGCAGCAGCGCCACTCATCACAGCGATTTCAGCTGTTGGCCAACCTACAATCAAGCGTGGATCATATGCTTTTCCACACATGGCATAATTTCCTGCGCCATAAGAATTACCCATGATGATGGAGAATTTTGGAACTACAGAATTTGCCATCGCGTTAACCATTTTCGCACCGTCTTTTATAATCCCAGCGTGCTCTGATTTTGAACCAACCATAAATCCGCTCACATCCGTTAAAAAAACCAATGGAATATTTTTTTGATTGCAATTCATAATAAAACGAGCAGCTTTGTCAGCAGAATCATTGTATATCACTCCACCCATTTGCATTTCACCTTTGGCGCTTTTAACAATTTCTCTTTGATTGGCCACAATTCCAACGCTCCAGCCATCCACTCTGGCATAGGCACAAACAATGGTTTTTCCATAATCGGCTTTGTATTCCGTAAATTTGGAATCATCAACCAACCATTTTATAATTTCTTTTACATTGTACGTTTTTCCTCTTTCAGCAGGGAAAAGTCCGTGAATATCTCTTTCATTTACTTGCGAAGGAATACTTTCTTTTCTGTCAAATCCAGCATTTTCAGAATGACCAATTTTATCAATTAATTCACGAATTGTGGCCAAACATTCTTGATCATTTTCAGTCTTATAATCACAAACACCTGAAATTTCCGTGTGTGTGTGTGCGCCACCCAAAGTTTCATTGTCAATATTTTCGCCAATCGCTGCTTTTACCAAATAAGAACCCGCTAAAAAAATTGTTCCCGTGCCGTTTACAATCAAGGATTCGTCAGACATAATTGGCAAATAAGCGCCCCCAGCTACACAACTACCCATTACTGCAGCAATTTGAACAATTCCTTGAGAGCTCATCATTGCATTGTTTCTGAAAATGCGACCAAAATGTTCTTTATCAGGAAAAATTTCATCTTGCATTGGCAAATAAACACCAGCAGAATCCACTAAATAAATGATTGGCAGGCGATTTTCCATCGCGATTTCTTGTGCACGAAGATTTTTCTTTCCTGTAATTGGAAACCAAGCCCCTGCTTTCACTGTTGCATCATTGGCAACCACAATGCATTGTTTACCAGAAACAAAACCAATAACAACCACTACACCACCGGCAGGACAACCGCCTTCAGCTTCGTACATTCCATAACCAGCTAAAGCACCAATTTCAATGCGTTTACTGTTTTTATCAAGCAGCAATTCAATGCGTTCACGAGCAGAAAGCTTTCCTTTTTCATGAAGTTTATCAATGCGTTTTTTTCCGCCTCCTTCATAAATCTTTGCCAATTCTTGATCCAAACGAGAAATTTTCAATCTCATTTGGTCTTCATTCATATTGAATTCGAGTTCTTTCGAAGTTATTGCCATGAATTTTTCAAATTTTAAGTTTTCAAATATAATCAATAAAACATTGCTTTTTTTCATTTTAGTTGATAGAGGGTCTTATTTATTTTGAGGTGCTGACTAAAAATTTACGTTAAATATCAAAATGGTCTTTCCATCCAAGATTTTTACTTTTCTTTCCTTGATGAAAGTAAAGTAACAAAAGAAAATCAAGTCTTCGCGATTGAACTTGCTTCCGTAAACTACAGCATTTTTAAAACTTCTAAAAAGTGACTTCTATCGATGAGCTATCGCTATCTCTTTCGTTTACACTTTTCAGCGCGTTTCAAAAACCGTCCAATCACTAGGACGGCTATCTTCTTCAATATCCACTTTTTTTTAAACGCTTCGATTTAAGTTCTGTTAATTCAGTCGATCAATTACAGAACTATAAATTAGTACCTTTAAATTTTCTGAACTAAAAAATGGTCTCAGCACCTCAAAATAAGTTTTACCCTTTAGAGAAGTTCTAATTAATTTATCATTTGTAAAAGTGCTAAAAAAATAGGCTTTAAGGTGAGAAAGAAAGCAAGATTAAAACCGCAAAATCTTATTATTATTTCTAAATTTGTTGCGCTAAGAATTCGAACAAAAAAATAATTATAGAAATGAAAAACACAGCATTATCAGAAAAACACATTGCGCTTGGTGCAAAAATGGTTCCTTTTGCAGGATATAATATGCCGGTTCAATACGAGGGTGTGAATGCGGAACATGAGACAGTTAGGAATGCTGTAGGCGTTTTTGATGTGTCTCACATGGGAGAATTTTTATTAACTGGACCAAATGCTTTGGCTTTGATTCAAAAAGTCACAACAAATGACGCTTCAACTTTGACAATTGGAAGAGCACAATACAGCTGCTTGCCAAATGGAAAAGGAGGAATTGTAGATGATTTGATTGTTTATAGGATGAAAGAAGAGCAATATTTATTGGTAGTAAATGCTTCAAATATTGAAAAAGATTGGAACTGGATTTCTTCTCACAATTCATTTGGTGTTGAAATGCGCAATTTATCTGATGATTATTCACTGTTAGCAATTCAAGGCCCCAAGGCTGTTGAGGCTATGCAATCATTGACTACCGTTCAGTTAGCGGACATAAAATACTACCATTTTGAGGTAGCAGAATTTGCTGGAATTGAGAATGTTATTATTTCTGCAACTGGATATACAGGAAGTGGAGGTTTTGAAATTTACTGCAAAAACAGTGAAGTAGAACAAATTTGGGACAAAGTTTTTGAAGCTGGATCAAGTTATGGAATCAAACCAATTGGTTTGGCTGCTCGAGATACTTTGAGATTAGAAATGGGATTCTGTTTGTATGGAAATGACATTGACGATAGTACTTCTCCGTTGGAAGCAGGTTTGGGATGGATTACAAAATTCAACAAAGAATTCATCGATTCAGTATTTTTGCAAAACCAAAAAGAAGTTGGAGTTTCCAAAAAACTTGTTGCTTTTGAAATGGTTGACCGCGGAATTCCGCGTCACGATTACCGAATTATCGATGCGGCAGGAAATGTGATTGGAAAAGTTACTTCAGGAACTCAATCACCATCTATGAAAATAGCTATTGGAATGGGATATGTAAACACTGAATTTACAGCTGTAGATTCTGAAATCTTTGTAGAAATCAGAGAAAAAGGTATCAAAGCAAAAGTGGTTAAATTGCCATTTTACAAGAAATAATAATTGCAAGAAATATGATGAAGGCTTTGAGGAAACTTGAAGCCTTTTTATTTTTTAGCACTTTTCAAACACTTTGCTACTTTCTTCTCATGTAATTCTCGTTCTTCTGGCGTGCGATTGGGATTGGTGAGAAATTCTTTGCATTTAATTTCAATTACTTCCCAACGTTTGATTAACCGTTCAGCTTGTTTTTCACTCAAGCCTTTTTGTGAAGCACTATTGATTGAATCATTTGCCCGAACGCAGGAACAGAAATCCCATTGTTCTCCATATTTAGAAACGATTTTTTCGTGATTCACCTGCTTTTCTTTCAGGTTTCTTTTGGGTTTTTCTTTGACATTCAATAATTGATCCCCAGTAACTTCTGCCACTTTCTCTTTTTTTACGGGGCGTTTTTCTTTGGGTGTTGAATCAGTGTTATTTGAATCACAACTCGAAAAAATCAAGCAACAAATAAATAAGACTTTCAGTTTTTTCATTAATAAAGAATAAAATGGCAATATCTTTGCTAAAATAACAAAGATTTTTGGTTCATTTAAATTAATTAAGCGATATCATTTATTTTTAGTCAAATGAAATATACATTTTTACTCGTCGGATTTCTATTGATTTGCAGCGCGAACATTTTCGCTCAAGTGCAAGATACATTGCACATCCAGCGATTGAGTGAATTGACTGTTTTCCAAAATAAGTGGGCTTTTGAACGACAAGTCGAAAAAATCAGAAAATTATATCCTTACGCTTTGCATGCGGCGAGTTTATTGAAAAAATTTGATGCTGAACTTATAGAAATTGATTCTAAAAGAAAAAAGAAAAAATACAATAAAAAGGCACATGAAAAACTTAAGGAAGATTACACTTATGTAATCAGAGATTTATACCGGCAAGATGGCGTTTTGTTGATGAAATTAATCCACAGAGAAACGGGATTGACAGCCAGTGAAATTATTCAAAAATACCGCGGGAAATTTCAGGCTGAATGGTTTGAGCAGATAGGGAAAATCTGGGAACAAAATTTCAATGTAAAATATGAACCAGCAGGTGAAGATTATATGACTGAGCAAATAATATTGCAAATTCAAGATGATTTATTGGAATTTAATCCAAATCCACAAATGATTGACAAAAAACAATATAAAATCAATATGGCAGCGTATCGCGAAGATGTCAAAGAATCCAGAAAAAGAGTGCAAGAGATTAGGCAAAAGCAAAAAGAAATTCAGAAACAAAGTAAAATAATCAAAAAAGCCAACTCAGTAAAATAGCAAAAAAAAAATCGGATCACATTTCTGCAACCCGATTCAATTTTTAAAAAAAAGAAATTAAGCTTCTAATTGATCACTAGCTGTTTGAGCGATTGCTGATTTAGCAAAACGGATTTTACTTCCTTCGCAATTCAACAACACTGTAGCATCAGAAACTTCTAAAATTTTACCATGGATTCCTCCAATTGTAACTACTTTATCTCCTGGAGCTAAATTCGCTCTGAAATTTTTCTGCTCTTTTTGTTTTTTCTGTTGTGGTCTGATCATGAAAAAGTAGAAAACTACTACAATCATCAACAACATTACTATTTGACCTGCGCCGTCTTTCATTTTATTTGATTTAAATTATTGTTTTATTTTTGGTTATATATTTATTTTCTGACTACGTTCGCTTTGATTAGAACTGGAGTAATCGAAGGATCTGTGTTTGCAACAATTCTCACTTCTTTACTCAAAGTTCCTGGTGATGCTCTATCTGTTTTTATATTTGCTTTGATTGTGGCGCTTTCACCGGGAGTAATAGGATCTTTTGGATACTCAGCTACTGTGCAAGTACAAGAACCTTTCACTTCCGCTAAAATCAAAGGATAATCTCCAGTATTTTTCACAGTAAATGATGCGTGAACGATTTCACCTAACATCACTTTTCCTGCATCCACAACAGATTGAACTTCCATTTCTGTTTTATTTCCAACTTCAACATTTTCACTATCGCTGCAAGCAAACAATAGGAATGACATACAAATACTTGCTAAAATATTATTCATAATCCTTGGTATTATTCCATTAAACCTCTTCCAATTTTGGAAATTTTATTTTCTTTTTCTAATCTATCAACCGCTTTATCTAAAATTCCATTGATAAATCCGTTACTTTTTGGAGTGCTATAATATTTCGAAATTTCGATATATTCGTTCAAAGTCACTTTTACGGGAATATTATTGAATTCTTGCAATTCGGTAATGGCCATTTTCATTAAAATGATATCCATTTTTGCAATCCTATCTACATCCCAATTTTTTGTTAAATCTTCAATTAATGCCAAATTTTCTTGGTCTTTGTCGATTGTTTTTCTCAACAAAATTCTGACAAACTCTTTTTCGTCTTCTGGATCTTTAAACAATGCTAAAATCTCATTGTTCCCTTCCATTGAAAAAGTTTTCATTGTCTTCAAAACCATTGAACAAGCTAAATCAATATCATCTAACCATTGAATACTTTTCTCTTCAAAGAAATTATAAATCAATGGTGAATTGGCAATTTCTGCTTTGAAAAGCGCACACGCAAATTCCATATCACTTTCGAAATTACTTTCTTCTTGGCTCATATATGCAAAGTAAGTTTCGCTTTCACGAATTTGAGCCATCACTTTTCTGAACATTTCTTGGTGTTCATCGCCTAACCAATTTACCTTATTTTCTTCAGAAGCTCTTCTTAATGGACCATTTGTATCAATCAAATCGAAAACTTTATTTTCTATGAACTTTAAATTTGGATTCAAATCAGTTGAAGTTGGTCGGATTTTAGATTTCAACTCCTCTAATCTTCTCAACTCCATCTCCTTCAGTTCTCCGAATGATAAAAATAAGAATAAATACAAATCAAAAATTCGATCTATATTGTCCATCATTTCATTCTCAGTACGTCTATAATTTTCTTCATCGGACTGAAAATAAGCATATAGCGCTTGCAATACTTTGATTCTTAAATGTCTTCTATTTAGCATATCAGTTTTTTACATCGGTAATTTAACATTTCCGATTGCGGCAATCCTCTCTTCTGCCAATTTATTTGCGATTTGGTACGTTGGGATATTTTCCGACTTAGAACGACGAACAATATTTTGAATTGTAGTATATATTTCTTCTGCTTTACCCATTGCCCATTCAGCAGATAAAGATTTAACTTCAGAATAACAGTTGATTACACCGCCAGAATTCAAAGCATAATCTGGTGCATAAATGATTCCTTTGTCCATTACGGCTTGTCCGTGTAAATTTTCGATTGCCAACTGATTGTTTGCAGCGCCAGCAATAATTGAGCATTTCAATCTAGACAACGTCTCATCATTTACAGTAGCACCCAGTGCGCAAGGAGCGTAGATATCCATTTCTAAATCGTAGATATCATCCAATCCAACAATTTTTGCACCATATTTCTGTGCTACTCTATTTAAAGTTTCTTGGTGAATATCAGTAATGTAAATTTCAGCGCCTTCTTTGGCAAGCGATGCAACCAAATATTCACCTACGTGACCAACACCTTGCACAGCGATTTTCTTTCCGGCCAATGAATCTGAGCCAAATTGTTCTTTCGCACAAGCTTTCATTCCAACATAAACACCGTGCGCTGTAACAGGAGAAGGATCTCCACTTTTGCCTGCTAAACCAACAACGTGATCGGTTTCCATGTTCACCCAAGACATATCTGAAGTTCCAATACCAACGTCTTCAGCCGTAATATATTTACCACCCAAACTGTTGACAAATTTACCAAAACGTCTCATGAAAGCTTCGGTTTTCATGGTACGAGAATCGCCGATTATTACCGCTTTTCCACCGCCTAAATTCAATCCTGCAAGAGAATTTTTGTAAGTCATTCCGCGAGATAAGCGTAAAACATCATTTAACGCTTCTAACTCATTATTGTAAGCCCACATTCTTGTACCTCCAAGAGCTGGACCTAATACGGTGTTATGAACTGCAATGATTGCTTTTAAACCTGTGGCATTGTCATTACAGAACAACAATTGCTCGTGGTTGTATTTACTCATTTGAGCAATAACTGGATTTTCAGCCAGATTTGTGTCTTTGATGTCTTTAACCTCAAACATATTCTCGATAAATATTAAGAACGAAAATTCATTACTATTTGCTACTTTTGCCTTTCAAATCAAAAGAGCGTTGCAAAAGTAGGAATTTATCGCATGAAGTCTTTAAGCTATCTCAACAAATATTTAATTAAATATAAATGGCGCCTCCTTTTTGGTGTACTTTGTATCATTATTTCCAATTATTTTGGTGTTGAAATGCCTAAAATTGTCAAGGGAGCTGTCAATGATTTCATTGGGAAAATCAATCCTAACGAGACTTTTAACAACATTGCATACCTCAGTTTAAAATTATTTGGCTTCTACATGCTTCTTTCTATAGGAAAAGGATTTTTTCTTTTTTTAACAAGACAGTCAATTATTATTGTTTCAAGATTTATTGAATTTGACCTCAAAAATGAAGTTTACGAGCAATATCAAAAGCTCAATTTTTCTTTCTACAAGAAATCTAAAACCGGCGACTTGATGAATAGAATTTCTGAAGATGTATCTCAAGTCAGAATGTATTTAGGGCCAGGACTTATGTACACGATTAATTTGGTGGTTTTATTTGCTTTGTGTGTCACAACAATGCTAAGAATTAATGTTAGCTTGACATTAATTGTATTGGCCCCATTGCCCGTTTTATCTTTTTTGATTTACAAAGTTTCAAGCAAAATGAATGCTTACAGTAAATCTGTACAAATTGAACAATCATTGATGTCAACCATTGTGCAAGAAACATTTTCTGGAATTCGCGTGATCAAGGCATATTTGCGAGAAAAGGAAATGAATCAAAAATTCAATGATTCTGCAGATAATTACAAGGCGAAGACAATGAAATTGGTTATTGTAAATGCACTTTTCATGCCTACAATCGTTTTTTTAATTGGATTAAGTAACTTATTGGCAATTTATTACGGCGGACTTCTCACCTATTCAAAACAAATTACACCGGGAGACGTTGTCGCTTTTGTTTATTTTATCAATATGTTGACCTGGCCATTTGCCAGTGTTGGGTGGGTTACATCAATTAATCAACGTGCAGCAGCATCTCAGGAACGAATCAATGAATTTCTACGAATTCAACCAGAAATTATCAATACAAATGAAAATTCGTTGGATCAAATTGTATCGATTGAATTCAAGAATGTTTCTTTCAAACATGATAACGCTGGTATTGAAGCAATATCTAATTTGAGTTTTTCCATAAAATCGGGCGAAACATTAGGAATTGTTGGCAGAACTGGAAGTGGCAAAAGCACTTTGTTGAATTTGATTATGCGACAGCTTGATGCAACTTCGGGTGAAATTTTGGTAAATAAGGAAAATCTAAAAAACATCAATTTAGATGCCTTTAGAAGACAATCAGGCGTTGTACCTCAAGAGGTGTTTTTGTTTTCTGATACGATCGGAAACAACATCAAATTTGGCGTAAACGAAAGAGAAGTCGACGAAAGTGAATTGATTGAAGTCACAAAAAAAGCCCATGTTTACCACAATATTCAAGAATTTAGCACTGGTTTTGAAACCATTTTAGGTGAAAGAGGTGTGAATTTAAGTGGCGGTCAAAAACAGCGAATTAGCATTGCGCGCGCTTTGTTACGAAAACCAAATTTACTTCTGCTTGATGATTGTCTGTCAGCCGTCGATACAGAAACTGAGGACATCATTTTGCGCTCTTTGGCTGAAGAAGCCAAGGAGAATATGGCCATTATTGTGAGTCATCGAATTTCGTCTTTGCGCTTTGCTGATAAAATAATCGTGCTTGAAAACGGCGCTAAAATCGAAGAAGGAACGCATGAAGAATTGATTTCCAAAGCTGGGATTTATTCTGAAATGTATGAAAAACAATTGGCTGATTCTGAGAAATAAAATGGTAAGAAAATTGATTTTAAAGCATTTTTAATTCGTGATAAAATCCAATTAAAATTTCCTCTTTCAAATTTTCTAAATAACTTTGCAACCGCATTATGATTCAATATAAAAAAGTAGCTTTTTACACGCTAGGTTGTAAATTAAATTTTTCAGAAACTTCCACTATTTCACGTCTTTTTGAAGACGCTGGATTTGCCAAAGTTGATTTTGAAGACACGCCTGATATTTATGTTATCAACACTTGTTCTGTCACTGAAAATGCAGACAAGAAATGCAAACAATTAGTCAAAAAAGCACTCAAAATCAATCCAAATGCATTCATTGCGATTATCGGATGTTTTGCGCAGTTGAAACCAGTTGAAATTGGTCAAATTCCCGGTGTTGACTTGGTTCTAGGCGCCAATGAGAAATTTGACATTCTCAAATATATTACTGAATCTGACAAAAAGGAAGAAGCACAAATTTCTTTTAAAAACATCAAAGAAACCAAAGAATTCATTCCATCTTTTAGTTTTGGCGACAGAACACGTTCTTTTCTAAAAATTCAAGATGGATGCGACTATTTCTGCTCATTTTGTACCATTCCGTTAGCGAGAGGAAAAAGCAGAAATGCAAGCATTGCCTCCACATTAATTGAAGCCGAAAAAATTGCCAAAACGGACATCAAAGAAGTTGTTTTAACTGGTGTAAATATTGGAGATTTTGGTCAAGGTGGTGAAGAGAATTTTTATCAATTGGTGCAAAAATTAGATGAAATTACAGGAATTGATCGATTTAGAATTTCATCGATTGAACCGAATTTATTGAGTAACGAAATTATTGATTTTTGTCTATCAAAAGCGGAACGATTTGTGCCACATTTTCACATTCCCTTGCAAGTTGGAAACGACAGAATTTTGAAGGCGATGCGCAGAAAATATGAGCGTAGTTTGTATGCTGAAAGAGTTGCTCAAATCAAATCATTAAGACCAGATTGTTGCATCGGAGTAGATGTAATTGTTGGATTCCCAGGAGAAACAGATGAAGAATTCATGGATTCAATGAATTTCATTAAAGATTTAGATATTTCATATTTACATGTTTTCACTTATTCGGAAAGAGCCAATACAGGTGCTCCAAAATTGGGCGAATTTGTTCCAATGGAAAAGAGAAAAGAGCGCAGTAAAATGTTGCACATCTTATCGGACAAGAAAAAAAGAGCATTTTACGAGCATAATTTAGGATCTGAGCGAACAGTATTATTTGAATCAGAAGAAGAAAACGGCGTGATGCATGGTTTTACTGAAAATTATGTCAAAGTTAAAATTCCATTTAACGAAAATTTAATCAATCAATTTCAAAAAGTTCGCTTAACAGAAATCGACAGAGATGGAATTGTTAAAGTCGAATTAATAAACTGATTAAAAGAAACTTAAACCAATTTTATTTAGCAATATCACGCCCCTATAAAATCATTTCTCAAGCTAGTTTTTATAAACAAAAAATCATTGATAACAATCTAGGTTTTGGACTTGAAAAAAAGAGTCGAAAATAGTATATTTGCAATTCATTATTTTAAGCTATGGCAAAAGAATCGACTGAAGTTGAAGTTACCCCTGTAGATTTTGAAACATTCAAAAATGAAGTACTTGCAGACTACAAATTAGCTTGTTTATCGCGAGAAGCCTCTTTGTTAGGAAGACGTGAAGTTTTATCAGGAAAGGCCAAATTTGGAATTTTTGGTGACGGAAAAGAATTAGCTCAAATCGCCTTAGCAAAACAATTCAGAAATGGAGACTTCCGTTCTGGTTACTATAGAGATCAAACGTTGATGATGGCCATTGGTCAACTCAACATTCAACAATATTTTGCAGGATTGTATGGTGAAACAAACCTTGAATTAGAGCCACAATCAGCAGGTAGACAAATGGGTGGGCATTATTCATCTAGAAATTTGGACGAAAATGGCAATTGGCTAAATTTGATGGAACAAAAAAACAGTTCTGCTGATATTTCCCCAACTGCTGGCCAAATGCCTCGTTTGCTAGGATTAGCTCAAGCATCAAAAGTGTACAGAAATCATCCTGAATTGAAGGATTTAGCTGATTTTCAAAAATTCACCAATGGTGGAAATGAAGTCGCTTTTGGAACGATTGGCGATGCGAGCACTTCTGAAGGACCATTTTGGGAAACAATCAATGCTGCAGGCGTTTTGCAAGTTCCGATGGTCATGTCCGTTTGGGATGATGGATTTGGAATTTCAGTTTCAAGAGACAAACAAACGACCAAAGGAAGTATTTCAGAAGCCTTGGCAGGAATGCAAAGAACAGCGGACAAACCTGGTTATGAAATTTTCACAACAAAAGGTTGGGATTATGCACATTTGGTAGAAACTTATGAAAAAGCTGTAGCCATTGCCCGTGAAGAGCATGTTCCAGTTTTAGTTCACGTTCAAGAAGTGAATCAACCGCAAGGACATTCGACTTCTGGTTCTCACGAGCGTTACAAGTCTGAAGAAAGATTGAAATGGGAAACTGAATTCGATTGTATTACTAAATTCAAAGAATGGATTTTAAGTTTCAATGCTGAAGGAAACGCAATCGCCACTGCAGAAGAACTTGAAAATATTGAGAAAGATTCGAAAAAAGAAGTCCGCGATTTTAAATCAATTGCCTGGAAAGATTTCACCAATGGATTGAAAAATGACTTAAATGAGGTAATTCAATTGTTTCAAGGGATTGAACTAGAAACTTCACACAAGACATTTATTCAAGCTGAAATTCTTGCATTGCAAAAAGCGATGGATCCTATTCGCAAGGATATTTTGTCAGCAGCAAGAAAAGTTTTACGAACTATCAAATCGGAAAATATTTCATCAAAATCTATGCTTTCCGCTTGGATTCAATTACAAATAGAACACAATAAATCAAGATATAGTTCACACTTATATTCTGAATCTGCTTTCAATGCGGTAAAGATCGAAGGAATTGACCCACAATATGCAGACGAAGTAAAAATGGAAGATGGAAGAATTATCTTGCGTGATAACTTCAGAGAAATCTTCAAAAAGTATCCCCAAACGCTCGTTTTCGGCGAGGATGCTGGTAAAATCGGCGGTGTAAACCAAAGTTTGGAAGGCATGCAAGAGGAATTTGGCGAATTGCGTGTTTCTGATGTTGGAATTAGAGAATGTACGATTATTGGTCAAGGAATTGGAATGGCGATGAGAGGTTTGAGACCAATCGCTGAAATTCAATATTTAGACTATTTATTGTACGCGATTCAAATTATGTCTGACGATTTGTCAACTGTTCAATACAGAACCAAAGGCGGACAAAAAGCACCTTTGATTGTGAGTACCCGCGGACACCGTTTGGAAGGAATTTGGCACAGTGGTAGTCCAATGGGAATGATTATCAATTCATTGCGAGGCATGTATGTTTGTGTACCAAGAAACATGACAAAAGCTGCAGGATTTTACAATACATTATTGATTGGTGACGAGCCAGCATTGGTGATTGAGCCTTTGAATGGTTATAGAACCAAAGAAAGAAACCCAACAAATATAGGTGAATTTAGAACGCCCTTGGGAATTCCTGAAATTGTGCAAGAAGGAACAGATATCACTTTGGTTTCTTATGGTTCAACTTTCAACTTATGTGAACAAGCTTGTAAATTATTGGCTGAACACGATATTTCAGTAGAATTGATTGATGCACAAACATTAATTCCTTTTGATATCAACCATTTAATTGGCAAATCTTTGCAAAAAACAAATCGTTTGTTGATTGTGGACGAAGATGTTAGTTCAGGAGCTACTGGTTACATGTTGGATAAAATTTTAGTTGAACAAAAAACATACTTTACTTTAGATTCTGCACCGGAAACATTGAGTGCAAAAGATCACAGACCGCCTTATGGCTCAGATGGTGATTATTTTTCGAAACCAAGTATTGACGATATTTTTGAAAAAGTTTATGGAATGATGAGCGAGGTTTCTCCCTCAAAATATCCAGCTTTATATTGATATTTAAAGTCCGAAGATGAATTTTTTCGGACTTAATTTTAGAAGTTTAATGAGAACATTGATTGTCATTTTTTGTATTTCCAGTTTCTTAGCGAAAGACATTGCTCGCTTGGGTTGGGAAATATGGTTTAAAGTAAATCAGGAACAGATAATCGCCGAAAAATGTGAAAATAAAGCTACACCTATGCTTCTCTGTAATGGGAAATGCTACCTTTCAAAGCAACTGCAAAAACTGGAACAAAAAGAGCAAAATCACAATTCGAAAACCAATCCTTTCAACAACAATCTAAAATTTGAGTACATCCCTACTCCACTTGAAATAAATATGCTTTTTGTTGAAATTGAATCAAACAAAAAGGATTTTTTTAAAAATAAAATTCAAGCTATTAAAGAATTTTCAGGTTACATTTTCCATCCGCCATCGCAAATAATAATTTGATTATTAAATAAATTGTTCAATTGACAATTTAAGTTTTCAATTTTATTATTTAAATCATGCACAAAATCATCTTGTTTTTCGGTTTGATTATATTGGCAAATCAATCAATGGCGTGCGATGTTTGTGGCTGTGCTGCAAGTTCATTTTCCTTGGGATTATTGCCAAGTTCAAACCATCATTTTATCGGCATTAGATCCAATATTCGATCTTTTCAAACAACTCATCCGCCACTTTTTGGTTTTCAGGAACCATCAACGGATGAAGTATTTACATCAAGTGACTTGATCGGAAGGTGGAAAATCAATCATCGTTTTCAATTAATGGCGGTAATTCCTTATGTTTATAATTCGCAGAAAACGACAGAAACAACCATCAACAATCAAGGTTTAGGAGATATCACCTTGATGGGTAATTATGTTTTTATTCAAAACACTGATTCGCTTGCAAGAAAATTCAAACAAGCGGGAACATTTGGAATTGGCGCAAAACTTCCTACTGGCAAATTTGACAATACAAATGTCAACAATCGAAATATGCTTCCAGGCACAGGGACAGTTGATTTCATTGCATCTTTGAATTATTCGATTCAAAAAGGAAGTTGGGGATATTTGACAGAATCTAGTTTTACTTACAAGACTGAAAACAAATATGATTACCAGTTTGGGCATGCATTAGTAACCACAAATTTGGTATTTTATCGCTGGGTTTTGAACGAAAATCTGAGAATTCTTCCGCAAGTGGGATTCAACTATAACCAAAATTTTCGAGATCGAATCAAAGGAAAAATTACCAATGATTCTTACAACGGAGGAACAATTTTAAACGCACAATTTACTTTGGCTACTATTTACAAAAATTGGATGTTTTCAGCCAATTACTTTGCACCAATTTATCAAGATTTAGGAAATGGATATGTTGATCAACAAACAGCATTCCGTTTTGGTATTAATTATTTTATTACAAAAAAATGAAAAAAACACTTATTATATTTTTAGGAATCATCTCATTGACAGTATTTTCATGTAAAAAAGAAACATCTGAACCAACGGTGATTTCGGATCCAACATTCAATTTAACTTCACCTGTCTTGAACGAAATCTACAATTTCGGAGATACAATCAAAGTAATTGGAAGTATATCAGCTGACTACGACTTGCATGGTTACAATGTGATTATTAAAAACTTGAAAACTGGGATGAATGTCTTAAATCAAGGATATCACTTGCATCAATCTTCTTATACAATTGACGAAGCTTGGAAAAATACTGTGGTTGATACTTCTGAAATGAAAATAACTGTAGATGTAGCAATTGATCATGATGGAACTTTGAAAAGTTTTGAAAGAATTGTAACTTGTTATCCTCAATAAATCAGTATCTTTGGTCCTCTCAAACAAGTACAAATTGACAACATGAAATGGACTGAATACAACAATTACTTCGAGGAAATTTTACAAAACACAAATCCAAAAGCACCTTACGATAATCCTGATTTTTTAGATTACACTAAAATGAATCAGACTAGAAGTAAACGCTGGATAAAACATGGTGAAATTTTAGTTTCAATTCAAGAAACTATGAAACAAATCAAAAATCCACAAAAATGGATATTGATTACTGAACCGTGGTGTGGAGACGCTGCACACAGTGTTCCTTTTATCCACTTAATCAGCGAATTGAGTGAATATGTAAATCTAGAAATTCAACTTCGTGATGATGATTCTGAAATTGAAAAATATTTAACAAGGGGCGGAAAATCAATTCCGATTTTGGTCATCAGAAATGATAATGGGAAAGATTTAGCAGTTTGGGGTCCACGACCCGCAGATTGTCAAGTAATCTTTAACCAACTAAAAGCTGACGGTGCTGAGTTTGGGGAAACGAAAATCGCTTTGCAGAATTGGTATAATCAAGATGCTGGAGTGAGTTTGCAAGAAGAACTAAACGAGAAGATTAAAATTACATTATAACAGATTAAAAGCGGTGAAATTCATCGCTTTTTTCATTTCAAGTCGTTAAAATGATATTCAACTGTTAGTTTTTTATATTCATCGGTGTAATTCCCTTCACTATTTCGAATAATCAAATTGGAATGTTCGAGTGCAATATTAATCTTGGAAAACGCACCAATTTTTCTAACCAATTGATTTTCTTTGCCGAAGATTTCAATTTGTTTCACTAATTGAAGTCCTATTTCTTTTGCAAATTCCAAATAAGTATCAAATGTCAAATTGGGAAGAATTACCCAAAAATGACCTTCTTGAGTTAATAAATCTCTTGCTTTTTCAAAGAGTTTATCTAATGGCAAACTGTCATCATGCCTTGCTAAATTCTTTTCTTGATTTAAAGATTTAGACGCATTTTCAAAATAAGGCGGATTTGAAAAAATAAGGTCAAACTTTGTTTCTAGATGGTAGTCTAAAAAGTCAACATGCAATGCCGCTAATTGACTGTCAAATTTTGAATTTTTGAAGTTTAATCTGGCTTCTTGAAAAGCATTTGCTTCAATCTCAATGGCAGTAATTTTTAGTTGATGATTTCTTTGTGCTGTCATCAAACTCAAAACACCGGTGCCAGTTCCAATATCTAAAGCATTTGATTTTCCTTCAACATCAATCAAAGAACCAAAAACCATAGAATCAGTTCCAATTTTCATGGCTGAAATGGTTTGATTGACTTCGAAATGTTTGAATTTGAAAATGGACATTAGCCCAAATAAATAGCGATTAATCCATCAGGAGCATGTACCCTCAAAATTCGATTTTTTCGATCGACTTCTTGCACTAAATTTTTCACGAAAGGAATCAAAACTTCTTTCCCGTTTGGATTTTTGATTTGAATCAAAGGATTTACTGGCAAATCTACAATTGTTTCTAAAATTCCAACTGGTCCAAAATTATCATCAACAACTTCAAAACCGACAACTTCGTGGTCATAAAATTGAATTCCTGTCAATTCTGGTAATTCTGTTAAAGGCAAGTATAAATTCTTTCTCATCAACACTTTTGCGTCGTTTTCAGAATCTACACCTTCTAGTTTTACAGCAGCAAAACCACGTGGTTTGAGTTGAAAAGATTGAACGAAGAAAGGGGTTAGTTGTTCGTTAATGTCAATGAAAACTGAATCTAATTTAGTGTATTCATTTGGATCAGTAACGTCTAAAAAAAACGAAACTTCACCTTTGAATCCGTGAAGTTTCGCTACATATCCTAAATGATAGCAATCTGCTTTTTTCATTTATATATTTTAATTCTTAAGCTTCGTCTGAAGTCTCTTCAGTTGTACCTGCTTCTGAAGTACCTTCTGCTTCTTCTGAAATTGGAGTCTCTTCAGCAACAACTTCTTCTTCTATAATCTCTTCAACAACTGGAGCATTTTTGGCTTCAATTGCAGCTGCTTTAGCATTTTTTACTTCTGCTTCAACTTTTAAAGCTGCTGCTTTTGCCGTTGCATCTGATTTAGATAAACCATCTTTTTTAGAATCGATTTTTGAATCTTTTTCAGCTAACCAAGCAGCGAATTTAGTTTCAACATCAGCTTCTGTTAAAGCTCCTTTTTTGATACCATTAATTAAATGGTTTTTGTACAAAACTCCTTTGTAAGATAAAATTGCACGTGCTGTATCAGACATTTCTGCACCTGTACGAACCCATTTCAATGTCTCTTCAAATTTAATGTCGATTGTTGCTGGATTAGTGTTTGGATTATAAACTCCTAATTTTTCGATGAATTTACCATCTCTTCTTGCTCTTGAATCAGCTGCTACAAGGTGAAAAATTGCATTTCCTTTTTTACCGTGTCTTTGTAATCTAATGCGTGTTGCCATTACTTTTTGTTTATTGTTGAGGTACGAAACCTCGATTAATAATTATTTATTGGGTGCAAAGATAGTTATTTTTTCTTTAATTGAATGAAAGTGATGCTTTTATTTTTAATACAACGTTCAAAAATACAAACTTATAAGATAATCAAAGCATTTTTTCCAAATCTTTCATTTCGTCCCGCAACCTGGCTGCTTCAACGAAATCTAACTCTTTTGCTGCTTTTTCCATTTGCTTTTTAGTTCTTTCCAACAGTTTTTTCAATTGATCTTTTGGCATATATTGAACAATTGGATCAGCTGCAATACTTGGCTTCGCACTAAAATCAATGTCATATTCTTTCAAGGTTCCATCGCTATCAGCAACTTTTGTGGATTCTAAAATTCTTTCCTTAGATTTATTTAGTGCAGTTGGAACAATACCATTTTCTAAATTATAAGCAATTTGCATGCTTCTACGTCTAGCAGTTTCCTCAATCGTTTTTTCCATTGATTTCGTGATTTTGTCAGCGTACATTATCACCATTCCATTTACATTTCTCGCTGCTCGACCTGTAGTTTGAACCAAACTTCTTTCGTCACGTAAAAAACCTTCTTTGTCCGCATCCAAAATTGCAACCAATGAAACTTCTGGTAGATCCAATCCTTCACGTAATAAATTTACTCCTATCAACACATCAAATTCGCCCAAACGCAATTGCCTTAATATTTCAACCCGTTCAATTGTCAAAACTTCACTGTGAATATAACGACAAGGAATACCTAATTTATCCAAATATTTCTGCAGTTCCTCAGCCATTCTTTTTGTTAAAGTTGTTATCAGAACACGCTCATCTCGCTCTCTTCTTAGTTGGATTTCTTCAATTAAATTATCAATTTGATTGATGCTTGGACGCACTTCAATAATTGGATCCAATAAACCTGTTGGACGAATCAATTGCTCAACAATTATTCCTTCTGATTTTTCCAATTCATAAATCGCGGGTGTCGCCGAAACATAAATCATTTGATTAACAACAGTTTCAAATTCTTCAAACTTCAGCGGTCGATTATCCATCGCGGCCTGCAGACGAAAACCATAATCTACCAAATTTATTTTTCTTGCCCGATCTCCGCCATACATCGCTCTAATTTGCGGCAATGTAACGTGACTTTCGTCCACAATCATCAAAAAATCTTTTGGAAAATAATCAATCAAACAAAAAGGTCTTGTTCCAGTTTCTCTCTGATCAAAATACCTTGAATAATTTTCAATTCCTGAACAATAACCAAGTTCACGAATCATCTCCATATCATAAGAAACACGTTCTTCCAGGCGTTTTGCTTCAATAATTTTTCCCTCTCGTTTGAAAGCCTCCACTTGCAAAACCATGTCTTCGCCAATCTGATTGATAGCTTGCTGCTGTGTTTCGGGACTTGAAACAAAAATATTTGCAGGATAAACATTTATGGATTCCAACGATTCTATCCTTGAGTTATTAATAGGATCAATAGTATAAATATTTTCAATATCATCTCCAAAAAACTCTACGCGCAAAGCATAATCAGCATAGGCTAAGTAAATATCAATTGTATCACCTTTTACACGAAATGTTCCCCGTTTGAAATCTTCAACAGCACGAGAATAAAGATTTACAACTAATCTATGTAAAAATTTATTGCGCGAAATAACTTGTCCTTTGTGAATTTCAATGATACTTTCTTGAAAAGCATTCGGATTTCCAATACCATAAATACACGAAACAGAAGAAACTACGATGACATCTTTTCTGCCAGAAAGCAAAGATGAAGTAGCAGATAAACGCAATTTTTCTAATTCATCATTTATCGCTAAATCTTTTTCAATAAAAGTATCAGTCGTTGGCAAATATGCTTCTGGTTGATAATAATCATAGTACGAAACAAAATATTCCACTGCATTATTTGGAAAAAACTGCTTAAATTCTCCATACAATTGCGCAGCCAGGGTTTTATTATGCGATAAAATCAAGGTTGGACGATTAATTTCTTTGATAACATTTGCAACGGTAAACGTCTTTCCACTTCCAGTAACACCAAGTAAGGTTTGATGTTGAACTTCATTTTTCAATCCTTGAACTAGCTGTTTAATTGCAGATGGTTGATCTCCAGTAGGTTTAAAATCAGAAATAAGTTCAAAATCCATAGTTGCAAATTTAAGAATAAACTTGATGAGAATTAGAGTAGTTGTGAAATTTTATTTTTCTCCAAATCGAACAAATAACTTAATTCATATCATGTAATTCAAAAAATCGCTTTACTTTTGTAATTCAATAATTAGATATGATTTGGATAATTTTTATAGCAGTAATATTTGGGCTTTTAGCATTAGACTTAGGTGTATTCCACAAACAAAACAAAGTTGTAAGCATAAAGGAATCAATTGCTTGGACAATAGTTTGGATAGCCTTAGCACTTTCTTTTGGAGGCGTTTTATACTGGCTTTATGATAATAATATTTTAGGCGTTAACCCAGCGGATATTTCAGCTTCAAAAGCAATGATGGAATTTTACACAGGCTATATTATTGAAGAATCATTAAGTATGGACAATATTTTTGTCATCGCCATGATTTTTAGTTTCTTTAAAATTGCAGGTAAATTTCAACATAAAATATTATTTTGGGGAATTATCGGAGCAATTTTCTTTCGCTTAGTCATGATTTATTTAGGAGCAACTTTTGTTGAGAAATTTGAATGGGCGACTTACGTTTTTGGTGCAATTTTAATCTATTCTGCCCTAAAAATGTTAAAATCAGAAGATGAAGAAACAAATTTTAAAGAAAATATTGGAGTAAAATTATTGTCAAAAATCTATCCAATAGATTGGGAAGAAAAAAGTGGAAAATATTTTATTAAGAAAAATGGTAAAAAAATTGCTACAGGACTTTTTGCTACCCTTGTTGTTGTGGAATTTTCTGATATTCTTTTTGCTGTTGACTCAATTCCTGCTATTTTTTCCATAACCAAAGATCCATTCATTGTTTTCACTTCAAATATCTTTGCTATTTTAGGATTGCGAAACTTGTTCTTCTTCCTTTCAGGAATGATGGATAAATTTCAATACATCAAATATTCGCTTGTTGGAATATTACTTTTTGTTGGATTAAAAATGATTTTAGTTGATTTTGAATGGATCAAAATCACACCTATGATTTCCCTTTCAGTAATACTTGGATTTTTAACTTTCGGTGTAATTTATTCGATTTACAAGAACAGTAAAGAGGAAAAAATAAATAATTAGAAGTTATGAATTATGTGTTATGAATTATGAGTTATGAATTATGAATTATTTTGAATAAATAAAGATAAACCAATAAAACTATAGCTAATTAATTCAAAGTCTTATTGTCTTAATATCTAAATTGTCTTACCTTCTTAAAGTCTATAAAAACTATCTTCTAAATTTCTTCGTTTTTCTTTTTCCAAAACCATTGTATTTTAACGATTTTGCATAGCTCAGGGACAATTCATGCGAAACACCTGTAGTTTGATTGGCCGGAAAAAATCTATTGTCAATCGTATATACAATTCTAAAACCACTTATTAAAAATAATCCCATTGTAGCATTTACAGTATATTCTGTATCTATACCTGCACCAAACCAAATAAATTGATTTGATAAAAAGTTAACATTAAAAGATCCGTGAAATTTAGTTCCACCAACGAAATAAAACATTGCAGAAGGATAAATTATAAACCAATCATTTTTCCTAATTTTATAGCCAATACTTGAATACAACGTATTACTTTTAAATTTGTAGTTTTTACTTGGATTCAAAAAATTATTCCCAAATAAAAAAGGTAAAGCAACATGAATATTTAGTGATTTGGACGTCAAAGAAACACCAGTTCCAAAATTCAAATATTTATTTGTGAAATTTCCATCCAGCAAAGGTTCATTTGGATCAAAATAGGTTAAATCATTTTTGATTAAATTTTGCTCATTAAATCCAGCTTTTACTCCTAATCCTAAATTAAAATCATTTCCCAAATCAATATTATAGACATAAGAACCTGAAATCTCAAGTTGATTATATCTATCTACCAAATCATTTGAAATTAACCCAGTCACACTATGCTTCTTGTCAAAATTATAATGACCATAGAGAAAAAAAGTTTCAGGATAATTTTCTTGACGCAACCATTGTCTTCTATAAAGCGAATTAATTGAATATTTTGATTCAGGATCAGCAAATCCAGGATTATAAATGGTGGGATGAAGTATGTATTGTTTTATCTTATACCTTGTTTGAGTAGAAGCAAATAAAATAATCGTTAAAGAAATTAGAGTGAAAAAATACTTCATCTTTTCAAGATTATTTTACCATTTGCTTGAGTAAGGAAATCTCCAATGATATATTCAAACCTATAAAAATAAATTCCTTCAGGCAAAACCTTTCCAAACCATTGATTTTCAACATTCATAGTTCCATCCCAATCATTTTTATATGGCTCAGAAGTGAACACAATTTCTCCCCAACGATTGAAAACATGCATTTTATTTATCGGATATTCGTTGATATTTTTAACAACAAAAGTATCGTTATGACCATCGCCATTTGGGCTGAAAAAATCCGCAAAAATTAATTCCTCCTTTGATTTTATTCCTTCTGTGATTTTTTTTAAATATATAGAATCAAGGATTTCTGAATTCATTTCACTTATGAAAATTGCTGAAAAGAAAAGAAAAACGTTAAAAATGGTAATCTTTAAAATCATACTTAAATTATATGTTCCACAAAAATCGTAAATTTACAGCAATAAATTGTAAATAATTCGTAAAAATTATTCACTAGAATCTAAAATACGTCTTTTTAATTAAAATTTTTGATAAATTTTAAATTTTTAAATGGAAAATCGAAAAATAATTCACGTTGATATGGATGCATTTTTTGCTTCCGTGGAACAATTAGATTTTCCTGAATACAGAAACAAACCTTTAGCTGTTGGCGGAAATAGCGAACGTGGGGTAATCGCAGCTGCAAGTTATGAAGCGAGAAAATTTGGAGTTAAATCTGCTATGAGTTCAAAAATGGCCGCTAAAATGTGTCCAAATTTAATTTTTGCTAAACCTCGATTTGAACGTTACAAAGAAATTTCAAAAGAAATTAGGTTAATTTTTGCACGATATACTGACATCATCGAACCACTTTCGTTGGATGAAGCATTTTTAGATGTTACAGAAAATAAATTAAACATAAAGTCAGCAACTTTTATAGCACAAGCAATAAAAAACGACATTAAAAATGAGTTGAATTTAATTGCATCCGCTGGAGTTTCATTCAATAAATTTTTAGCAAAAATGGCTTCGGACCAAGAAAAGCCAGATGGCTTATTCATCATTAGAGAAAATGAAGCAATGGATTTTATTTTTAAACTACCAATTCATCGCTTTTTTGGTGTTGGAAAAGTAACTGCCGATAAAATGATTAAGCTTGGAATACCCACAGGAAAGCAACTAAATCAGCAAAGTATAGAATTTTTGAATTCCCATTTTGGAAAATCTGGTACTTATTTTTACAATATTTCTAGAGGACAAGATTTTCGTCCGGTTGAATCTTTGAGAGAAAGAAAAAGTATAGCGGTAGAAAGTACATTTATTATTGACATTTTCGATAAATATTCTTTCGAAAAAGAAGCTACAAAAATCACCAAAAATTTATGGATTCGCTACTCAAAGCAAAGACAATTTGGCAAGACTTTGAGCTTGAAAATTAAATTCAATGACTTTTCAGTAAATTCTAAATCTAAGACAACAACTCAAGAAATTAATTCTGAAAAAATTCTTTTGCAAATGTCTACTGATTTAATTGATTCTATTTTTCCGCTTAAAAAACCTATTCGTTTAATTGGATTTCAAATTTCGGGTTTTAAAAAAGAATCTATTGAAAGAAATAACTATTTTCAAAGTGAAATGGATTTTTAAATAATTTTAAAATTATTTAATTTTTTTTTTACTTGTAAATTTCGATTAATTTACCATTTTTTGGCCCCCAAAACTTACTATTACTGGACATTTGAATCCTTATTGTAAAATAAAAGTGAAAAATAATTTTTCATTTCAGAAATTTCAACTAAAAATAAAATCCTCCAATTAAAAATTGGAGGATCAAAATAAAAAGTTTAAATATTAATCTTCGATAATTTCGATTCCTAAAATTTTATCGCCTTCAACAATGTCATCTACAAAGTCAACTCCTTCAATGACCTTACCAAAACAAGTATGATTTCTATCTAAGTGCGAAGTTTGTTTTCTTGAATGACAAACGAAAAATTGAGACCCACCCGTATTTCTTCCAGCGTGGGCCATTGAAAGTACACCTCTATCATGAAATTGATTTTCTCCTGTTAATTCACAATCGATTTTGTATCCTGGACCACCAGCTCCAGTTCCATTTGGACAACCACCTTGAATTACAAAATTAGGTATCACACGATGAAAGGTTAAACCATCATAAAAACCTGATTTTGCTAATTTCACAAAATTTGCGACTGTATTTGGTGCATCTTTATCATAAAAAGTAACATGCATGTCACCTTTTGAAGTTTTAATTATTCCTTGCATTATTTATATTTTAAACACAAAAATAATGAAAACATATTAAAAAAATGATCTTTGGTAAAAATAGAATTATTTCTATGCCATTTTCAAAGAAATAAAATTTATTAAATCAGCAAATTTCTCTTTCTTGCTTTTAATATAATCGTCTGTGACACGTGTCAATTTTTCCAGCTGATTTACTGAAAGAGAATCAGATAGAAATTCATTGTCTAATTCAGGTTGATACCTAAAATATATTAACTTTCTATTGAATTTAGCAATTTCTGCTAATTGATTATCAACTTCGATGCTTTGCTTCTGATTTAAACTTAAATTCTCAGGCTTAAATCCACCAGTTCCGATACTTACAAGTATTATTGGCTCATCTTGATAAAACATTCTTGCATAATCATATGCCATCAAGGCTGGATTTTGATAACAGAATTTCGCATCTATCAACTCATTTTTATCTAAAATGAGCGGAGGAAATACATTTTCTGTTGCCGAACAGGCTCTCATAACTTTTGACAAGGATAAATCACGGTATCTATCGGAAGAATTTGAAATTGTGCATGTTTCTTGATGCGTTTTATTATAACAAACAAATAAAAAATGATTTTTAAAACTGCCCATTTTGACTCCGCCAAAAAAATGTTCTAACACAAAAGATAAAGGAAAAGTGGAATTGCCTGCATCAATCCCTATATTTTTATTGAACATTTGATTACCTTTTCTTTCGTAAAAGTGCAATAAGTCACTTGGTTTGTATTTTGAAAATTCGTTTTGATCCTTGAGCATTAAGGCACCAGTGAAAATTGAACTGGTGCTCGTACTCGAGAAAACATCAACCCATGAAGTTACATCTAAATTATTATTACATTCAGATAAAGAGCTGTGGAGATAATCCAGAATTTTTAGCGGAATTATACCTAATAAACCTCCACCATCAATCGATAATATTACTCTATATTTACAAACCATGCTGTAAGTTAAGCTAATTCATCGACAAAAAGAAACATTTAATCTATAAATGAATATTAAAGGCTTCTCATCGATTATTTAACTCTTAAAGAACGACCTATTTGTATAGTTGTAGTTTGACGTATTCCGTTTAATTGACATATTTTAGAAATTGTCGTTCTATTTTTACCTGCAATTTCAGACAAAGTATCACCTGCTTTTACTTTATAGTACTTTTTAGTTGAAGTAACTGGCTTAGTTACTATTGCAACGGCTTCACCATGTTCATCAGAAGTTGAATAATAATCAGTTGGTTTTGCACCTGGTCTAAAAATCCCTTTGTGCACAAATAAATTTTGATCCTTGACATTTTTAGTGGCTACATCAATTATTTCCTCCGGATTTATTGGCGCATCATAAAAACGCACTTCAAAATGTAAGTGTGATCCTCTTGAACGACCTGTATTTCCTCCTAAACCTATTACATCACCTGCTTTTACTTCAGTATTCGGGGCAACCATTAACTTACTTAAATGCGCATAAAATGTTTCCAAACCATTATAATGTCTGACGATTACCAAATTCCCAAAACCACCATCATTCCATTTTGCATACCTAACTTTACCAGACCAACATGAGCGCACAGTATCTCCCGTATTCAAGTTAATGTCAATTCCATTGTGGTATCTTCCTTTTCTATACCCATATCTTGATGTAACATAACCATCAAAAGGCATAATAAATTTGGAATGAATACTGTCACCCAAACACAACCAAACGGTATCTTTTAATTTGGATAAGTCATTTACTTTTTCAGATGTAAAACAAACCTCATTATCCCATGTTTGCACAAAATTCAACAAAGTGTCGTTGCTAAATCTATTGTAAATTTGTTCATTCAAAACGCCATCAAATCCAATATCAGAGACTAATTCCCAAGTTCTATCTGAATAAATAATCATTCTTCCTTGAGATGTTTCTATGGTATCTAAGGCAAATTGACCAAAAGCAAAAAATTGGTAAAAAAAGGTAACAAGGAACAATATTTTTTTCATATTTTATTTTTTGGAGCAAAAATTTGACACTAAATTATTGCTTTATTTTATCAAACAAACAAAATTAATGAATATTTCCAATATATCATCGAACATCCATGATAAAAATATCATAAAACAAATGTTCATTACTTTTCACTAAGTCCATCAAACCCTTTTCTCCATAGGCTTCTGAGGGCGGAATCAATACCCACATTTTATCTGATCTTTTAGCATTTATTAACGATTTTTTTAATCCCTTTACAATTCCAAAATCTGAAAACCTGAAAACAAATGGATCTTTTCTTTTATAACTAATGTCGTATCTTGGATTTGAAGCTGTTCCAACCATATAGTGAAATTTAATTGCACTTTCTTCACTTGCCAGATTTTTTTCACCCTTATTTTCTTCCAAAAGCCAAGTTTTTGTTCCATCAATTTCTTTTGTTGGTTTAATTTTTCCAACAATTTTTACTCTAACACGGTTGTTTGAATTTGGGGGAATTAATCCTTTTACATAGGATTTCCCTCTAGCCATTTCACTTGGTAGATAAATCTCAACAAAATCGCCCACTTTTAGCGTTCGAAAGGCAATATCCCAGCCTGGAGTTTGCATCCCATAACCTACCAAAAATGGGAGCCAATCTTTTTTCAACAATTTATTGCCATCAACAAATGTATTATCATCTAATAGAACTTCATAGTTAATCTGCGCTACTTCTCCATCTTTTAGGGTATTTCCCTCTCCGCGGATAAAATACTTAACCTTTATGCCATTACTTAGATTTACTTCTGAAACTTTTTTTGTTGGTTTTAAACTTAAATTTGCCAATTCTTTTTTCAGTTCAGCTTTTTCTTTTGGTGACAATAGAACTTTATCAACTTTTAATCTGTCCTCTTTTGACTTCTTTACCCCATCAGGTTTACAAGAAATAAAAAGCAAACAAATTATAATACCTAAATATGTTATTTTCATGTATAAAAAATTTAAAATTATTTTGAAATCAACCCAACTAATTCAATATCAATTACTAAAACTGTTAATGGAGGAATTTTATCGTTGTCACCTAATAAGCCGTGCGCCAGATGACTTGGGACAATTAATTTTGCTTTGTCACCAATTCTCATTTTCTTAATTCCTTCCTGAACACCCGATTCAATATCACTTTTGTCGATTTCAAAGGTTTCTTTTTCATCTACTTTTGTTTCGTAACATAAAGTTCCGTCTAGTAAATTGATTTTATATTTAACTTCTGCAAATAAACCAGAAACAGCCTTCTCTCCAATTCCATTTTTATATATAAAATATCTTAAACCCGAACCAGTTTTTGTTGTTTTCCAGGAAATACGATTTGCCAAATACATCTTAATATCTAATTCTTCTTCCAATGCAAAATTTTTATTCATTTCAGAAGATTGATCTTTTGACCAATTAATTTCTTTTTCTTTCAATTCTTCATCGAGAGAACAGGAGAAAAATGAAAAACTAAAAATTAAAATAAAAAATACTTTTAATGCTCTCATTCACATATAATTTGGAATTACTTTTTCAAACAATTCAATTGCATCAGTTAGCTTACCTTCAAATTTTCCTCCAGCTGCATTGGCATGTCCTCCACCTTGAAAATATTCGTTTGCTAACATATTAATTGGATGATCTATTCCTTTTGAACGAAAGGATATTTTTATCAATCCGTCTTTTTCAGCAAAAAACGCAGCAATTTTAACTCCTTTAATTGATAAGGCAACATTTACTAAACCTTCAGTATCTCCTTTATCATGCTTAAATTGATTTAATTCTTCTTCTGAAAGTGAAATATAGGCCACTTTGTCACCAAGAATTACCAATTTTTCGGAAGTTGCAAAACCTCTTAATTTTAATTTGTCTTGTGTGTTATCATCAAAGGTATTTTCATGAATTTCATCATTCTTAACTCCAACATCTAATAATTTAGCAATAATTAAATGTGTTTTTGCTTTTACAGAATTGAATCTAAAAGAACCAGTATCTGTCATTATTCCCACATAAATTGGTGTTCCAATTTGTGCATCTAGCAAATCTAAGTTTCCTGATTCTGCAATCAATTCATAAATTAGTTGGCAAGTAGAGCAAGAACTGGTATCGCTCCAATTGATATTTGCAAAACCAGAAGGATTCAAATGATGATCTATCATGATTTTGAAAGCAGAAACTTTAGACAAGATTTCACCCATTTCATTTCCCATTCTTGATGGTTCATTATAATCAAGAGAAAAAATCAAATCAGCGGAATTTAACAATCGTTCAACTTCCTCTTTATTTTCTTCAAAATTTACGATTAAATTTACATCTTCAAGCCACGATAAAAATTTCGGACATGCATCTGGATGACAAATTGAAGCTGATTTATTTAATTTTTTTAAAAATTGAAAAAGTGCTAAACTACTTCCGATTGAATCACCATCTGGAGATTTGTGAGAAGTAATGACAATTTTATTTGCGTTTTTTATTTGTTCAATTATTTGATTCGAAATATTCATATCTGTATAACGTGAAAAGCCCCGTTTTGTTACGAGGCTTTTTAAATTTATTATTCAACAAAGAACTGTATTAATTACAATCCGATAATTGTCGTTTTTTTTATCTAAAATTAAAACTCCGATACACAGCTGGTTTTTCGTTTTCATCGTCTTGTAATGTAACAGTAATGTAATCATCATTTTTCGCGTTTTGTAAGCAATAAATTCAATTACGTGAGACTGCTCAACTGATGAAATAACTTTTTCTCTTTTTTGAAATTACTAGAACGGAAGCCAATAAAATAAAGAGAGTATTATTCGTATAACATGTATGTATAAAGCTTTAAAATAATTTTCACGAAATTAATGGAAATTATAGTTTTATTTTAATATGTTCATAATTTCATCCACAATACGTTTTTCTAATCCTTTTGACACTGGAAAAAGAGGTAATCTCATTTTGTCAGTCATAATGTTTCTCGCTGATAATCCGACTTTCACTCCACCAGGGTTTCCTTCTTCGAAGAAATAACGAGTTATTAATAATAATTCATAATGAATTGCTCGTGCGGTTTTAAAATCATTTTCCAATGCAGCTTTTACCATTTTTGTGAATTTCTCAGGCAAGGCATTAGAAACAACAGAAATAACACCCGAAGCTCCAGCAGCGATTAATGGCAAAGTTACCGCGTCATCTCCTGAAAGTAAATTAAAACCACTTGGTTTACAACGAATAATTTCCATCATTTGATCGAAATTTCCAGAAGCTTCTTTCATAGCAACAATGTTAGAAATTTCAGCTAAACGCAAAGTCGTTTCAGCACTTACATTAGACCCTGTTCTTCCAGGTACATTATACAAAATTATCGGTAAATCTGTTGCTTCAGCCAAATATTTGTAGTGCTGGTAAATGCCTTCTTGAATTGGTTTGTTATAGTAAGGTGAAACTGACAGAATTCCATCTACTCCATTTGGAATTAATTTAAAATTTTCAGCCACTTTTTTAGTATCGTTCCCACCAACACCATAAACAATTGGTAATTTACCTTTATTAACCTCTGTAACACATGCTAAAACCTCTTCTTTTTCCTTTTGAGACAAAGTGGGAGATTCACCCGTAGTTCCTTGTACAACCAAAAAATCAACTCCTCCTTCAATTTGAAGGTTTACCAATCCTTTTAAGGCTTCAAAATCAATTGAATCATCTGCTTTAAATGGTGTCACCAAGGCTGTTCCCGTACCAGAAAAATTTTTCATTTTAATCATTTATTATTTTCTACAAAACTAATCAATTTTCATTCTAATCCTCCATTCTTTCGGAAATAAATTGTTGAAGCGAGAACCAATGTGTTTTATCCAACCAAGTGGAATATTTTGATACGTAATTAAATTATATCCCTTTTTTCCATCCAAAGGAAATGTCTCTCCTTTTAGATATTTCAAGGCTTCTTCTTTTGTCAGTTCAATTTTTTGCTCAAAATTTAACAAATATGAATTCATCGCTAAAGCATGATCTGGTATGATTTCATCTCGCATTAAGGTCCCAATTTCTGTACAAAATTTAACAATTCTCATTTCTTGTTGTAAGAGTTTAATCTCGTTTACAAACAATTCTGGCAGAGCAAATACTATAGTATTCCATGAGAAAAATTCAAAACCTGTAGTTTTTGAGAACTGAGAAATGGATTTCAAATCTTTTATTCTTGTCAAGCTTTGCTGTTTCACTTTCGGAAGTTTAATCGTTTTTGAATCGGCACTTTTTTGCAAGACAGCAATGTAAAACCCTTCCGTTTCTACTAAATTTGGCAATGCATAAGCACCAGCTTTTTTTCTATCTTGCTGAAAAGGTGAGAAATCTAATTCCAGAATTTCAGCGTTCAATTCATTGGCAAACCAAATAATATTGTCTTCATTTTCTTGTTCATTAAACGTGCACGTTGAATAAATTAAATATCCACCAGGCTTCAGTGAAACCCAAACATCCATAACAATTCGCTTTTGACGCGCTGCACACAAATTTACATTTTCTTCTGACCATTCATTTCTTGAATCTATATCTTTTCGAAACATGCCTTCCCCAGAACATGGAGCATCGACAACAATTACATCAAAAAAATGTGGTAAACGCAGAAAATCTTTTGGATCATTGTTTGTAACTACGGTATTTGAATTTCCCCATTTTATTAAATTCTCTTTCAGTATTTTAGACCTTGCATGTATAACTTCATTACTAATCAGTAAACCCTTTTCACTTAAAAATGAGGCGATTAAACCTGATTTACCTCCAGGAGCAGCACATAAATCTAATATTTTAGGACCTTTATCTAGTTCTAATTGACTTAAAACTTTAGCTAACATCATTGAACCAGCTTCCTGTGAATAATATACACCAGAATGATAAAGTGGATCTAAAGTGAAATTTGGTCTTTCTTCCAAATAAGTTCCATTTTCGCACCATTGAATTGGATTGCTGGATTGCTGGATTGTTGGATTGTTAGACGAATCGCTTGGAATCTTTTTAGATGGATTAAATCGAATACTTATTGGAGAAATTCCGTTCAACGATTCTAGTAATTCTTCACCTAAATAAGAATCATTTTTAACGCGATTTTCAAAATTTAAAGGAAAGGATTTTTCTACCATCATGTTTTTATTTAAAAAATATTTTTGTCCTTAATAAATCTAAATTGCCATGCGAGATTTCGCACTGATAGTTTGATTTGCAAATAATCCTTTTTGGAACATAAAATATCCTGTCATAGCAATCATTGCAGCATTATCAGTGCAATATTCAAATTTAGGAATAAATGTTTTCCAATTATTCTCTTTGCCCATTTTTTCCAAACGACTTCTCAATCCAGAGTTTGCGGAAACTCCCCCAGCAATAGCAATTTGATTGATATTGAAATCTTTTGCAACTAATTCTAATTTATAAAAAAGTACATCTAAAATTGCTTTTTGAACCGATGCACATATATTTTCTAATTCTTCTCGGATGAAATTGGGATTTACTTTCACTTGTTTCTGAATAAAATACAAAATTGATGTCTTTAAACCGCTGAAACTAAAATCATATTTCTCCATTCGGGGTTTTGCAAAAGTAAATTTATTTTCGTCACCTAATTTTGCATATTTATCAATTAATGGTCCACCAGGATAAGGAAGTCCTAAAATTTTTGCTGTTTTATCAAAAGCTTCTCCCGCAGCATCATCAATTGTTGAACCCAAAACTTCCATTTCTAAATAATCTCTAACTAAGACCAATTGAGTATGGCCTCCAGAAACGGTCATGCAAATAAATGGAAAAGTCGGTTTTCCTTTCTTTTCATCGTCAATAAAATGTGCTAAGATATGACCATGCATGTGATTAACATCTATTAAAGGAATATTTTTCCCCATAGCAAAAGCCTTAGCAAAAGAAGTCCCAACCAAAAGAGAACCTAGCAAACCTGGACCACAAGTAAATGCAACTGCATCAATTTCATCAGCAGAAATTCCAGCTTTTTTTATTGCAGCATCAACAACAGGTACAATATTTTGCTGATGAGCTCTAGAAGCTAGCTCTGGAACTACTCCACCATACAATTCATGTACTTTTTGTCCGGCGATAATATTGGACAAAATGGCGTTATTTTTGATAATTGCTGCAGAAGTATCATCGCAGGAGGATTCAATTCCTAAAATTATAGTTTGTTTTATGCTCAACTTTGTTATTTTTGTATTCTGAATGGTAAATTGAATGGTAAAATTACTCAAAATATTAATGCGTTTCATCGGGATTATTCTTGAATGGTCATTAATTTTATTGATTTTTATCTCATTTGCAATTAGAAGTAGTCAATTTCAAACTTTTTTAGGCCAAAAAGCCACTCAGTATTTTTCTAAAGAATTAAAAACTAAAATATCCATTGAAAAAGTTGACATTTATTTTTTCGATAAAGTTGCCTTAGATGGTGTTTTTGTGTTAGACCAAAAAAATGATACTTTAGCTGATTTAAAGTCAATTCATGTTGTTTTAAATAAATTTGATAGCAAGAATAAAATTATAGATTTAAAGGAAGTTGTCTTAAAAAATGGAAATGTTAAATTAAATCGAGAAAAGAAAAAAGGTGAATTTAACTTTCAGTTTATTTCAGATTATTTTGCATCGACAGATACGACTGCTTCTGAACCATTTGAAATCAAATTAAATACGATTCGTTTAAAACAAATTAATTTCAAATACGACGATAATCGATCAGCTTATACTCTTTATGGAATTGATTATGCGCATTTAAACTTCAAAAACCTTTATTTAAATGCAAGTAATTTTAAAATATTAAAAAGCGGAGGATTAGAAACCTATGTAAAGCATATTTCATTTCGAGAGAAATCAGGCTTTAATTTAAATAAATTTTCTTCAAAAATTGCCTTCGACGACAAAGGATTGAGAATGAACTATTTGAGAATAATCACTCCAAAATCAAAAATATTCTTCTCAAAATTAAATCTAAACATTGAAAAACCAGAAGATTTTAGCGAATTTGTTGACAAAGTCGTTTTTGATGTTTCTATGAATAAAAGTATTATTTCTTTAGATGACATTTCAATTTTTGCTAATGCTTTAGAAGGAATGAAGCAAAAAATTGTAATGCAAGCAGAAATTACAAATCGCATAAAAGATTTAAAATTAGCTAACTTGGATATACAAACTGGAAAAAAGACAAAAATTCAAGGAACCTTCAATTTACCTGATTTCAGAGAATTAGACAAAGCATTTTTCAATGAACGGATAACCTATGCAAACATTGATTTAAAAGATATTGAAGCAATTTTACTTCCTGTTTCAAGTAAGGATCGTCACATTAAATTAGATGCTAGTGTTCAAAAATTAAAGCAAATTCGTATAAAAGATTTCCGTTTGGATGGAATGTATTCGAATTTTGTAATTAAAAGTGATTTAATTGCTACAAATTTAGGTTCTATTGAAATGGATAATGGAATTATGTTTACAGAACATAAAGATAGAAATTCATTTACTTTTGAAAAATCTTTTGGCAGTGATTATGATATTAAAATTGATTCATTTCAGTTAGGTGATTTTATTTCAAATAAAGAAATTGGGGCACTGACAGGCAACTTTTTTTTAGAGGGAGAATTATTTTCATCCGGAAAAGTGGATATAAATTCTATTCAAGGAGATTTGAAAAAATTTCATTTAATGGATTATACTTACAACGATATTATTATTAAAGAAGGATACTTTGTAAACAATGTTTTTGAAGGTAAAGTTGATATTGAGGATGATAATTTGAATTTAACTTACAATGGTTTGCTAGATTTAAATAAAAATCAGCGCTTTATTTTTGATATTGATATTACAGAAGCAATTTTGGATAATTTGAACTTAACAAAAGTTGAAAATAATGTCTTGAAATCAAAATTTTCAGTTGATATTTACGGTACTAATACCACTAATTATTCTGGAGAAATATCCTTAAATGGTTTATTTTATTCTGAAGGCGACAAAAACTTTGAAATACCTTCTATGAAAATTAAAATGGACCGCAGCGAGTCAATTGATATTTTAACAATCACAAGTCAAGCATTAAATGCATTTGTGAAAGGAAAAATAGATTTTGCGACTGTTGGAGATGATATTAATAATCAATTTAACACAATTTTTCCTGCAATATTTAAACAGAAAGTTGTAAAACCAGCTAAACAAAAAAATAAATTTGAATACAGAATCGAATTTTTGGAAGTAAATAATTTTCTGAACATTTTTGTTCCTAGTTTAAAAATTGCAAACGGTTCAAAAATAGATGGTTATTATGATGCATATAAAAATGATTTTGCATTGAATTTAAATTCGAGTAAAATCAGTTACGATGAAATTGTTTTAACAAATTTACAAGTTACACAATTGGTAAATAAAAATTCCTTAGACGCTCAATTTTCTGTTGAAAAGTTTAATGTAAATGATTCACTTTTTGTGAGCAATGCAACTTTTACTGCCACGGGTGAAAAAGATGAAATTAATTCAGAATTAAAATGGAATCCAAATACAAGCAATGAAACCTTTTTCCATTGGAAAACAATTGTTAATGATTTAAATAGTTATTTCTTCAATCTTAATCCCTCCTATTTTGTTATCAAAGGTCACAAATGGGATATTGTTGATAATTCTCAAATTTTATTAGCGCCAAAAGATATTCAAATTCAGAACTTTAAGATGCAAAGAGATAATCAGTTTTTAACAATTGACGGCTGTATTTCTGAGCAAAATAAAGACATTTTAAAACTTGAAATAAGTAACTTAGAATTAGAAGATTTCACTTCAGTTTTGGGTTTAGATATGAATATCCAAGGAGAATTAAATGGTGCAGCAACTATTTCTGATCCGTTTAATAATGTCAGTTTTACGAGCAATGCAGCAATACGAGATTTAGTTATTAATGGTGGTGAAGTTGGTGACATTAATCTAAATGGCGCTTGGGCAAAAGCATCTCAAAGTATTGATTTGGATGGCGAATTATTTTATAAAAAGAATAAAAGTTTTAATTTTGATGGAAGTTATTACTTAAAAAAGGATAAAGACAATTTGAATTTCGATTTGGATTTTGATTATACAGATATTCAATTTGCAAATGCCTTTATGGATCCACTTGTAATTTCAGGAATTAGAGGTTTAATTGATGGTAAATTAAAAATTACTGGTTCACCTGAAGAACCCGTAATAAATGGATTAATTGATTTAAAAGGTGGAAATGCAAAAGTCGAAATGTTTGGTGTAAACTTTGGCTTCAATGGAGAAATTGCACTTGACAAAGATGGAATTTACATCGATAATATGCCATTAATAGATGAAGATGGAAATACTGGAGCACTCGTTGGAACGGTATTTCACAATAATTTTGCCGATTGGAATTTTGATTTAGCATTCAATTTAATTGATGATGCGTACGCATTGAAAAATTTCCGTCGTGAACAAGCTTTAGAACGATTTTTAGTTATGAATACAGTTCATAAAGAAGGTGATATATACAATGGTAAAGCTTATGTAACTGGAACAGCAAATATTTACGGATATGCAGACAATCTAAACATTGATGTAGATTTAAAAACCGAAAAAGATACAAAAATTGAATTTCCAATGTATGGCGCAGGAGAAATTGGTGAAAATGATTGGATAAAATTCACACCAAAAGATAAATTAGCAGCAGTAATCCCCGACAAAATTGATTTTTCAGGAATAAATATGTCCTTAAACTTCAATGTCACTCCTGAAGCGGAATTGAAAATAATTTTCAATCCAGATTTACATGATGAAATCATTGCTTTTGGTGAAGGAAATATCGCCATGGATATTAGTGGATTTGGAGATGTAAAAATGGATGGCGTTTTTAAAATTGCTGATGGAAGCTATTATAACTTTGTAATGCCGCCTGTTCCACCTCAAATATTTCAAATCGAGAAAGGTGGCACAATCTCCTGGTCAGGAGATGTTTACGAAACCCAGTTAGATTTGAAAACATACAATGAAGTCACAACAACTTTAGCCAACATAATGCCTAATATTGAAGATTCAAAATCTTCGCAATCTAAAAGTGTTCGTTGTTACTTAAATTTAACTGGAAAATTATCTGATTCAGATATCATGAAATTTGATATTGAAATTCCAAAAGCAACAGATGGTGAAAGAAGTGCTTTAGCTAGAATTAAGAGTGTGCCAGATGAATTAAATAAGCAGTTCTTCTCTTTATTAATCTTCAAAAAATTCCAACCAACTGCTGGAAATGGAAATGCTTCGGGAAGTTCTGATGCAGCTTTGGATATTGCTTCAAGTCAAATAAATGATGCTTTAAATAGCATGACCGATAAATTCAAAGTTAATGTCGGACTCAAAGAAACTGAACAGAAATTTGGCTTGGAGAAAAAATTGTTAAACGACAGATTAATTATAAAAGGAAGTTTAGGTGTTGAAAATTCAAGTGCACAAACTAGTTCATTTATTGGTGATATAAATTTAGAATATTTGATTAATGAAGATGGGACTTTTAGAATCAGTATTTTTAATGAATCGAATGAAAACTCAGTAATTCAAGAGAAAACTTCTGGCCAATTTACGCAAGGTGCAGGTTTAAACTACCAGGAAGATTTTAACAATTTTCAAGATTTTAAGATGGCTCAATATTTCTTGGATTTATTCAGAAAACAAGGTGCGAAAAAATATCCAATTAAAAAGAAAAGAAGACAGAAAAGTGTTCCAAAAAATGGAATTAGTTCTAATGCAATTAAACCTGATGAAGTTGATTAGAATGAAGAGTGAAAAACCTAAAATGAAGAGTGATAAATGAAGAATGAAAAATTTGGTGCCTAAATAAACCTTAATTCTTAATTCGCAAATGTTTGTTCAGAATCATCAATATACATGACCTTTTGAGAAAATAAATTAAAACTGGCAAATAAGATTGTTATTATAAAATAGTTTACCTTTCTGGTTTTCTTTTTGATTTGATGAATTTTAATCCAGTTTTTAGGTAATTATTAATTTCTGGTTCCAAATTTAGAACATAAATTGTACCCAAAAAACTAATGGTCACAAAAAGTGAATTAAAAATTAATTCTACAAATCTGTTTTGGAAAATTTGTCCACTAAATTCAAAGGCAAGGCAAATTATAGAAAACAAGACAATTACTTTAATTTGTTTCCAATTAAAAGGATGAATTTCATAAGCAAAATAAACAAAAATCAAGCGACAAAGATTATATGCCAATAAACCAAAACTTGTTGCAATTGCAGCCCCGATAATTCCACATTTTGGTATTAACAAATAGTTTAAAACAAAAACAGAAAACAATAACACAAATGTAAAAATGATGTCGTATTTGAATTTTTTAGAAGTAATTAAGATTGTTCCATTCAAACCAAAATACATATCAACCAAACGACCAATCATTAAAAATAAAAATACTAAAATTCCTGCTTGGTATTCTTGTGGCAAAAATGAAAATAATTCAACTCGATTTACCCAAACCAACAAAAACATAAACAAGCCAATTACCAAGGAAATAGAACTTACTTTTTGATATAATTCGCTCATTTTATCCATTGCTTTTTCTTTCCAATACTGCGGAATCAATGGATTTGTAATGCGCATCAAAGATTTATAAGGAATTTGCATTGCGCTTGTCAAATAAATAATCGTTGTGTAAACTCCAGTTTCCTTTAAACCAATAAAATAGGCAATCATCAAAGCATCCATTGTTATAACTGTCAAAGAGCCAATCGTATTTGTGTAACTAAAAAGACTGAATGAAAAAATGATTTTTTTAAACTTTCTTGAAATTTTTAATGTACTACGATTGAATTTTATTTCATTCGATTTATACAAATAAATTAATAAAACGAAAGAAGGTACAAAATAAATCAATGCATGAATTATGAAAAATTGGTTGAAATTTATCCAATCAAATGCCAAAATTGTCAGAAGAATTGTAATTAATATCCGTAAAATAAACTCATACAAAAAAACAGATAAAATATTCTTAAAAAGTGACCTTAAATAGGCTTCAAAAACCAAGAAAAAAACATTTGCAATTCCGATTGGTAAAATCCAATAATAATAATCAACAAAAAGTGCCGATTTTTCAGAATAATAGTCCACAATTTGACTTTGCAATAAAACAACGATTGAAGAAAATAATAATATCCCAGCGAAAACAAAAATCAAATTAAGGACAAAAAAGTTTTGCTTCTGTTCATTATTTTCTCTAAAAAAGGGCAAAAATTTTGCGATAGCATTTATAGCTCCTAAATTTGAAAGTTGAGCAAACAAAAGTCCAACACTCAAAATTAGGTTTATCAATCCAATTTCTTCTGTACTCAAAATTAAAACAAAAAGAATTCCTTTGTTTAAATAACCTAATAATAAACCCAAATAGGTTATTATCATTGTACGTAAAGCATCTTTTTGTATAAAGCCCATGAGGGGAAGTCAAAATTTAATTTTTAATTATTCTCAAATTTGAATTAGCGCCAAATCATATTTAAAAATCGATGAATAACTTAGTTGAGCATTCACTTTATAAAATCTAAAAAAAGAGGCAAATGAGAATGGAGTTTTCAAAAAAAATATTCATCAAATATATAGATTTTTTTTTGATAAATCAAACAAATAATTAAATTTGTAAAAATAAATTATGAAAATTATTTACAAAATTATTTATAATCATTTTATAAATTCACTTCTGAGGCCTATCGCAAAAATTATTTTTCATTTATCTGGAAAAAAATTGATGTCCATCTCTGGTATTTTAAAATTGTCTTACAATGAATTTAATTTTAAATTGCAAACGAATCAAACTTGTTCAGTAACACATGATTTATTTTATAATGGTACTGAAAATTATGAGTTTACAATTTTATTTGAAGATTTAATTAAAGATTCAAAAGTTTTTTTTGATGTAGGAGCAAATATAGGATATTTTTCCGTTTTAGGAGAAAAAATTAATTCAAATTTAAAAACATTTTCCTTTGAACCCTCATTTGGACCCTCATTTTTCATTGAAAAAAACATAAAATTAAACAATTTAAGAAATGTAAAACTAATTAAAAAAGCCGTTTCACATATTAATGGAGAATTACTTTTTCACGACGTCATCAATACTAAATATCCATGGATTGTTCATAATTTAAACGGCTCTAATAGTTTACAAAACCAATATGGTAGAGAGAAGTCTAAATCATATAATGTTTCCGTAGTAACATTAGAAACAGTTATAAATGAAAATAATTTAACTCAACTTGATTTTTTAAAATTAGACACAGAATGCACTGAACATTTAATTTTAGAATCCAGTTTATCAGTTATAAATAAATTTGAGCCAATTATTATCTGTGAGGTTTTTGATATCATTGAAAAAGAAGTTCAAAATGTGTTAGATCAGATGAATAATTATGAAATTTATCAATATCGAGATAACTATATAGTTAAAATTTCAAATTTATTTGAAGCTTCAAAAGATATTGAATTTAGAAATTTTATTTTTTGTCCAAAAAATAAAACCCAAAAAATAACAAAGTTTTTGAAAGCTTAATGAAAAAAATTCTATATATTCACAATGGTTATTCAACTTTTGTAGAAAAAGATATTTTAATTTTCAAAGAAGAATTTCTAGTTGAGGTATTTTATTTTCAAGTTTCAAAAAAATATTTATTACCAGTAAGTTTCTTAAAAGAATTATTTTTTATTTTAAGGCATTGTTTTTCTACAAAAAAAATAGTAATACAATTTGGTGGATTTCATTCCTTCTTACCAGTTTATTTAGGCAAACTTTTTTCTATTAAAACCGCTATAATTTTAAGCGGTACAGATTGTGTTAGTTTTCCATCAATTAATTATGGAAATTTCAATAGAACTTTTTTGAAGTTTTTCACTAAAATTAGTTTAAGAAGTGTAAATATGCTTATTCCTGTTGATAATTCTCTTGTGAAATATAATTATACATATCAAAATGAAGATTATCCGCAACAGGGTTATTTATTTCATGATCCAAAAATTAAAACTAAGTTCGAGGTTGTATATTATGGCTATGACTCTGCGTTATGGAATTCTAAACATCCAAAGGAGAAAAACTCATTTGTTACAATTGCTGCCAATCTGAGCTCTCGTTTTGGCTTGAAACTGAAGGGAATAGATTTGATTTTAGAAACAGCTCCATTACTACCTGACTATAAATTTTATATAATTGGCGGAAAATCAATTCATAAAAGTATTAATATTCCGCCAAATGTAATTTTAATTGATAGAATTCCCAACAGTGAATTAAGTGACTTCATTGGCAACAAACAATTTTATTTACAATTATCAATGAGTGAAGGATTTCCAAACGCACTTTGTGAGGCAATGTTATGTGAATGTATTCCAATCGTTTCGAACGTGGCATCAATGCCCAAAATTGTAGGATATGACCAAGATTTAATTTTATTAAAAAAAGATTCTTCAATGTTAAAAGAATTGATTCTAAATCTAACTAATCTATCATCCAAAACTGAAAAAGAAATAGCAGCAAGAGATCAAATTAAAAATAATTTTTCCTATTCAAACAGAAAATCGAGTTTGCTGCGAATTTTAAAAGATCTCTAATTTCCAAACTATATTTTCAAACCCAATTTCTTCATCTCATCAATTATATCTAACTTTACTGCATTATGAAATTTGAAGATTTAAAATTAAACGAACAAATATTAGAGGCAATTTCTCATATGGGATTTGTTAATGCAACTCCAATTCAAGAATTAGCTATCCCAAAAATACTTAATAGTCAAGATATTATTGCTTGTGCACAGACTGGAACAGGAAAAACTGCCGCTTTCATTTTGCCTATTTTACATAAGTTAACTGGAAAAGAAGATAATTCAATTGATACGTTAATTATTGTTCCAACACGTGAATTGGCAGTTCAAATTGAACAAGAAATACAAGGCTTATCCTATTTTGTCTCTGTTGGTTCAAAAGCAATTTATGGCGGTGGTGATGGTAAAAATTGGGACGATCAAAAAGAAGCTTTAAAGGATGGAACTGATATAATTGTTGCAACACCGGGAAAATTATTGTCACACATAAATCAAGGATATGTTGATTTTTCGAAAGTAAAACACTTGGTTTTAGATGAGGCTGACAAAATGTTAGACATGGGTTTTGCGCAAGACTTGGACACAATTATTAGTAAATTGCCCCAAAATAGACAAACTTTGCTTTTTAGTGCTACCATGGCAACAAAAATAAGAGATTTAGCTCGAAAAATTCTTAAAAATCCAGAGGAAATTACTTTGTCAATTTCAAAACCTGCTGAAGGAGTAAAACAATCAGTTTATTTATGTCACGACAATCAAAAAATTTCTTTGATTAAACATATTTTAAGCGAAAGAACAGAATATACAAGTATCATTATTTTCACTTCTTCGAAAATGAAAGTGAATGAAATTGTAACTGGTTTGAGGAAAAACGGCTTCAAATCAACTGGTGTTTCTTCAAATTTAGACCAAGAGGAAAGAGAAGAAGTTTTAAGAGGTTTTCGTTCAAAAAGAATCAGAATCATTGTTGCAACGGATGTTATGAGTCGCGGAATTGATATCAAAGAAATAAACTTGGTTATCAATTACGACACTCCATTTGATGCAGAAGATTATGTTCATCGTGTTGGCAGAACTGCAAGAGCAAACACAAAAGGTGAAGCAATTACGCTCGTAAACGAAAAAGACATGCGCAAACTTGCTTCGATTCAAAAATTAATTGAAGCACAAATTCCGCAAGTAAAACTTCCTGAAGAGTTGGGTGCTGGTCCTGAATTTAGCGCAAGTACAGTAAAAACTAAGAAAAAAAGTTGGAAAAAGAAAGTGAAAAAAGTTGTGAGTACTGAGTTATGAATTATGAATTATGAGTTATGAGTTATGAATTATGAGTTATGAATTATGAGTTATGAATTATGAGTTATGAATTATGAATTATGAATTCTGAATTTTTAGTTACATTTTTATATCCAAAACTCTATTTTAGGTACGATTATTGAGGAGTAAAATTTCTTTAAAAAAGATTAAAAAAACGAAAAATATATTTGGAAACAAAAGATTTTTCGTCGTACCTTTGTACTCAATTTCGGATAAATTCAGCAATGGCTGATACAAAAAAGGGATAATAAGTAAGCATGAGACAACTTAAAATTACCAAGTCGATTACAAATCGCGAAAGTCAATCATTAGATAAATATTTACAGGATATTGGTCGTGAGGAACTTATTACAGCTGAAGAAGAAGTAGAATTAGCGCGCAAGATTAAGGCTGGAGATCAAAAAGCCTTAGAAAAATTAACTCGTGCGAATTTACGTTTCGTGGTTTCAGTTGCAAAACAATACCAAAATCAAGGTTTAACATTACCAGATTTAATCAACGAAGGTAATTTAGGTTTGATAAAAGCAGCACAAAAATTTGATGAAACACGCGGATTTAAATTCATTTCATACGCTGTTTGGTGGATTCGTCAATCAATTCTTCAAGCCTTAGCTGAACAAGCTCGTATTGTTCGTCTACCTTTGAATCAAGTTGGTTCATTAAACAAAATCAATAAAGCTTTCTCAAAATTAGAACAAGAATTTGAAAGACCTCCTTCAGCTGAAGAATTAGCTGAAGCACTTGAAGTTCCTGAAGATAAAATCAAGGAAAGTATGAGTGTTTCAGGTCGTCACGTATCAATGGATGCTCCTTTATCTTCCAATGAAGATGGTGGAACTTTAATGGACGTAATGGCAAATGCTGATGCTCCAAAAGCCGATCACGCTTTAATGGCTGAATCTTTACAAAAAGAAATTGAACGTTCATTAAGCACTTTGACTGATAAAGAAAGAGAAATTATTCGTTTATTTTTCGGAATTGGAATGAATCACGGATTAACTTTAGAGGAAATTGGTTCTAAATTTAATTTAACACGTGAACGTGTGAGGCAAATAAAAGAAAAAGCAATCAGAAGACTTCGACATACTTCGAGAAATAAGTTGTTGAAATCTTATTTAGGATAATATATTTTGGGCTGCAAGTAATTTGCGGCCCTTTTTTTTATTTTTTTGACAGAAATTATTATACATATATAAAGATGATTAATATCAATTTTTAACTTAAATTTATAAACAAACAAATGGAAACTGTATTGGGTTACGAAAAAGAATTAAATGCACACGTAAAAAAAGAACGTGCTGCGGTATTGTTAGCTAGTAAAACGGGAGAATTACTTTATGACAAAGGTGTTGAATTAGTATTGTTTAGAAATCATTTATTGGATATCACCATTTCTGAAATTTTAAATTTACACGAATATGCCAAAAAAGTTGTAAACAGACCAATTGATATTTTTACAACATCTGAATTAGCTGAAGAAATCTACAAAATGGATTTGGCTCCTTCAAAATTAGACATTGGAAAACTTGCAAGTGAATGGCTTGCTGAAGAATCAAAATATGCTTCTAAAAAAGATTTTTTAATCAATAAATTATCTACTTATTTCTCTAACGAAACAAATAACATCGAACCTAAAGACGTTGTTCTTTATGGTTTTGGTCGCATTGGTCGTTTGGCTGCTCGTGAGTTAATCAAACAAGCAGGAAAAGGACAACAGTTGCGTTTAAGAGCAATCGTTACAAGAGGTTCAACAGACAAAGATATCATCAAAAGAGCATCATTATTAAGAAATGATTCTGTTCACGGAGCTTTTAAAGGAAGTGTTATCGAAGATTTAGAAAATAAATCATTAATTATTAACGGACAAAGAGTTCAAATGATTGATGCTTCAAACCCTGAAGATATTGATTATACTTCATACGGCATAAACAATGCATTAATTATTGATAATACTGGAGTTTTTACAGACAGAACTGCTTTATCAAGACATTTAAGTGCAAAAGGAGTTTCTAATGTTTTATTGACAGCTCCAGGAAAAGAAATTCCAAATGTTGTTTATGGAATCAATCAAGAAGATTTAGATTTGGAAAATGAAACCATTTTTTCAGCAGCTTCTTGTACAACAAATGCCATTTCTCCAATTTTGAAAGTTATTAACGATAAATTTGGCGTTGTTAGAGGACACATTGAAACGGTTCATGCATACACAAATGACCAAAATTTATTGGATAACATGCACAAAAGTCACCGTAGAGGTAGATCTGCTGCAATTAACATGGTAATTACTTCAACTGGTGCAGGTGCAGCGGTTACAAAAGTAATTCCAGATTTAAAAGATAAATTAACTGCAAATGCAGTTCGTGTGCCAACTCCAAATGGTTCTTTGGCAATTTTAAGTTTGAATTTAAACAAAAAAACAAATGTTGCTGAAATTAATGCAGTAATTAAAGATGCGGCATTAAATGGTGAATTGGTTAACCAAATTTATTATTCTTTGGATCCAGAATTGGTTTCAAGTGATATCGTTGGAAATTCTTGTTGTTCAGTATTTGATTCAAATGCTACAATCGCAGCAGAAGATGGTCAAAACGTAGTTTTATATGCTTGGTATGATAACGAATTCGGATATACGAAACAAGTTATTCGTTTGGCAAAGTATGTTTCGAAAGTGAGACGTAAAATCTACTATTAATTAATTTTGTTTTAAAAAATCGCTTGTGTCGTTATTTTTAGCAATAAATTTATCATTAGCCTCAGCTAACTCAAAATTTATCACTTTTAAAAATGCCTAACAAGCAAATGTTTTAAAATCAAAATTAGATTCTTAATAAAATATTTTAAAAAAAAATCTTCCAGAAATGGGAGATTTTTTTTGTTTTAAAGACTTGACAAATAGATTAATTAAGTGGTGAAGACCTACTTAAAATTAAAATTTTTCGATGTTTTATTTATACAGAACCCGTTCTTTCCATTCTGGTTTCACAAACAACGAACTAACAGCAATAAAGAAAATATAAAACGGATAAATAATTGAAAAAAGTGGAACGAAAACCAATAGTAAAGAGTGCTTTATTTTGAATAAAAATGAAGTTAAAACAATTACATCTAAAAGCATTTTCAATAAAATTACTGCAAAACTATAATCAATTAAAATGAATAAAAGTAAAAAACCAATATGATATAAAATTCCGAGAATTCCGATAAAATTTGCAAATGAATCCCCTACTCGATTTGTTTTTTTGATCCAGCGTAATCTTTGCATCACAAATTCATTAAAATCGGATGGAGCATTTGTGTCAACAATTAAATTTCGATCCAAACTCATTGAAACAGATTTTTTATCTCTTTTAAAATCATTAAGAATAAAAACATCATCTCCACTGGTAATTTGTCCATGTTTTTGAATCGAGTCATTTTTTAAAAAAGAATTTTTGTTAAAAAGTAAATTTGCTCCGTTTGCTAAAATTGGTTTAAATAAACCGAAACAAGAAACATTCAAATTATTGATATAATAAAAATCAATTTCAGCAAAAAAAGACAACAAATTTTTACCCTTCATTTTTACCGGTAAAAGTAAAATTTCTGAAATTGCCGTTTTTTCAAGAGAGGCAAAAAAATCTTTTTTTACTTTTATATCAGCATCCCAACATAAAATAAAGTCACCGCTACAAAAGTTAATTCCTTGACGTAAGGCTTTTTTCTTTCCAAAATCACTTTCTTCCAAGTTTAAAACAACTTTTGGAAATTCTAAATCAAAATTTTCAATCATATTTACTGAATTATCATCGGAATGATCGTTCACGAAAATAATTTCTTTTGGTATTGGATGTAATTTTGAAATACTTTCTAGCAAAATTTGCAGATTTTTTTCTTCATTTCGAAAGGGAATTACGACAGAAATAGTAGAAGAATCATAAAATTGTTTACTCGATTTTTTGACTTTAGATTTAGTCCAAATCTTCATCAAACTTAATTTCCAACCAACAAAAAATAATATTGATAGAGCAAAAGAAAAATCAATAAAAGTATATAAATAAATATTAATCATTTTTTTTTGTTGCTAATTTAAAAAACGGAAAGGCAATTATTGCAGTAATTCCTTGATTAACGAACCATAAAATAAGTGACGAACATAAAACAATTTCCAATTGATTTGTATAAGTTCCTAAAATCCAGAGCGCCATCGACTCTCTAATTCCTAATTTCCCAAGCCATAAGGAAGGAATCAAGGTTGACCAAAAAAACACTTGCCAAATTAATAAAATTAAAACAAAATCAGCTTTTATTCCAAAAGAAGTTAACATCAAAAAATACTGAAAGGAAAAAACTCCATGTCTTAAAAAACTAATAATTAATTGTTTAAATTGAAAATTAAAATTAAAAGCAGTACTTTCTTCATTGAAATTAATTCGAGAAAACCATTTTTTATTTTTGAAAAAGATTGAACATAAAGAACCTAAATTAAAATAAAAAATTAGACAAATTAAAATCAGCAGGGAAATAAAAGAAACTATAATTCCCGATAAATCAATTTCAAAATCAGCAGGAAATCCGATAATTAAAATAGAAATTAATCCAAAAATGATACTTGCAAAAAATTGTGCTGCATTTGAAAAAAATGTCAAGTAAACGATTTCTATTCTTTCTCTTCGGGGAAAATAATAAATTCTTCCTATGAAATTCCCCAATAAATTTGGAGTTAAAAATCCAGTTAATATTCCTGCTAAAAATGACTTGACCTTTATTTTTCGTTCAACTTTAATTTTGGTAATTTGAATTATTTCATTCCACTTTAGAAATTCAAAAAACCAATTTAAAACTAAAAGTATAATTCCTAAAATAAAAAAAGAGATATTTATAATTTTAAGTGATTTAAACTTATCAAAATCAAACTTTTGAACTTGGACATACAAAAAATAAACAACTAGAGCGAAAAGAAATATTTTCACTAAAAACTGAATTAAACGCTTATTTTTTATACTTTTAAACAAAATTTCTCCCTTAAAAATGCTTGAAGATAAAATAATTCTTGGAATTGACCCTGGCACAACCGTCATGGGTTACGGATTAATTCATATAAAAGGCAAAAAAATTGAACTTATTAACTTCGGAATCATACAGTTATCTAAATTGGCAAGTCATCCAGATAAATTAAAAAGAATTTTTGATCGAGTTGATGGAATTATTGCAGAATTTAAACCAGACGAGATGGCGATTGAAGCGCCATTTTTTGGTAAAAACGTGCAATCCATGTTAAAACTTGGTCGAGCGCAGGGTGTTGCGATTGCCACAGCACTGAAAAGTAATATTCCATTTGAAGAATATACGCCAAGAAGAATAAAACAAGCTGTTACAGGAAATGGAAATGCATCAAAAGAACAAGTTGCGGCAATGTTACAGACAATTTTAAATTTTGAAGAAATGCCCAAATATTTGGATGCAACAGATGCTTTAGGTGTTGCAGTTTGCCATCATTTCTCCAAAGGAATCGGTGAACACAACAAAGCTGGCGGAAATACCTGGTCTGCTTTTATTAAGAAAAATCCGGAGAGGAAGGTTTGAAATAATTATGAATTATGAACGATGAGTTATGAATAAAATAGTATATTTTTCAATTTTATTTTTTTTCACATTTATACTTTTGCTTTTTATGTCCAAAATTGTCTCAAAAAAATAATTAAAAGTCTTTTGTCTTTCCTCTAAAAGTCTTTTGTCTTCAAAAAAATACGTACATTTGCTCTGCAAAAAAACAGATAAAAAATGAAAAAAGTAGCAGTAATCGGAGCTGGAACCATGGGAAATGGTATAGCACATACTTTCGCACAATTTGGATATAGCGTTTCTTTAATTGACGTTGCTCAAAGTTCTTTAGACAAAGGAATGGCGACAATTGCCAAAAACTTAGATCGTCAAGTTAGCAAGGAAGCAATAACTGAAGCCCAAAAAAATGAAACTTTAGCTAATATTACAACTTTTACTTCAGTTGCTGAAGGTATTAAAAATGTTGAATTGGTTGTCGAAGCTGCAACTGAAAATGTTGATTTAAAATTAAAAATATTCAAGGAATTAAGTGATTTGACGGATGAAAATGTTATTTTGGCTTCAAACACTTCTTCTATTTCAATTACAAAAATTGCTTCTGTAACAAATCGTCCTGAAAAAGTAATCGGAATGCACTTCATGAATCCAGTTCCAGTTATGAAATTGGTTGAAATAATTCGAGGATATTCAACTTCTGATGAAGTAACAAATATCATCATGGAAACGTCCAGAAAATTGAACAAAGTTCCAGTTGAGGTAAACGATTATCCAGGATTTGTAGCAAATAGAATTTTAATGCCAATGATTAACGAAGCAATTTACACCTTGTATGAAGGTGTTGCTGGAGTATATGAAATTGATACGGTAATGAAATTAGGAATGGCTCATCCAATGGGACCTTTACAATTAGCTGATTTTATTGGACTTGACGTTTGTTTAGCTATTCTTGAAGTTTTACACGCTGGTTTCGGAAATCCAAAATATGCACCATGTCCATTGTTAGTAAACATGGTAACAGCAGGAAAAAAAGGGGTTAAATCTGGAGAAGGTTTTTACCACTGGGGAAAAGGAACAAAAGAATTAATTGTTGCTCCAGCTTTGTTGAAGTAATTAAATTCAAAAAATATATTTAGATATAAATTTAAAATCATCGGTGTCAGCTGGTGATTTTTTTTGAAAATATGGCAAAAAAACGCAGTCCAATAAGAGTTGTAAATACTAAAAGCCGAACAAAAAAGACAAGTTCTAAAAAGAAAAAATCTTACGTTTGGATTATTATTTCGTTAGCTGTAATAATTGCCATTGCGAGTTTTTTTATTGTTACTCAAAAAAATAAGCCAATTCCATCGGCCTCTTTTAGGAAATTTATTCCAAAAGGTTTTCCAACAATTGGAATTGATGTTTCACATCACCAAGGTGAAATGGACTGGGACAAATTATTCAATAAAAGTGGTTATGATTCACTCATTCATTTTGTTTATTGTAAAGCAACTGAAGGAAATACTCACTATGACACACAATGGAAACGAAATCGTAGAATCTTAAATAATCTTGGGATTCCAAATGGGGCTTATCACTTTTTTATCACAAAAGACGAACCAAAACCGCAAGCTGATCATTTTCTCAAATATTGGAAAAAAAGAGACATTGATTTACCTCCCGTTTTAGATGTCGAAACAGAAGGTTTTTCAGATAAAGATTTGATAGCAAAAATGAAAATTTGGCTCGAATTAATTGAGAAAAAAACGGGAATGCGGCCAATAATTTACACTTCTTTGAATTTTTATGAAACGAAATTCCAAAATGATTTTAAAAATTATAAATTTTGGATTGCAGCATATTCAAGAAAACCAGGATGTATAAAAGATGAAAGAATCATTCATTGGCAATTTTCAGAAACAGGAAATATTCCTGGAACAAAAGAAAAAGTTGATTTAAATGTGAGTAAATTGACTTTTTAGATAGTTATGAATGTTGAGTTCTGAGTTATGAATAATATTTATGTAACTATCAATATTTTTTAACCTTATCAATCCTCTTTTTAAACTCAATCTTTAATTAATAAATTAACTTTACTTTTATGTGTTTACCTATTTAATAGAAAATTTTAACCTAAATTTGTTTTTAAGTAATTTAAAAATTCATAACTCAACATTTATAACTCATAACTAAAAAAATGTTTTCAAAATTAAAAATAATTGATGCTTCGACCGTTCTTGCTGGACCATCAACGGCGACATTTTTCGCAGAATTGGGTGCAAAAGTTATCAAAATTGAAAATCCAAATTATCCTGATGTTACTCGTTCTTGGAAATTGAGCTCAGAAGATGAAAATTCGAATATTTCGGCTTATTTTTCTAGCGTAAATTATAAGAAAGAATACTTAAAATTAGATTTAAAAAATGCTGAAAATAGAATTTCATTTTTAGATTTAATAAAAGACGCAGATATTTTAATTACCAATTTTAAAAAAGGCGATGTCGAAAAATTTTCTTTGACTGATTCCGTTTTATTTCAATTAAATCCCAAATTAATTCACGGAAAAATTAGCGGTTTTGGCATTGATTCAGATCGTGTGGCTTATGATTTGATTCTACAAGCTGAAAGTGGTTTTATGTCGATGAATGGCACAAAAGATAGCGGTCCTGTAAAAATGCCCGTTGCCTTAATTGATGTTTTGGCGGCTCATCATTTGAAAGAAGGAATTTTATTGGCTTTATTGGAAAGAACGCAAACAAACAAAGGTAAATCAATTCATGTTTCGCTTTACGATGCGGCGATTTGTAGTTTGGTAAATCAAGCTTCAAATTATTTAATGGCTGGAAAAATTCCACAAAGAATTGGGAGTTTACATCCAAATATTGCTCCTTATGGTGAGATTTTCGAAACTTTGGACAAAAAGCAAGTAACTTTTGCAATTGGAAGCGACAAACATTTTGTAAAGTTGTGTCATTTTTTAGGTGTTGAATATTTACCTGATAATCCAAAGTTTGAGACAAATCAAAAAAGAGTTGAAAACAGAAAAGAATTGTTTCATATTTTACAAAATGAAATTGAAAAAATCGATGCAGATGATATTTTAGAATGGACACAAGAATATTTTGTTCCTTGCGGAAAAATTAGAGATTTAAAAGAAGTTTTTGAAGATTCTGAAGCTAAGAATTTCATTCGTGAAGAAGAAATAAACGGAATTTTGACAAAAAGAATTAGTTCAATTGCTTTTTCATAACCTTTTATGGATATAGAAATTAGAAAACCAAATTCTGATAAAGAATGGCTAGATTATTATGATTTACGCTATCGGATTTTACGAAAACCTTTAAATCAGCCTTTAGGCTCTGAAAAAAATGAGGGAGATGAAGCTGGAATTCACTTTGCATTATATGATCATAAAATTCTAAAAGCAATTGCCAGATTAGATTTACAAGAAAATAAAATTGCACAAGTGAGATTTGTTGCTGTTGAAGAAAATCAACAAGGATTTGGTTTTGGAAAAAAAATCATGCTTGAAATTGAAAATTATTGCAAAGAAATCGGAAGAGAAAAAATCATTTTACACGCTAGAGATTATGCAGTTGATTTTTATATGAAATTAGATTACAAAGTAGTTGAAAAATCGTATAAATTATTTGATGTTTTGCAACATTTTTTGATGGAGAAACAATTAGCAAATTAACTAATTGGCTAATTAACGTTTTCTCAACTGATCTTCAATTCTTTTAGCAATTAAATTCAATAAAATTTTGCTGTCTTTTTCACTTAATTTTCTACCAAAACGAACAGTTTTTCCTTTGTAATCAAATTCTAAACGTTCTCCACCACGAATCCAAGGAGAAGCCTCCCAAATTGCTTGAATTGATGTTTCTTTTGGTTGTTCAACTCTCATTTTTTCTATATTCTCCAAGAAAAATGAATGTGCTTTGCCATAACCTTTAATTCCCTTTTTGATAGAAAAAGCTGATTCGTTGATTTTCAAATATTCCTTTCCCCAAAGCAACCAGAAAAATTGTCTTCCAACACGATAAGCATAATAAGACCAAAAAACTAAAAATATAACTACAATTATTGTTTCCTGCTGAGAGAAACCAAGTGTTAAAGACCAAAACATAATCGCTCCAATGGTTATCCACATGGCGAACCAAGCGCCCATTAAAGATTTTTGCCAACCAATATTTTCCGCATCAATTACGATTGTTGTTTTTGTTTTGTCATCAACAAAGGAAGTTCTATCTCCAATCCATTTCATGCCACAAAGTTACTTAGAGTTTGTTTATAAAATCCACTTTTGTCTTTATTTTTAGTGATATTTTTTTCATCCCGATTATCGAGACTCAAAAATTATCACGTTAAAAATATCTAAAAACTGAAATTTCTAAATCAAACTCTGAATTGTTAATTTTTCAAACGCAAAAAAAGCACCAACCGAGGCTGATGCTTTTTTCAATAAATTTATTATTATTTTATTCTTTGATAAATCTTTGAGAAGAAATTGTTCCATTCTCTAAAGTGAATTCTACGTTATACAAACCATTATTTAAATTAGAAACAGAAATAACTCCAGACTTCAAATTTGAATTTTGTTTGAAAACTTCTTTTCCGTCAATTGTCAAGATTCTAATATTTTTAACAGAATTGCTTTTAGCAGAGAAATTCAACAAATTAGTCGTTGGATTTGGGAATAATGAAATTAAGTTTTCAATGTCATTTTCAGTTAAACTTGCATTATCTGAATAATTAACTGTTTTAAAACATACTTGTTTATTACCGCAAGCATCAGTTGAAAGAATAATTACATTATTTGCTCCAACTTGCAAAGGACTTCCAGCCAAGGGAGTTTGAGCAACTGTCGTTGTTCCAGCGCACGTTGTTGAATTTACAAGCGAAGTTGTAAAATCTGGAATTGTTGTAATTCCAGAATTTGTCATGATATTAACCATTGATCCACAATCCAATGTGATTTCAGAAGTAGAAGCCAATTGTGCAGCATCAAAAGTTGATTTCCCTGCATTATTAATTACACCAGATGGTTCGATTAACATTGAAATTACATGAATTTTCGTTTCGTCATAAGTTGCTGGTAGAGTAAATGTATAAGTTGACATAAATTCTTCACCAATAGCAACAACAGATGGAATAACTCCACTTTCCCCTGCAAAAGATGGCAAAATCTCTCTTGCAACGTGATTATAAACCATTTGCGCAGCAGGAACAGAGGATGGTAAACTTTCATAACCTCCCATTACACCGTTAGCACCTCCTGCATAATAATTTGTCTGCTTGTATCCTGCTACAGTTCCAGTTACATCATCTTCAGAAATTACACAAGCCAATTTATAATTTCCAGTTGTTGCTTGAATAAACTTTGCTTTTACAGTAACTGTTAAAACACGCGTTGTACTGTTCCAAGTTGCCTCATTTTTCATTACAGCGTCAGGTAATATTTGAATATTTGTTAAGAATTTTTCTTCCATTGCAGATGGATCATCTTCAGGACCTCTATCAACTAAAGATGTTGGGTATCCAGCAATTAATGCTCCAATTCCAGTATCGTAAACCGTATTTGTCATCGGATCACCATTGTGGACAGCAATTCCTGCCCAATATTCAGCATATGTATTATCCATCATATCCATAAAAACTGCTCCTCTTGGACACCAACCGCACCAAGTTCCTGTCCCTTCCTCACCTACTACCATTTTACCCAAAGCAGGAATAATTGGGTTCACATTCAATGTTGCAACATTATCATTTGCATCACCATCAACCGTTCCGTTTACATTTGAAATTGTTGCAGTTAAGTCATTAGAACCTGCAATTAATATCATTGGAGAAGTGATTGTTATTGTTGTTTCAGCTAAAGAAGCCAAATTAATTCCTGTTACATTCTGAACAATATCTGAACCATTATAATTGCATGTTATATCAAAACTTGTTATAGCGGTTGTTCCCAAATTTCTAACTTTAACTTCTCTAGAAACTGAACTTCCAACCAGATTTGATCCTGTGAAAGAAACTAAATTTGCAGCAGCATTAATTGTTGGCAAAACATAAGGATTAACTGTATATTGAAAATCATCTACATAAAATCCAGATGCATAAGGAGTATTTTGATCAACGGGAAAAATATCAATTGAAGCAATTTGATTTACAGCACTGGAAAAAATTCCTTTCGATACATCATCAATAAAAACTTCCCATGTATTTGTATTGAAATTAATGTCTAATCTGAAATTAAACCAAACATTTTGTAAAAATGTTGAACTAAAATTTGTAGTTACCCCATCGTCAAAGGCCATTGTCCCATCATCATTAAAGTTCGCATTTAAAGCATAAACCTGACCAATAGTGGCCGTTTTTTGCAAATTAAAATAGGCTGCCTTTCCAGTTTCAACAAACATATTCCATTCTAATGAAAAACTTCCAGTATTTTGCACACCAAATACTTTTACTTGATCGACTGGTCCACCAGTTTGAAGATTCGATGAAAAATACATTGAATTTGAAGGACTTACTGAATTTGCGTTTGAAACCAAACCATCTTCTGTACCTCCTGGCGCATTACTCCAAGTTGTCCATGCTCCGGCACTCTGTTGAGCTAACTTTTGACCAGCTATATAGGAGTCAAAATTATCACTAAAAGTTTGAGCAGTCATATAAGCTGAAACACAAAGTGAACATATTAAAGTGATTTTTTTCATAAGTTTTTTTAACAAAGTTAATTTAATTTTTAAAATATAGTTCTTGAATTGAGGGCTATTATTGTAATCCTAAATTAAGGACATTAGACCCGCTTCGCTGTAAGATGAAAGACATAAGACTATGATTGATTTAGAAACAAAATTAGATTATTGAATTTTGATATTATGACTTTTTACGGGTTGGATATTTTCAACCCTTTATAAACTACTCATTACTATTAAATTTATTTCAAAATCGTCACATTTCCTTTGAAGATTTCAGTATTTCCTTCAATGCAGGTAACTTCAACGTAATAATCAAAAACATCAGGATCTAATTTTCTTCCTTTAAATGTTCCATCCCAACCAATTAATGGATCTGTAGATTCAAAAACCATTTCTCCCCAGCGGTCAAAAACGCGAAGCAACATTTTTGTTATTTGCGGACCTCTGACATAAAAAACTTCATTCTTACCTTTTTGATTTGGAGAAAAAGCATTTGGAATAAAAATATTTGGTGGTTTGCATTCATTATTGTAGCAATAAATTGAAATGGTATCACTTGCAGAACAAGTTCCATCAGTTATCGTAACTTCAAAAGTTGTTTTTTCAGAAACTGTTGCTAATGTAGATTGAAAATTGGGACTTGTCAAGGCATTAGTTGGTGTCCAAGAATAGATGTAATTTCCACTTGGAGAAGCGAATAATGTCGTTTGAGTTCCCTCTAAAATTAAGGTATCACTTGCAGAAGCATTTATTAATATGGAATTTACAGGACTTACATTAATTAATATTGAATCAGTAAAATTGCAGCCATTAGATGAAATTACATCTACAAAAAGATAAGCTGCTTGTGTTGTTATTGCAGAAACTGATGTTTGGGAAATCTGCGTTTCAATCAAAGAACTTGGATACCAAGAATATGTGTAAATAAAACCACTATTGTTTACAGCATTTGCAATAAAATCTTCATTTTGACAGACATAAGCAGAACCAATTAAATCAAAACCAGCACTAGTCAAACTGACGACAACACTGTCAATTTTTGAACAACCGAAATTGCTCATTTTAACATAAAAAGTCTGAACTTGATTTACTGGAAAGACTGAAAAGATCGAATCTGCTGAATTTGCATTCAAAGTATCAGTAAAGTTTCGATTTGAAGACCAAATAAAATTATCAGCAATTCCTCCTGTCAAAGCAAGAAGTTCTATAAAGTTTGATTCACACATTAAGGTATCGTTTGAAACAATATGATTAAAAGGTGAACCAACGACAATGGTAGTTTTCGCTGTGTCAACTAATAAACAAACACTGTCTTTAGAAACTAAAAAAACATTATAAATTCCTGCAGAATCAAAAATAATTGTAGGACTAAAAATAACTGACGAAGTATCACCATTACCAAAAACCCAAAAATATTCATCGGATGCAATCGTATTATTTTGAAAAGTAACACTTAAAGGCGCACAGCCAATTTCTATACTAGCTGTAAAATCAGCATCTAAGACAAGCTGAAAATCAAATTTAAAAATGAGGTTATTACAATTTGAACTTAAATTTTGATTAGACCAAGCATTATTTGAAGTAGGAAAATCACTATTTCCGCCACAACCGCCACAAACAGATTGATAAACCACGCCATTTTTATCAAAACGAGAAGTTCCTCCATCTACATGCTCTTGCGCTTGATTTCCTCCTAAATAACTTCCGTACTTTAAGCCTGTAAAATCTCGTTCAACAACCATTAAATAGAAATCAAAACCATTAGGAGAATTTGATAAAAATGCATCAGGTGAAATTGGCATTCCACTCAATTGAACTCCTTGTAAAATATTTGCTCCCCAACCAGAAACATACATATTTCCGCAAATATCAACCAAAAATGCTGAAGGAGAAATATTAACTGCTGCATTTCCATTTCCAAAAACAGTTGAATTTTGTAGAGTAGTTAAATCTGGACTTAATTTACAAATAAACTGACCACTATTTGGATTGACAAAAGCTGCATTTAAAACTTCAAATGTTCCGCCTCTGGATTGTCCTAAAAGGAAAACGTTGTCATTTCTATCAATTTCAACAAATAGAGCTTGGTCATAATCAGCCTCTCCGAGATAAGAAATTCTTTGTAAAATACTTCCAGCAGGATTTAATTTTCCAACAAAACCGTCTGCCACTCCCCCATTATACGCATTTTGCCATGCTCCAACAGTTTGCGGCAAATCATTAGAGGAAGTTCCTCCGGCAAAAACCATATTAAAACTCGAGTCAATTTTTATAGAATAAATAGCATCATTATTTGTTCCACCCATGTAAGTTGAAAACAATAAAGCTGAAAAATCAGGATTTAATTTAAAAATTACGCCATCTTGCATTCCAGCATTTGCATTTTGTATAGCATTTAATGTAGGGAAATTAGTAGAGCGAGTGCAGGATCCAATTAAAACGTTATTTAACGAATCTAACATAATTTCTCCTCGAAACTGATCACCGTAATTAGAAGTTAAAGAATCATAGTAAATTACATTGCCATAATTCCCCGCTCTTCCAAATTCTGAATAATTAACTCCATCATTCTCGCTACCACCAACATAAGTTGAAGCTAAAAGATTTTGTCCATTTGAACTAATTTTCGCTACATAAATATCTGTTCCTTGTGCACCAAAATTTGAACCATTGAAAGCAACAGACAAAAACTGTCCACCGCCATGCGTTCCCTGAAAACCACCTTGAATTGGGAAATCCACGCTAGATGTTGCTCCGTAAATGTATAAATTATTTTGCTTATCGCAGATTAAACTGTGCGCCGTCTCTGTTCCTTGATTGTCATCACCTCCACCTAAAAAAGTTGTCCAAATCATTGTTGTTCCATCAGCCGAATACTTTGAAATAAAAGCATCAGTTGTCACTGAATTAGAAACATTTGGAATGGTGAAATTTGAATTCACATCATATGCAGAATTATTCGGAGTTGGATAAGCATTTCCATAAACTGTTCCCGCAGAATAAGCTGTTCCATCGTGACCATAAGTTGCTGTCATGCCGAAATTGTCTGTAACCGACCCGCAATAGGTTGCAAAAACTAAAACTGGATCGATGATTAATTGAAAATCTGCATTGTATTTACCTAATTCAAAGGATATTTTATTTCCTTTGAGAGCAAAATCGCATTTTACTTCAACAATTTTTCCATTTATTATTTGATAGGAATAAGGCTTATTTTCTTGAATAATTCCATTCTTAGTTTCAATAATTAAATTTCCTGCTTTGTTAATTTGAATTCTTTTTTGTCCAACATATTCCAACTGAATCAAAGCTGGATTTATATTTGCTTGAACATGAAATTCATATTTTAATTGCTCTTTTTCTTCAATTAATTTTAAATCAATTCCCGAATATAAATCTTTTAAAGTTGCTTCATGATAGGCTTTAACATTTCCTTGCCATTTTGATTTATCCTTACCAAGAAAAAAATTATAATAGGAATCAATAGTTTTTTCTTTTTGAATTGATTTTATTTCATTTGAACCTAAAAAATTTAAGTGAATTGCGTCTTGAGTATATTTTTGAGAATTTTCGTTACTTTCTTTGAAATTTGCGTGTGCTTTTTGATAATTGGAATAATCAGCTAAATGAAATAACATTTTGTGTTGCTGAATCCATAAATTTCCTCCTTGGAATTGACTTTTAAAAAGTATTTCTTTCTCCCATTGTCCATTATTTTCAATAAAAGCGTGATGTATGGAATGTTTGTGTTCAATTTCTTGCGAAAAAGAAAGCAAGTCAAAAATTAAAAATAATCCTAATAAAATTCTCATAATTTGAAAAGCAATAAAAAAATGTAAATTTGTATAAAAATAGCAAAAAAATTAAATCAAAATCCGTTTTAGATGAATTTTAAAAAAATTAATGCTCAAGATATTTCCTTTTTCGAAAAAAATTTTCCAAATAGATGTTTCTATGATGCTGATTCCATAAAAGAATATGGACATGATGAAACAGAAGATTTAAATTTTCCACCAGATGTTGTTTTGAAACCAGAAAACACTTTGGAAGTTTCTGAAATCATGAAATATTGTTTTGAAAATAATATTTGTGTCACTCCAGCTGGCGCTAGAACGGGATTAAGCGGTGGAATGTTACCAATTTTTGGAGGTGTTTTACTTTCTATGGAAAAATTCAATAAAATCTTAGATATTGACGAAAAAAATCATCAAGTAACAACTGAGCCTGGTGTAATTACGCAAGTTTTGCAAAATACTGTGAAAGAAAAAGGCTTGTTTTATCCGCCAGATCCTGCGAGCAAAGGAAGTTGTTTTATTGGTGGAAATGTTTCAGAAAATTCGGGTGGACCGAAAGCTGTAAAATACGGTGTAACAAAAGATTATGTTTTAAATTTAGAAATTGTGTTGCCAAATGGCGAAATTATGTGGACTGGAGCAAATGTTATTAAAAATGCAACTGGTTATAATTTAACGCAATTAATTACAGGAAGTGAAGGAACTTTGGCTATAATTACCAAAATTGTTTTAAGGTTAATACCTCATCCGACCCAAGATTTATTGATGCTAGTGCCTTTTTATGATGCACAAAAAGCTTGTGAAGCTGTTGCTGCAATTTTTCAAGCAGGAATCACACCAAGTGGTTTGGAATTTATGGAGCGAGACGCCATTTTATGGACCTTACCTTATGAACCTGAAACAGTTATCGAAGTGAAAGATTCACACCAAGCGCATTTATTGATTGAAGTAGATGGCTTTGATCAAGAAGTCTTAATGAAGGAATGTGAAAAAATAATGGATGTTTTAGCGAATTTTGATACATATGAAATTTTATTTGCGGAAAATCAAGCGCAAAAAGATCAATTGTGGAAATTAAGACGAAAAGTTGGTGAAGCAGTAAAATCACATTCAATTTACAAAGAAGAAGACACTGTTGTGCCAAGATTTGCCTTGCCAAAATGTTTGGAAGCTGTTAAAACTATCGGAGCAAAATATGGTTTTAAATCTGTTTGCTACGGTCACGCTGGCGACGGAAATTTGCATGTAAACATCATAAAAGGAGATTTATCTGATGATTTTTGGGACAATGAATTATCAAAAGCAATTGCGGAAATTTTTGTTGAAGTAATAAAAATGGGCGGTACAATTTCTGGCGAACACGGAATTGGCTTGGTTCAAAAACCCTATATGCCACTTGCTTTTTCGGAAGTTCAATTAAATTTGATGCGAGAGATTAAAAAAGTTTTTGATACGAAAGGGATTTTAAATCCAGGGAAGATTTTCTAATTAAGTTTTCCTAAAAATACTTGAAATTATTTTTGGGAAAAATCTTAGATGAAAAATTTATGGGCGAATGGTAAAAACAAAAAGTCACCACATAGGAACATATAAAAGATAGTAGATAGTAGATAGTTCAATTCTTTTAAGAATAAAAACTATATTTTCTATCATTCTATTTGGTAAAAGGTATAAGATTGTTTTTTTATTAAATCTAAAAGTTCATCCCTTATTCCGAAATCTTCTTAAAAGTCATTCCCATATTTTCAATAACGTCCGTAATTAACATACTTTCAAAACTTTGTGTTTCCAAGCATAAATCTGCAGCTAAGCCAAGAATAAAAACTCCCAATTTTGCGGCTTCTAATGCTTCATAGTTTTGCGCTAAAAAAGAAAGTATAATTCCAGAAAGTGCATCACCAGAACCAGCTTTTGCTAAACCTGAATTTCCAGTTGTATTTAGAAACGATTCATTTCCTGCTGCAATAAAAGTTTGGTGACCTTTTAAAACAATTACCACATTTAACTCTTTTGCTTTAAGTTTAGCAGTGTTAATTCTTTCTTCAGTTGTTTCGTTTTTTCCAAACAGTCGATCAAATTCCTTAGGATGCGGGGTTAAAATGGTGTTTTTTGGTAATAATTTTATAAAATCTTGATTTTTTGCTAATAAATTTAATCCATCAGCATCAATTAATAAAGGAACCTTACAATTTTTTACAACATTTTTAAGTAAAATCTCTGAATCCAAAGACAATCCAATTCCTGGACCAATTACGATACTTGAATATTTATCTAAATTCAATTCCATAATTCTTTCACGAAAACTCAACATCGCTTCCGGAACAGGAATTTGAAGAATAGTTCTTTCCTCCTCAGGGATATTCACTGTTAACAATCCAACTCCGCAGCGTAAACATGCCTTTGCTCCTATTACAGCGGAACCAATCATGCCTTTACTTCCGGCTATTAAAAGTGCGTGACCAAAAGTTCCTTTGTGGGAATTTACATCTCTTACTTTTAAGATTGGTTTTACGACTTTTAAAGTTAGTTCTTTCAATTGCTGTGTTTGTTTAAGTTACTAAATTACTAGAAAAATTTGAGATATTGGTATGAAAAATTAATTAAAAAAATAAAATTATCAATCAAATAAATTCGTAAATTTGTTGTGTGTCAAATAACCTTTACATAATCGCAGGATGCAATGGCGCAGGAAAAACGACTGCTTCATTCAATATTTTACCTGAATTATTGGATTGTAAAGAATTTGTAAATGCTGATGCAATTGCAGCTGCATTGTCGCCATTTCAGCCTGAAACTGTTGCTTTTGAAGCGGGGAGAATTATGCTCAAACGAATTGATGAATTACTGCTAAAAAATGTTGATTTTGCGATTGAAACTACTTTAGCTACAAAAAGTTATCATCAATTAATCAAAAGGGCGCAAGCACAAAATTATAAAGTTGGCTTGTTGTTTTTTTGGTTAAATTCTCCTGAAATGGCAGTTGAAAGGGTGAAATCACGAGTTGAAAAAGGAGGACATCACATTCCGACAGATGTTATTTTTCGTCGATATGAGCGAGGAATCAAAAATTTATTTGAAATTTATGTCCATATTTGTGATGATGTTTCAATCTATGACAATACGAGGTTTAAAAAAGAACTGATTGCAACAAATAAAGATTTGAGCTATTTAAAAATTTTAAATCAAAGTAAAATGAGACAAATGCAAAACGTTGTTGGCGAGCCAAGGGAACATTATATGAATGCTCATACTATGAAAATTGACGATGCCTTAGCAATTCACTACCGAAAATTGGTAGAAAAAACGATTGCTGAAAATTCATATTTAGTTGTTTCCAATGATGATGGCGAAATAATTAGAAAATATGCGCCTGAATTAAAATTAGAATTAGAAGCAGGATTAATTTAATAAAATGCAAAAAGGTCAAAACTAATTATAGCCTTGACCTTGAAATTTTATTATTGATTTTATTTACAAATGAACTGCTAAACCAAAAGTTGAAATTCCTGAAGATAAATCTAAGAAAAGACCTAATTTCTTATTGATGTGAAATTCAGTTCCAATGTGTCCATCAAGATATAAACCGCTTGTTCCATGTTCAACGTATCTATCACCATAATAGTCGTTGTCCCAAGTGGTTTTTCTGTATACATATCCTAACGATCCAGCTAAATAAAAATCCCATTTAGAACCTGCACCTAATAATTGATCAAAATAATAGGTTCCTTTAACTCCTATTGGAATTACAGTCTGCGTATAATAATAGTTACGATATGCATATTTTGAATTTCCCCAATAATTGTAATTTTTATAAGAAAAGTAAGTAATAAATGGAGCTAAGGTGAAATTTTTAGTAACATCTAATTCTAAGTCGGCATGAATTACAGGGCTAGAGGAACTCACATAACTATAATATCCAATCCCTAATCCTAAATTTAAAGTTGTTCCGTACTTTTCAGATGCTGGAGTTTGTTTTTGTGCAATAGTCTTGTTAGCGCTGAATGCAATTAAAATTACTGAGAATAAAATAATTTTGTTCATGTTTTGTTTGGAGTTATTTTTTTTGTAATTATTTCGATATTAGATGAAATTCGTGTCGATCATCACCTTCTTTATAATAATACCAAAATGCATCTTCTTCTAATTTTAAAATATAAAGTGTTCTCGAAGATTGATCGTCGTCACCTGTTAATTTAATTTCCATATCATTATTTTGGAAAGCCCATTTACCTGTACCACTAAAAAAACTCCAAGAATAGGTGTAAGAACCACTTTTAGAAAAAGTTTCATTGTAACTTGTTACCAAAGATGTAAAATCATCTCCATTGATTTTATAATTTTCTACTTTCCATGTATTAACTACCCTGTGACTGCGCATTCTTAAACTAAATGCAGGTCCATCAGGATACTTATTACAACTATTTAAAGTTGGAAGAATGATTAAAGCTAAAAGAATTAATGCAATGCTAATTTTTGATTTTGTTTTCATATTCGATTTTTTATTTGTTTTGTTTTATTACTTGATGATTTTACTAATGGTGACAATTTCTAGTGCTAAAACTTCTAATGATTTATTAAAATCTTTTTTAAAAGTGTTCCAGTTTTCTTTATTATCAGCTTTATAATCGTCCATTTTTTTAATTATGTCCGTGTTTTTTTGATTTAACTCAACAATTTTCTGACTATAATCCTCTTTAGCTTCACTTTTTAAGTTTGCTATTCTTTTCTTGAAATCTGCTAAACTTTTTTTGTTAGTTGCAATTTTATCAGCAGCTTCAATTCGATATTTTTCAACATCTGCTAAATATTCTTTGTTAGCCTCCTCTAAATCTTCCTCAGATTCCAACGCTTTTTCTTGCGCATTATCTAATTTTTCGGAAGCGGTGCTGCAACTTGTTCCGATTGATGCTATCAATGTTGCAACTATTGCTAATGTTAATATTGGTTTTTTCATGTGCTTAATTTATTTGTTTATTTAAGTTTATATTTTGACTTATATTTCAGAAATAATGCGCTGAATTTCTTCTTTTGATTTTCCTAATTTTTGCTGAATACGACCAATCATTTCATCTTTTTTTCCTGCAACTAATAAAACATCGTCATCGGTTAAAAGAGCAAATTTTTGTTTTAATTTCCCTTTGATTTCATTCCAATCTCCTTTTAATTCAGTTGCATTTTTCATCTTTTCTAAAATTATTGTTGTGAGTTAAATTTCACATTACAAAATTACTTTACAGATGACCGTTTCATGTTACACAAGATATTTCAAAAGTTACATCATTCACAGATTGCATTTTATTTATTTTAAAAATGAAATAAAACATTGATATGCAATTAATTAAATATCAATAAAAAATTCTTCAAACAAAAAAAAGTTCGCATGAAGCGAACTTATTAATTTGAATTAAATCTTACAATTTTTTGAAATTTATTTTTTATTGCTTTAGGAGGAAGAATTAGCTTTTTAAATTTTAGTCTCATTAGAATCATGGAAAAAAATCAGCTTACTCAGCCAACTAGAGAAGCAACAAAAAATGGGCGATATCAGAAACTACGGTATTATTTTAAACCAATTTTAGCTTATTTTGGCAAAAGAATTAAGCAGTGAAATTAATGACTTTTTGGTTTACGCACTTTATGGGATATTGCCAGAAAATTATTGAAGTTTTCTTTGTAATAAGATAGGTGTGAGAATTGTGTCACTTTTTTAATATTGCTACAAATTAAAAAGTTGTTGAAAATAATCACTTTCATTCTTTGGCACACTTACCATAATTGATTTTCCGCGGCTATTTAGGCATAAATACTTGATTCTACTTGTTTTTAATTTATTTATTTGAGATCCATTAAACCATTCGAAATAGGATGTACCATCACAATTAAAAGCATTCCAACTTTTTAATTCTATTTCTTCATTATTTTCTAGCGTAATTTGAAATGAACTACCTTCGTCAACGCAACTTAAACTACTTTGTAAAATAATGGATTCATCTTTAATTGGTGTAAATTCAATGTAATCAGCGTTCTTTCCATATCCGTTTAAGGTTCTATTTATGTACTTATCATCAAAGGCAAGATTATTTAGTTTTATGTCATCCGACAAATCTGTCACTTTGTTATCTTTCATATAAAAGGAATTAGTGACTTCGCCTTCAAATTCATTTCCGTAATCATTTTTGGCAAGGTACACATATTTGGCTGTGATTAGAAGAACGTTTTTTATCTTTTTGTTATTGTCAAAATATATCAGTGAGTCTTGTTTTATTACTTTTAAATCAGCTCTTTTAGGTACAAAACTTAAAGGGAAATTTAAAGCTTTTTTAGTTAGTGAATTGGCCTCTTCTATAAGTTTTTCAAACAAGGCTTCTGTCTTTATGTTTTCTTCACAACCAATACATTGAAAATCTATTGTTTCCTTTTCTCCCTTGCCATTTTCAACCGAAATTTTGCCCTGGTTTCTTACTTTTACTGTTTCGTACTCGGTATTAGCATCTTTACAGGAATGTAAAAAAATGGCTGTACCCAAAAAAATCAATGAAATATTTGTTAACATTTTCAATTTGTTAGTTTATGTTAGTGTGTATTATTTAAATGATGCATAACAGTTAGTCAACTAGCAGACAAAAGCCCAAAATTAAAGCCCAGTACGTGAGCTTTTTTTTATTGATTAACCTCACTGTTACCACAAGAATATATTTTTTAAAATGAATTATGGTTTAGTTCGTTAAATCGTGCCTCGAAAACGTAAATCTGGTACCTTTCGCAAAAAGTAAGCGTATAAAAATCAAGTGTTTGATCCGCCGAGGCGGAGAGTTTTGATTTTTTAGCGTCGTTTGTTGAAAGGTAGATGCGTTTTCAAGCACTAGAACTTAGCCAAAGGCGGTCTCAGCGAAGCTACTTTTGGTTCTTTTTGGCAACTTAGCGAAGCGATCTCATGAACTTGTGAATAATTAAAAAGAACAAAATTTAGATTTCAGTATTAAATTCAATTTTATTGGTAGATATGGGTGTAATCAATTTTTTTATTAGTTCCCTAAGTATTAGAAGTATTATTAAACGGCATTTTTTATTTTCAATATCACGTAGGAAATATAGACCACCAAAGCAATTAATCCTGGTATTACGCCGATCGCAGGGCCTAATAAAAGAGCTCCCAATTCCATCATTTCTGGCTTTACTATTTTAGTTGATGTCAAAATGGTAATAATTACAAATGTTAAACTCCAAACTATGACCCATGCAAGAATTATAAAACCAATTATGGACCAAAAATCTGGCTCAATATCAATATGAGTTCCATTTAATTCTTGAATATGGCGAAGCGAACTTCCAGCAATTTTATGGAAGATTACCATGCCGATTACAAAAATGGAAACTCCCGGAGTATTCGTTGCAAGCTCACCAATAATTGGAATAAAGGCAATTAACATTAAAATAGCAAATCCAAAAAAACCTGCTTTAACTATGCGCCACCACTCATCCGAAATGTAAGAAAATGGGGTAAATTCATCACCTCCCATTAGTATGGGTAATAAGAATACAATCAGAATTGAGATAAAAACAACTTGTATAAAAGTCGGAATTATTGCTCCCGCAACACAACCTAGAGGTGCGGTTTTTTCATTTTCTGATGTTTTGGACAACCCATAAGCAACTAATAAATAGGTCACTATAAATATTGCCGCGAAAGACAAAGAAGCGACCCATAACTGCCATTTTCCTAGTACTTCAAATCCTGTTGTAATTGCTTCCCAAATCATCATTTTAAAATTAATTGTTCTTTTTATTTACTTTACTAAACTGAAAAATTGACAATAACAATGCAATACCGACAATAAGGTCCACAATATTCCATAATTCTCTGCCAAGTGAGATTTTGAAAAACGGTTGAAACAAGAACGATAAACAAGCAAATATGATCGTGTAATTCATTTCTTTACTTTCATAAGACTGATAAGCAAGGAAGGCAAAACCTGAAAAACAACTAAATCTTGTAATTTGATAATATCCATATGGTAATTGTAATAAACATCCGAATA
>CANLGD010000008.1 GCA_947490145.1 Flavobacteriia bacterium
CCTTTGGCTAAGTTCTAGTGCTTGAAAACGCATCTACCTTTCAACAAACGACTCTAAAAATTCAAAACTCTCCGCCAAGGCGGATCAAACACTTGAATTTTTTTCGCTTACTTATTGTAAAAGGTTCCAGATTTACGTTTTCTATGCACAAAACTCTCGTAGAGCATAATAATCAACTGTATAGCTTAAATTTTTTAGTGATAAAAAGCGATTAATCAACTAAAATTATGACCAATATTTGTAAATTCTTTTTGGTAATTTTTTTCTCAACTTTTTAATTACGTCTTCTCTTGAGGAAATTCCCCCAAGTTTTAGTAAATCATAACCAACGTTTTGGCCATTTCTATAAAAATAAAATTCAAGTGAAATTGAAGAAATTTCATCTCTATATAAGGGAAATAAATGTCCAGTTGCTAATTCTGTTCTCATATCATTAAAAATCGTTGATCTTTTGAATTTTGTGTCGTAACCTCTAATAGAAACCAACACATACGTATCAAATCCCTTATTTTTTAAATCCAATTGAATGCTGTCCATTCCTAAATAACCAACATTTGTTCCTTGCTTTTGCGCATTTAAGCTCGCCATTGTTTTTATTCCGCAATCGGCTAAAATTTCCGATAAATTTACTTCTAAAGTAAAACGATCTTCTGTTTTATCTAACTGACATACAACGATTAAATTTTTAATATCTAAGTTTTCTACCTGAGAAAATAAATTAGAACTTACAAATAATAATGCGAGAAAAATAATTTTATTCATAATAAAATAAGTTGTTTAATTTAAAAAACTTCCTTTGCAATTCTTTTTACTTGCGTGGAAGTTGACATCGTGTAATAATGAATACAAGGAACATTTTTTGCTTTCAATTCTTTTGATTGCTGGATTCCCCACTCAACTCCTACTTGCTCGATTGCTGCATTATCTTTGCATTTGATAATTTCCTTTGATAAAGCTTCAGGAAAATCAACGTGAAAAAATTTAGGTAAAAAAGATGCGTGTTGTAAAGTTTTTATTGGTTTTAACCCTGGAATAATTGGAACGTTGATTCCTGTATTTTTGCAAGCGTCAACAAAATCGAAGTATTTTTGATTGTCAAAAAACATTTGTGTAACAATATACGAAGCACCAGCATCTACTTTTTGTTTCAAATGAATTAAATCCATTGACAAATTCATTGCTTCAAAATGTTTTTCAGGATATCCAGCTGTTCCAATGCAGAAATCTGTTGGCTCCAACTGATAATCTTCCGTCATGTAATTTCCTTGGTTCATTTGCACAACTTGATTTATCAAATCTTTTGCAAAAGCATGACCTTCTGGGTGTGGTTTGAAATTCGATTCTGTTTTAATAGAATCTCCTCGTAAAGCTAAGACATTATCAATTCCTAAAAACTGCAAATCAATCAAAGCATTTTCTGTTTCTTCTTGACTAAAACCTCCACAAATTAAATGTGGAACGGCGTCAACTTGATATTTATTCATGATTGCAGCACAAATTCCAACTGTTCCTGGGCGCTTGCGAATGGCAATTTTTTCAAGTAACCCTTTTTCTCTTTCTTTGTAAATGTATTCTTCTCTATGATACGTAACGTTTATAAATTTCGGTTTAAATTCCATTAATGGATCAATTCCATCATAAATTGATTGAATGCTTTTACCTTTTAAAGGTGGCAAAATTTCAAATGAGAAAAGAGTAGATTTTGAGGAATTTAAATGATCAATTACTTTCATTGTTACGTTAAAAAAGCTAAAAGAAGTTTGTACAAAAATTAATTAAGAGACAAAGATAAGAAAAAGCTAGAAGTATTGCTGTTAATTTTTGATAATTGATGGAGGTTTGGATTTTTAAAGAATCAAAAACACCATTTTCTTGATGTTGGGAAAAAGGTGTTAAAACAGTATTATTATCAGCTAATAAGTATAAGCTCTTGAACATTTTTTAATTTAAAGAAATTAACAACTTTTTTTGGTGTTTTGGTTTTTCGGAAAAAGCATTTGTTTGTTCTTGTAAAAAATGTTTAAAACTTATTGTTTTTTGTCTTAAGCCAAGCGATAAAATAACTCGCTATCTTACGGAATAAAAAAATTGATTTCGCATCTCAATCTATGTAGATAATTAAATAAATCATTTCTTAACGAATAAAATCTTCATTCTGTCTAATTGATATATTATTGTGCAGCCTAGCAATAGCACCTCCTATTATTGGTATAATTATTACTAATTTATCAATCGTTCCCATTATTTTTTAATTTCTATTAAAAAACCCTTTTTTAATTTCACAAAAAAGGGTTTACTATTCTCTTATATTTTGGGTCAGACAACTCAATCCTCCTTGCACTAACGCTTAGTCTTCAAAAGCTAAGCTTTTTCTTCTCAAGGGAGGAAGAATTGCTAACCATTACTTCTATCCAAGTCCTACCCTGAACACATTTCACACGCATCAGGATTTTCCAATGAACAAGCGATTGCGGCCTGCTCCTCTTCAATTGAGCGGATATTTTCGTCATTCACATCTGTTGATGTACCAATTGTTGTTTGGTTCATTGTTTTGTCAACTGTGAATTTAATTGCGTCTGTTGCTGCTTTTGTTCTCAAGTAATACATTCCAGTCTTTAAACCTTTTTTCCATCCGTAGAAGTGCATAGAAGTCAATTTTCCGAAGTTTGCATTCTCCATGAAAATGTTCAAAGATTGTGATTGACAAATGTATGCTCCACGATCTGCTGCCAATTCAACAATTGATTTTTGAGAAATTTCCCAGGCAGTTTTGTATAACTCTTTCAAATGTGTTGGAATCTCAGGAATATTTTGAACTGAACCGTTAGAAACCATCAATTTTTGACGCATTTCTTTGTTCCACAATCCTTCTTTTACCAAATCTTTCAATAAATGTTTGTTTACGATGATGAATTCACCAGAAAGTACACGTCTTGTATAAATATTTGATGTGTAAGGCTCAAAACATTCGTTGTTACCCAAAATTTGTGCTGTAGAAGCAGTTGGCATTGGAGCAACTAACAAAGAGTTTCTTACACCAAATTCTTTCACTTCTTCTTTCAATACTTCCCATTCCCAACGAGAAGATGGAGTTACTCCCCACATATCGTATTGGAAAATTCCTTTTGAAACTGGTGATCCAGCAAAAGTTTCGTAAGCTCCTTCAGTTTTTGCTAAATCTTTAGAAGCCGTCATTGCAGCATAATAGATTGTTTCAAAAATCTCACGGTTTAATTTACGTGCTTCTTCTGATTCAAATGGATAACGCATCATGATGAAAGCATCAGCCAAACCTTGAACACCCAATCCAATTGGACGGTGACGCATGTTTGATTTACGTGCTTCTTCAACTGGATAATAATTTCCGTCGATGATGCGATTTAAGTTAACTGTCGCTTGATATGTTACTTCAAATAATTTATCGTGGTCAAATTTTCCGTCTTCCGTTACATATTTTGGTAAAGCCAAAGAAGCTAAATTACATACTGCAATTTCATCTGGAGCTGTGTATTCAATAATTTCAGTACATAAGTTTGAAGACTTGATTGTACCTAAATTTTGTTGATTAGATTTTCCATTTGCAGCATCTTTGTACAACATATATGGCGTACCAGTTTCAATTTGTGATTCCAAAATTTTGAACCATAAATCTTGCGCTTTAATTGTTTTTCTTCCTTTTCCTTCAGCTTCGTATTTTGTGTATAAAGCTTCAAATGCTGCTCCGTGATTATCAGAAAGTCCTGGACATTCGTGTGGACACATTAAAGTCCAATCTCCATTTTCTTCTACACGTTTCATGAATAAATCTGGAATCCATAAAGCATAAAATAAATCTCTTGCTCTTGATTCTTCTTTTCCGTGATTTTTCTTTAAATCCAAGAAATCAAAAACATCTGCATGCCAAGGCTCAATATACATTGCAAAAGAACCTTTACGTTTTCCTCCACCTTGATCTACGTAACGTGCTGTGTCATTGAAAACACGCAACATTGGTACAATTCCGTTAGAAGTTCCGTTTGTTCCTTTGATGTAAGAACCTTTTGCACGAATATCGTGTAAAGCTAAACCAATTCCACCTGCAGATTGAGAAATCTTAGCGCAAGATGACAAAGTATCGTAAATTCCTTCGATGCTATCTTCTTTCATTGTTAACAAGAAACAAGAAGACATTTGAGGTTTTGGAGTACCAGAATTAAATAATGTTGGAGTTGCATGTGTAAACCAACCTTCAGACATTAAATTGTACGTTTTAATTGCTGAATTAATATCATTTTTATGAATTCCTAAAGAAACACGCATCAACATGTGCTGTGGACGTTCAGCAATGTTTCCATTTAATTTCATTAAATAAGAACGTGATAATGTTTTGAAACCAAAATAATCATAACGGAAATCACGATCATAAATAATACTTGAATCTAAAGAATCTCTATTTGCTTGAACCACTTTGTAAACATCTTCTGCTAACAGAGAAGCATTTTGACCAGTAATTGGATCTGTGTAGTTGAACAAATCATCCATCACTTCTGAGAACGACTTTTTTGTGTCTTTATGCAAATTAGAAACCGCAATACGAGAGGCTAATAAAGCATAGTCTGGATGATCGATTGTTTTTGATGCAGCAGTTTCAGCAGCCAAATTGTCTAAATCACTAGTGGTTACGCCATCATAAATTCCTTCAATTACCTTCATTGCTACAGCTTCTGGTGAAACTAAAGAATCCAACCCGTAACACATTTTGATAATTCTAGCTGTGATTTTATCAAATTTTACAGCCTCTTTTCGTCCATCTCTTTTAACTACGTACATCTTAATTATTTGGTTTTATTGGTTCTAAAATATGTTTTTCTTTTGTCACGACCGATTAAAATCTTTCGCTACAAATATTTCACTCCTCCGGAGTTAATTACAGTTAAAAATCTTCGTCAATCGTAAAGCTCTGATTGTTGTTTCCTTCTAAAACTCCTGCTTTTTGGTACTCACCAACGCGTTTTTCAAAGAAATTTGTTTTACCTTGAATTGAAATCATGTCCATAAAATCAAATGGATTTGCTGCATTGTAAATCTTGTTGTTTCCAAATTCATTCAACAAACGGTCTGCAACAAATTCAATGTATTGTGACATCAAATCGCTATTCATTCCGATTAATTTTACGGGAAGAGCGTCACACACAAATTCTTTTTCAATCTCCACAGCATCTCTAATTATTTTCTCAACTTGATCTTTAGATAATTTCTCAACTACGTGATTATTATATAATAAACAGGCGAAATCACAGTGTAAACCTTCGTCACGAGAAATCAATTCGTTTGAAAATGCAAGTCCTGGCATCAAGCCACGTTTTTTCAACCAGAAAATAGAGCAGAAAGAACCTGAAAAGAAAATTCCTTCCACTGCTGCAAACGCAACTAATCTTTCAGCGAAAGTCCCATTGTCTATCCATCTTAATGCCCACTCAGCTTTTTTCTTCACACAATCAAGCGTGTCGATTGCATTGAATAAATGTGTTTTTTCAGCAGAATCTTTAATGTAAGCATCGATCAACAGAGAGTAAGTCTCTGAATGAATGTTTTCCATCGCTATTTGAAAACCATAGAAAAATTTGGCTTCTGTATATTGAACCTCAGAAAGAAAGTTTTCAGCTAAATTCTCATTAACAATTCCATCAGAAGCAGCAAAAAACGCTAAAATATGCTTAATAAAATGACGTTCATTATCATTCAATTTGTTTTCCCAGTCAAATAAGTCGGCTCCCAAATCAATTTCTTCAGCAGTCCAAATACTTGCTTGTGCTCTCTTGTAGAAACTCCAAATATCATCGTGTTGAATTGGGAATAACACAAATCGACTGTTATTTGATACTAAAATTGGTTCAATGTTTGCCATTTTTATTTTTGTTTTTATTGTTTTTCCGTTTTTTCGGAATAATTTATAGTCACTATACTTTACTTAAGATTTTAAACATCTATCAGTTAATTACTTAGCTAATTTTATATATCCTCTTTTCCTAGTTAGCAGGTATGTTTTTGAAAAGAATATTTCTTTTTTTACGAGGAGTACAAAATTTGTTATTTTTCTTTCAATTTGCAAGTAAAGAAATTCACAATATTTACACTTTATCAACATTAAAATCTTGAACTCCTTTGCTTTCAACAAGTAGCGGTTTTATCAACACCAATAAAAAGATATACACAGTGTAAATATTAATTTCTATCGATTGAATGTTATTGTTTATCATAACTTATCCAATCGTTTGATATTAAAGCTTTTTGTCTAAGTTTTGTCTAAAAGTACCACAAAAAAATTGTTTATAATGATTAATTTTTTCATACTTTTGAACAATTAATTGTTAGTTTTAAATATAACTCACTAGATGCAAAAGGTTACACGTTTTTTACTTAAAAACTTCGTTGAATGGACAGAAAATATTCTCCATTTAATTTATCCAAATGTTTGTTTGGTTTGTGAAAATGAAATCTCAAAATTTGAAAAAGATGTATGCGGAATTTGTGTTGAAAATTTAAAATATACTGCTTTTGAAAAATACGAAGATGCAAGTTCTTTGGATAAATTATTTTGGGGAAGAATTCAAATTGAAAAAACATTTGCGATGCTTTATTTTGAAAAAGGAAATCAAACACAAACCATTTTACATCAAATAAAATACAAAGGAAAGCAAGAATTAGGAGAAAAAATGGGAGAATTAATGGGGCAAAAACTTCTTGTAAACCCAAGTAACATATGTGGAATTGACGCTCTAATTCCTGTTCCGCTTCACTTGAAAAAAATGCACACAAGAGGTTACAATCAAAGTGAAGTTATTTCCAATGGTCTCAGTAAAATCTTAAATATTCCAACAAAATTAGACTTTTTAACAAGAATTGTTCATTCTGAAAGTCAAACGAAAAAAGGAAGATTCATGCGTTGGGACAACATTGAAGAAGCGTTTTTTGTAAATGAAAATCAAGATAATTTTAAACACATAGCAATAATTGATGACGTAATTACGACTGGTTCGACATTGGAATCTTGCATGAAAATGATTAAAGAGAAATATCCAGAGATGAAGATAAGTGTGTTTTCGCTGGCGGTAACTAAATAGAGATTAGACGAGAGACTTCAAGATTCAGAAGTCAGGACTTTGATTGATGTAAATAAGGACTAAAAGATTACATGATTCAAAAGTCAAGACTTTGATTGATTTATATACAGACAAAATACCGCAGGATTGTCATCACTACAGCTGCGCGGTCATAAGTCAAAACGTGGTCTTATTTTAATTAAAATTATCATCTTTACAAAAATTAAGTCTTGACTTCGGACTCTTTAAGTCTTGTATCCATAAGAATATGAAAGAAAAAACACTAATTATAGGAGCAGGAATTGCTGGCTTGAGCATCTCGATTCGTCTAGAGGAGCAAAATATACCCTATTTAATCATTGATAAAGGGGAAAATTACAGTTCCAAAATTGCAGCAGGAATCATAAATCCAGTTGTTTTTAGACGAATGGCTTTATCCTGGCGAATTACCGAATTATTGCCTGAAGTACTTGATTTTTATCAAAAACTAGAACTTGAATTTGAAGATTCATTTTTACACAAAATTCCAATCAGAAGAGGTTTTGCTCACGAACAAGAAAAAAATTTGTGGCTCAAGAAAGAAACCGAAGCAGATTATTTTGATTTAATTAAACCTTTAGATGAGGCAGATTTATCATATTCAAAACTTAATAATTTATGTGGCACGGGAGAAGTAAAAACTGCTTTTTGGATACCCACACTTAAATTATTAGAGAAAATTCAAAGCAAACTTATCAGGGAAGAAAAATTGATTGAAGAAGATTTTTCATTTGATAAACTTGATGTAGAAAATCTCACTTACAAAGGAGAAAAATTCGAAAAAATTATTTTTTGTGAAGGTTTTCATGGAATTTATAATCCTTATTTTTCTTATTTACCTCTTCAAGCAACAAAAGGAGAATTGTTAACAGTAAAAAGTTCCGAAATTCCAGAAAATGAATCATTGAATAGAAAATGTTTTGTATTACCAATTGGTAATCAATTATTTAAAGTCGGCTCAACCTACAAATGGGATTCTCCCAATACAGATTTAAGTGAAGAAGCACAAATTGAATTGTGTTCACATTTAGAAAATTTAGTTTCATCGAATTACGAAATTGTGAATCACGAAGCAGGAGTAAGACCAACTGTTTTAGATCGCCGTCCTCTATTAGGTGAACATCCTAAACACAAAAACATATTCATATACAACGGCTTGGGAGCAAAAGGATATTTAATTACACCACTATTGTCAAAAGAATTTGTGGAATATTTATGCGGAAAAAGGGAACTGGATAGGGAGGTTGATATTAAAAGGTACGAAGAAAGAATTTAAAGTTTTAAAACCAGAATTATTAAAAGTCTAAATGAAAACCTAAATTTGACTTATCTCCTTTATTTGAGTCTAAAAATCAATTAAACAAAACTTTTTTCATATTATATGAAATCAGATTTGTTTCAGAATGAAATGATTTCTTTAAAATCAATAATTAAACCCTATTTTTGTGAAAATTTTCACAAAAGAATTATGCCTTTCGAAAAAGAATTAAAAACAAGAAGTAATTCTTGTTGTGAACTTTGCTCATCAACTAGTGAATTAACAAGTTATGCAGTTACACCATTTCAAAACGGTGGAAGAATTGATGACTATATATTCGTTTGTTCAACTTGCAAATCTCAAATTGAAGATGCAGACAAAATCGTAGCAAACCATTGGCACTGTTTAAATGATAGCATTTGGAGTGAAACTCCTGCTGTTCAAATAGTTGCATGGAGAATGTTAAATAGAATCAAAAATGAATCTTGGCCTCAAGACTTACTGGAAATGTTGTATTTAGACGAAGAAACCTTAGCTTGGGCAAAATCAACTGGTGATAGAGAAGATTTAGAAGATGTCGAATATCACAAAGACAGTAATGGTGTTCATTTAGAGTCTGGAGATACAATTACATTAATAAAAGATTTACACGTTAAAGGAGGAGGTTTTAAGGCAAAACGAGGAACAGCTGTAAGAAATATTCGACTTGTTCACGATAATCCAAATCAGATTGAAGGAAAAGTTGATAGACAGACAATTGTTATTTTAACACAATATACTAAAAAATAAAACAAGGTATTTCTAATTTTATTGAATATTAATAATTTTTAAATCATTTTGTTAAATATTTCACTTGATTTAAGGCTAAAAAACTCAAGTTTGAGATAAATATATGCTAAAGCATAAAACATATGATTAGAAAAGCTAAAAACGAAAATTTTTAGGGTTTTTTACACTAAAATAAACTAAATATTTAGTTTAAACTGGTTAATAAGTTTATTTTTTAGATAAAACATAAATTTGAGATGAATAACCAAAATCTTTTGCTTTTCGATTTGATTTTAAGCCAGTGACAAATGCTTTAACATTTGAACCTCTTTTATATTTTTCTGAAAGCATTGAAACATAATAGGAATCAAATTTCATTGGTTTCACTATTTCCAATGTCATTCCAAATTGATTGGCTAAGTTTTCGATATCCTTTTTCCTAAAATGATACAAGTGTCTTGGAGCATCATAAGCCGCCCAACCTTCTTTGTAAACTTGCGCATCATACGATTCTAAATTCGGAACAGCAATAATAAATTTACCACTTGGTTTTAAAATTTTAGTTATCAATTCAAAATCTCTTTTCAAATGATACACATGTTCCAACACATGCCACATCGTTATAAAATCTTTGGAATGTTCTTGAATTTTAGAAAGGTTATCTAACGGCAATAAATTAATATCAAAATTAACTTTTGCAAACCTTACTGCATCTTCATCTGGTTCAAGACCAATTACAGAAAATCCCTTTTCTTTACAAGCATTTAAAAAATGTCCCGTACCTGATCCAATGTCTAACACTTCTTTTCCATTTGAGAGTTCCTTTAAAAGATTCACTTTTTTGGAAAGGGTATAATTTCTTACAATATTATATAGACGATTTATAAGTCCTTTTCTAGAAGAGGAATGAGAAACATACACATCACCTTTGTAATATCTTCCAATTATATTTTCATTAGGAATTGGATTAGTAAAATGAAATCCACAATTATCACAGCTTACAATGGTGAACTTTTCTTTAGTGATCATGTTATCTGTAATATTCATAAACTTATTAAAGTTTGTTGAATCACATATCGGGCAGGTATTTAATGTGTTTTGTTCCACGTGAAACTATCTTCCTAAATAAATTAATAAAACAGAAATATCACTAGGAGATATTCCACTAATTCTTGATGCTTGACCTAAAGTTACAGGTTGTATATCTGATAACTTTTGTCTTGCTTCTATACTCATACTAGACAATTGGTGAAAATCAATATCAACAGGAATTTTTAATTCATCCATACGACTAATTTTCATTGCCATATCTTGTTCTCTTAAAATATATCCTTCATATTTAATCTGAATTTCTGACTGCTCAGGAATATCAGGATGAATTAAAGAATAAGTTGAAACTAACTCACTAATTGTTGAACTCATCTTCTGAAGGTGCTCCATCTTCACTAAAGGACGAGTTAAAATTGAAGTAAATTTGACTTGTTGATTAATTTCACTTGAATGTAACTCAGTTAAAATAGGATTAGCCTCGCCAGGAGTTACACCAATAGATTTTAAGTCAGAAATAAAATCAGAAACACCTTTTTGTTTATTTAATGCTTTTCCTAATTCCAACTCAGATTGCATACCAATAGCATGAGCCAACGGAGTCAAACGCAAATCTGCATTATCTTGCCGAAGTAATATTCTAAATTCAGCACGACTAGTAAACATGCGATAGGGTTCTTCAGTACCTTTAGTAATCAAATCATCAATTAAAACACCAATGTAAGCATCACTACGAGAAAGTATCAAAGCGTCGTTATCATTGTTTTTCAAATGTGCGTTTATCCCAGCCATCAAACCTTGGCACGCAGCCTCCTCATAGCCAGTTGTTCCATTAATTTGACCAGCAAAATATAAATTATTTAAAAGTTTTGTTTCTAAAGTGTGTTTCAACTGAGTAGGAGGGAAGTAATCATATTCAATCGCATAACCAGGACGAAACATTTTAGCTTTTTCAAAACCTTGAATTGATTGCAAAGCCTTAATTTGCACATCCTCTGGAAGAGAGGTGCTAAAACCATTAACATAAATCTCTACAGTATTCCAACCTTCAGGTTCTACAAAAATTTGATGTCTCTCCTTATCAGCAAAACGATTAATCTTATCCTCAATACTAGGACAATATCGCGGACCCGTACTTTTAATCGAACCATTGAACATGGGAGAACGATCAAAACCAGTTCTTAATAAATCATGCGTTTCTAAATTAGTATATGTAACATGACAAGGACGTTGAATAGCTAAAGCTTTAGTATCTGTATAAGAAAACTTACCAGGCAACATATCACCATCTTGTACCTCCATTTTAGAATAATCTAAAGAACGACCATCAATTCTAGGTGGAGTACCAGTTTTCATTCTACCAGCAACAAAACCATAATTAATTAAATCTTCTGTAATCCCATGAGAAGCTCTTTCCGCGGCACGTCCACCACCAAATTGCTTTTCCCCTAGGTGAATCAGGCCATTTAAAAAAGTACCATTTGTCAAAATAACAGACTTAGCATACACATCAATTCCCAAACTTGTTTTAACTCCAATAACTGAATGCTTTTCAACTATCAATCCTACAGACATATCTTGCCAAAAATCAATATTCATATTACGTTCTAACAGTAAACGCCATTCTTCAGCAAATTTCATTCTGTCATTTTGAGTTCGAGGAGACCACATAGCAGGACCTTTTGAAAGATTTAACATTCTGAATTGAATAGCACTCAAATCCGAAACGATACCCGATCCACCACCAAGTGCATCAATTTCACGAACAATTTGACCTTTGGCAACTCCACCCATCGCAGGATTACAACTCATTTGAGCGATGGTATTCATATTCATTGTTATCAATAGCACAGAGCTACCCATTTTTGCGGCAGCATTTGCAGCTTCGCAACCCGCATGACCAGCACCAACAACAATTACATCATAAGAATTTAACATAAAAAGCAACTTTGAAACGTTCCTCACAGAACAATAAAATAAGAATTAATGTTTCACGTGAAACAAATTACAAAATTAAATCAGACTTAAACAGATTCAAATAAAAATCTTCTTTAGCACTCATAACTGTTTTGTATTTTACATTTTTATCCTTATATCCACAAAGATGTAATACTCCATGAAATAAAATACGCCTTAATTCATCTGCAAAGTTAACATTATTATTACTAGCATTTTCTATTACTCTGTCAACACTAATAAATAAATCTCCACTTATATATACCTCATCACAATAATCAAAGGTAATAATGTCAGTATAAAAATCATGTTTTAAATATTGTTGATTAATAGATAATAAATATTCGTCCGAACAAAAGACAAAAGAAATATCTTTAGCCACTAGTCCTTCATTACTAATTAAATCTTTGATGCACTTTTTTACAATTGACTTTTTAAACTTTAAAATAGGTGTATCAATATAGGAAAAACCAATCATAATTTAAAGGTAATATGAATAACATTTCCTGGCTCATCAATAACCATTTCGTCACATAAATTTTTTATCAAAAATATACCACGACCATTTTCCTTCTCTATGTTCTCTGGAGACGTTGGATCAGGAAGGCTATGAAAATCAAAACCAACGCCTTGATCGATAATTGTAAAAACTAAGGAACCAACAGTCTCACTAATTAAAACTTCTACGTTTAAGATAGTATTACAATGATTACCGTGGATAATTGCATTACTAACTGCCTCAGTACAAGACATTAAAATATTTCCATATATATCATCTGACACATCTTTTAGACAACAAACTTTATCAATAAATGACTCAACCTTATCTAAGTTTTTCAGATCAGATGAAATAATCACACGATCTATTACGATACAATCTACAAACATAAACAACATTTAAGGATTTACTCCTTTTTAAACCATAATTCACTAGTTAAAAACATTGAAATAATCATTGGCTTTATCTTTATAATACTGTCTAAACACAGGATCAATAGACCTTAACAATTCGATCTGTTTTAACTTTTGGTTATTATACTCATCAATTCGCTTTTGGTTACTTAAAAACACGTCTTTTCCCACTTTTGATTCTCTTTTTTCTTCATAACCACGCTCCATAAGAGCTTTTTCGCTCTCTAATAATCGTGACATGATATCTTTTTGACGTTTCACCATCTCATTAGAAAAGTTCTTGTTAATCAAATCTTTCTCCTGTTTTTCAAGCTCATTAATCAACGGGTTAAATTGATTACCCATGCCTTTTCCCTCCTTATTCAAATCATTTCGCATTTGCTCCAAGCGTTGACGAATAGCAGTTTGTTGCGCTGCCATTTTTGCAATTTCTTTATTACCAAGACCCAACATATTTTGACCGCCTTGTCCCTGACCTTGCCCACCAGGTTTCGTGCCACCGGGCTTATCACCAGGTTTAGAACCTTTTTGCATCATCTCTAATTGTTTCTTCAGCAGTTCCCTCATGTCACCATCTTCACCGTCTCCAGGTTTGGCGCCTTTTCCACCGGGTTTATCACATGATCCTGATCCTGGTTTCTGAGCGGCTGCTTGTTGTTGCATTTGCTGCAAGGATTCATTTAACATCAATGCTAAATTATTGAAACCAGTCATTACAAATTGCAAATTATTACCCAATTCACCCCTACGATGTTCATCAATATTCTCTAAACCGTACTTAAAATTAAGGTTAATATCATTCAATTCCTTGTTAATATAGGAGGCAATTTTAGGTTGTCGAATAGCTATAGCGTTCAACGAATCCTCAACAATTTTGGTGTCATCAATAATTCTTCGTTGTGACTTACCAAGCTTTGTATAAAATGGATCTTTGACTTTCACTTTAGCAAAGTTATTCATAATATCTTCTTGGTTAAAACTTAATGTCATTAAGCTCTCAAGAATACTGCGCAATAAGTCCATGTCTTCTTCTTCTTGCTGTTTGTTAGATTCTTGTTGCATTTGCTCTATTTCCTGAGCCAATTGTTCAATCTTTTTAGCAGATTTTTCTTGATTTTCAGAAGCTTTTTTCTCTTTGTTCTTAGATAAGTTTTCTTTGGCTTCTTTTAAATCATCAGAAATTTCTTTTTTCATTTCTTCCTGATCACCAAGATTAATTGGTTTCTTTAGTTCATCATTTAGCTTCTTTAACTCATTTAAATCTTCCTTAATTTCTTCAAATTTCTTATTGATTTCATCCTGTTTTTTTCCCCCATCCTCTTTAGATAACTTTTTTTTATCAATATCTTCCTTCAGTTTTTCCTGCTCTTTAGATAAGTCTTTAAGCTCTTTCACAGCGTCGTCAATCTTCTCATTAACTTGCATCTTCTTAAGCATTTCAAGACTTCTATCCAGTTGCTTATTGATATCATCAGACTTCATATCAAGCTTTTCTAAGTTTTGTTCCAGCTTATTTTTATCTTGATTTTTCATCATTTCCTCGAGCTTATTTAATAAATCTTTCAGCTCGTCATCCATAACTTCTTCCAATAGTTGCTGAAGCATTTCTTGCTTATCCAAAAGCTCTTGATCCATTTCTGAAAGTTGATTTTTCTCCAACAAACTTTCTTGCATTTTCATTTCAAGTTGCTCCAATTCATTTTGCAAACTTTGACGTTCTTCTTTTAATTGATTCACCTGATTCATCTGATTCCAATCGGTAGATTTGGAGTTTAAAACCTCTTTCTTAAGAGTTTGAATGTCTTTCTTAAATTCAGCAGACTTCTTAATTAAATCTTTTAGTTGATCTTTAGCATTTGTTTGATCTTCATCTCTTTTTTCATTTAATTCAGTTAACGAAGGAAGTTCATAAATAAATGATTTCGAACGCGAGGATTTTGCACCGTGCACACCATCATTATCCTTTACGACAAAATAATATTCTATCTTATCATCAACAGAAAGCTTTTCACGACGAAAATCAACTGCGTGACGAAAGGGTTGAGAACTTCCTGACGGATTTATTATAGATACTCTTTGAGTTGATTTAGTGCCACTTTTTGAAATGATTTCGTAAACAAAATAAAGCGAAGTTAAACCATAATCATCTGAAATTTGACCTTCAAAAAAACGCAAAGCATCAGAAATAGAATCTATACTTTCATTCACATCAATGACTGGATATTGATCGTGAACAATTTCAATGTTGTAATTCAACGAATCTTTAATGTCCTTTTTTGAATTAAAGAGAATAACAGACATTGGTGTTGAATTAAAAAACTTTTTTGAGAATTTAAATCCAATTTTTGAAGAAGTGTATGAAGTATCTTTCCAAGAAAGTTTTGTTTTATTCGTGTTTTTTGTAGCAATACTCCAAGTAACATTTGTACCTTCAGGTATAACCAAATCCCCTGCATTCGATACAATTTCATCTTTTTTTCCTAAATAATCGGGATAATCTAAACTCGCCTGAAACTTACCAATTGCAGTTTTAGGAATCACAGATACATTATAATATTTAGATTGAAAACCATTTGCCTCAAAATAAAAGTTAGTATTTTCTTTTAATCTCTTTAAAACAAAAAATGAAGAAATTTTAGATGTTCTATTCATCAAATATTTTCCCGAAGAAGAAACCAAATAAACTTTATCGGGAAGAGAATTTCCTTGCAACTTCAATTCTATTGGGAAATCTTGCCCTTCTTCAATTTCGAAACTTGTATTTTTAAGAATAAAATTAAATGGAGCTTCTGGTTTAAATTCCTTAGAATAATTAACAACACGTTTTGTTCCCTGCGATATTAAGGTAGGATAAAAAACAGCTATAAAAGAAAAAAGAAAAACAACAGGTAAAACATATCTTAGGTACACATAATTCTTTTTTAAATCAATTCCTGAAACAAAGGAAAAAGCTGAAAGAGATTTTGACCGCTGATTAACACTTGCTCTAATTAATTCAAAATTTGCATCATTATTTGTAATTGTATCATTTAACTGTAAAGTATTTAAAAGTCTATCCGAGATATTTGGAAAAAATTTACCTATTATATTAGCAGCTTGAAAGCGATTTATTCTTCTACCAAATGAATATATTTTAGAAAGCGGCAGAATAATATATTTGGAAAGAACAAATAAATTCAAACAAATAAATGAAAAGAAAAAGATGGCTCTAACAACTGAAGAAAAACGCCCAAAATATTCCAGACAAATGATAAAAAGAAAACTCAATAAGGTAATTCCTACAAAAAAAATAACACCCTTAAACATTTGATTTTTATAATACTTTCTTATAAAAGCATCTATCTGAATCAATAAATTATCAAAAGAATTCATGTAACAAGTTTTATACCTGACTAAAGTACAACTATAAGGTCAAAAGGTTTGTATAAAACAAATTAAAAAAAGTTAAAAAAAGCACAAATAAAAAAACATACAAAAAAACCAACTTTCAAAAAGCGAAATAAATACGTAAATTTGCAAGAAAAAACAAGAATATTATGTCAGAAAAATCAATGGTTCGAGTAAGATTTGCACCATCACCAACAGGTCCATTACACATGGGCGGAGTTAGAACTGCATTGTACAATTATCTATTTGCTAAAAAAAATAAGGGTACATTTATTATTAGAATTGAAGATACAGATCAAAATAGATTTGTTGAAGGAGCACAAGAATATATCATGGACGCTATGAAATGGTGTGGAATAATGCCAACAGAAGGTCCAGGAATTGGGGGTGAGTACGGTCCTTATATACAATCTGAAAGACAACATTTATATAAACCTTACGCACTCCGACTAATAAAAGATGAGAAGGCGTATTACGCCTTTGATACACCTGATGAACTAGAGATTGTAAGAGAACAAGCAAAAACAATGGGAATGCCAAATTGGCAATACAATGGAATTACACGTACTAATTTAAAAAATTCATTGACATTACCGCACGATGAAGTTGAAAAAAGATTGGCAAATGGTGACGCTTATGTTATTAGAATGAAAATGCCACGCAACACTGATGTTCGCTTTGAAGATAAAATTAGAGGATGGGTTACTGTAAATACAAACAACTTAGATGATAAAGTTCTATTTAAAAGTGATGGAATGCCAACTTATCATTTAGCTAACATTGTTGATGACCATTTAATGAAAATTACACACGTAATTAGAGGAGAAGAATGGCTACCTTCTGCTCCTTTACATGTATTGTTATATCAAGCATTTGGCTGGGAAGCACCAGAATTTGCGCACTTACCATTATTACTGCGCCCAGATGGACCAGGTAAATTATCAAAAAGAGATGGAGACAGATTAGGATTTCCTGTTTTTCCAACCAATTGGATTACAGCAGAAGGAGAATTGTATTCTGGATATAGAGAGAAAGGATATTTTCCAGAAGCATTTATAAATATGTTGTCATTGCTTGGCTGGAATCCTGGAACACCCCAAGAAATATTCTCTCTAGATGACTTAGTTCAGGAATTTAGTTTAGAAAGAGTAAGTAAATCTGGTGCGAAATTTGATGCTGAAAAAACAAAATGGTTTCAAGCACAATATTTAAGATCTAAATCAAATGAAGAACTAGCGGAACTATTATCGCAAAAATTAATTAAAAAATACGATAAAATTATTTTAATTAAGGTTTGTGAGTTAATGAAAGAAAGAGCTACATTTATCGATGATATCTATACTGAAGGAAAATACCTCTTAGATAAACCTGAAACTTACGATGAAAACACAGTTGCAAAAAAATGGAAAGAAGATTCAGCAGAACTAATGAATGAATGGAAAACAATTTTATTAGCAATAAATGAATTTACAGCTGAAAATATTGAAATAAAGTTTAAGGAATTTCTTACAGAAAAAGGTTTAGGAATAGGGGCAGTTTTACCATTGTTTAGATTGCTACTGACTGGCCAAGGAATAGGACCAAGCATGTTTGAAATTGCAAGTTTTATCGGAAAAGAAGAATCTAGAAATAGAATAGAAGAGGGGATTACTAAATTACAGATTAAACATTAGCAGATTGCTTCGCTTTAGAAATTATTTTATTGAAAGCGAAGCAATCTTGATAATCTTAAATATTGACAATTTTCAACCATAGTAAAAATGATTAATATAATTAAAGTCAATAGAATAAAAGTATACGCATATCACGGCTGCTTGCCTGAGGAAGGAATTATTGGAGGGAATTATGAAGTAAATGTCGTTTTACACACAAATTTTATTGAAGCTGCCAAAACAGATGATTTAACTAAAACAATTGATTACGTTTTAGTAAATAAAATTGTGGAAGAAGAAATGGCAATTCGTTCAAAATTAATTGAGCAAGTTGGATTACGAATTTTGAATCGTTTTAAAATTGAACTAAATAACTTGGATAAAAGTCACATTGAAATAGTAAAAATTTCACCACCAATCAATGGAGATGTAGAAAGTGTTAGTGTAATTCTAGAAAAATAAAACATCAAATTCTTTACTTTTCGTTATTTACAAAATTTACTATTGATCATTTACAAATATAAACTAACTAAATTTTAAAAATATCTCAATTAAAAACTTTTGTAACCCACTTTATAAAAAATTTATTATCTTTGCACTTGCTATTCTGAAAAGAATAAACCAAAAGTGGTTTCGTGGCCGAGCGGCTAGGCACCAGTCTGCAAAACTGTGTACAGCGGTTCGAATCCGCTCGAAACCTCAAAGAAAGCTCAACTTGTAAAGGTTGGGCTTTTTTCTTTTTATAATTAAGCTTGCTAAAATTTGTAACAAGGAAAAACCAAACTGTTTTAAAAAAACACATGCTTTCTTTGCAATCAATAAAGAAATTTATGGATCATGAAAAAAATTATACGCTCGTAAAGTCAAAAAGCTCAACTTGAAAAAGTTGGACTTTTTTAAAAACATTCTTCAATTCTAAAGTAGCAACATCTAAAAAGTTACTTGAACTAACAAATAAATCATTACAAAAACAAGCCTTAAAATTTAGAAAATATCTTTATCACCTGGAAAGGCAAGCTTGCTCAAATTAATTATATCTTATTTTATGTTATAAAATATGAGTTTACAATATAAAAACTTAAACTAAACATCAGATTTGTCTATCTTTAAACTACTCTAATTCTATTATTCAAATCATCCCTGTAAGAACCCCCAATTGGAATTACTTTTTTATCATTTTCTAAAACTAAATTTGGAAAATCAATTGCAACTATTTTATCCAAACGCACAATAAAAGATCTATGAACACGAATGAACTCAGCATTACCCATTTTATTGTCAATATCTTTCATTGTTGAATGAATTGTATAGCGAGTATCTAAAGTGTTTATTACCACATAATCTTTTAGAGCCTCTATGAAATAAATATCTTTCGTATTTAATTTCACCAATTTACTATTTGATTTAACGAAAATAAAACCATCTACTGCCTCTTTATTATCAACTAAAGAAAATAAATAATCTCTCTCTTTCTCTAACTCACGTGACTTCTTATGTTTATACAAAGCCATTTCAATTGAAGTATGTAAATCAATTTCTTTAAAAGGTTTTATTATGTAACCATAAGGTTCTGTAACTTTTGCTTTCGCCAAGGTAGACTCATCAGCATAAGCTGTTAAGAAAATAACAGGAATATTTAGCTCTTTTTTCACTATTAAAGAAACTTCAATTCCGTTTATGTCACCTTTCAACATGATATCCATTAAAACTATATCAGGACTTTCCTGACGAATAACTTCAAGAGCTTTTTCACCTGTTGCAGCAGCCCCAACTACGTTGTATCCCAATTTTTTTAAACTGTGCTGAATATCTTTCGATACAATCGATTCATCTTCAACAACAACGACATTAATACTATACATGTATTCACAATTTTTGCTTTTCAAAGGTAATGAAATAATTAATACCTTTTGTATTTTGTATTTTTATTTCTCCATCCAATTGTACAAGTAAAGTATTAACTAACTGTAATTCAATTGTCTCTGAATTATTTATATCTTAATCTTTTGGTAGTCCTATATCACTATCACCAACAACAATTGTATTTTTGTTGTTTTTGTCTTTCAATTCCAAATAAATTATGCTTTTATTTTCTTTTCAAAAATGGAATTACCTTTTTAATATAAAAATGGATGGAAATACAACAGTTACTGAAAGTAATGCATAAAAATAGGATTATAAAGCAATAAACAATTTGAATAAAAATGCAAATAACAGACAAAGTAAAAAAGCACAAATTATCAACAAAAATGTTAACCTTTTAGAATCATCTCCTTTTCATAAAAATCAAAAAAATGATACTTAACTTTTTAATCTAATTTATTCATTAACAGTACTATTAACTCTCAAATTATAGTCGATTTATTATGGTACGATTTTAATTTTAAATTAGCAAATTATTTTTAATTCTGTTTTTAAATAATAAAAAGAAAAGAATTTTTTATAAATTAAAGATTTTATTCTTTTTATTAAAGGTGTTGATAAGTTCATAAATTTATTTATTTTATTTGAATAATTAACTTATCACATAAATGTATCTATTTATTAACAGTAAAAAGAGTTATAAAAGTCTGATAATTATATTAATTTAATATTTAATTAACAATTGTTTAAAACAAGACCTGTTCATAAATAAAAAAACTTTCGTTAACATTTGGTAGATTTTTTTATGTTGATAAATAGTAAGATCTTTCAAATTTTTTTCTTTTTATATTAAATAATTTTTTCACATGAATATAATAAGTTGATAAAACAAGTCTAAGTTATTACTCTTTTTAAAAGTTTATACACAGAAGAACATTAATAACTGTGAATAAGTTTATTTTAAGAAATATTGATTTTCAGTATATTAACAAAAATTAAAAAAATCAATTGTCGATAATTACCATCGTTTGTTAATAAACTTTATCTTTGATGAAATTTGTAAAAGATCAAAAAAATGAAAAATATTATTCCAATTGGATGCGATCACGCAGGGTTTGAATTAAAGACAAAAATAATCAATTATCTGGAGAAAAAAGGATATGAAATTAACGATAAGGGATGTTATTCATCAGAAAGTATTGATTATCCAGATTTTGCTCATCCTGTGTCTGAATATGTTGAAAACCATAAAAACACGCTAGGGGTTTTGTTGTGTGGAAGTGGAAATGGAATAAATATGACGGCAAATAAACACCAAGGAATTAGAGCTGCTTTGTGTTGGACTGTAGAAATTGCAAAATTAGCACGTAAACACAACAATGCAAATATATTAACGCTTCCGGCGAGATTTATAAGTGAAGAATTAGCATTGGAAATAGTTGATGTTTTTTTTAATACAAATTTTGAAGGCGGAAGACATCAATTAAGAGTTGAAAAAATTGCTTTATAAATTTTAAAACCAAATTATTAAAAATGTTTTTTAAAGTTGGATTTGTAATTGGATTATTTTGTACAAGTAATTTTATTTTTACTCAAGGTGAAATAAACGTAGCTAAAAAGTACGCCTCAAAAATTGATTCTATAAAAATAAGGGAATATGTTTCTATTTTAGCTTCAGATTCATTAGAAGGAAGAGATACAAGCACCGAAGGACAAAAAAAAGCTGCAGCTTATATTCAAAAAAAATTCAGAGAATTTGGCTTAGATTCTTTGTCAACAGGATATTTGCAACAATTTTTATTGTATAAAAAAAATAAATCAGCAATTTTATATTTTAATAAATTAAAATTAAATTTTCCGGAAGATTTCGGATTTTATGGATTTTATGATTCAGATTTCATAGCAGAAAATGATGTCGATAATTCCTTAATAAAAGTTGTTGCCTGGGATAAATTTAAAAAAGATAAATTTTATCTAAACAATCAAGTCAACTCATTAATCATCACAATTAATTCGTACTTGGAAGTTGATTTTAATTTAATAAAATCCAGAAAAATAAAAAACGTATTCTTTATTTGTAAATTTTACAACGAAAGTTACTTTACAAAATATACAGATGGCGAATTAACTTTTTCAACCAAAGCTGATTCAAAAAATCCGCAACGTTTATTTTTCATTAATAGAAAAAAATTAAAAGAAAAAAAAGTATTAAACTCTATTCAGGTAAAAATTAATCCTTTGGATGAAGTTTTATCAGAAAACTTAATTGCTTATGTTGAAGGTTCAGATTCTTTGTTAAAAAAGGAGTTTTTAGTAATATCAGCACATTACGATCATTTAGGAATAAAAAACGGTGAAATTTATAATGGAGCTGATGATAATGGTTCTGGAACTTCAGCTTTAATAGAATTGGCAAGAATTTTTCAAGAAGCAAAAATGAATAATGAAAATCCAAAAAGATCTATTTTATTTATTTGTTTTACAGGAGAAGAACATGGATTATTTGGTTCAGAATATTACAGCCAACATCCTTTAATTTCATTGAAAAACACAGTTGCTGATTTCAACATTGACATGATTGGAAGAAAAGATTCGGAAAAAGAAAAATCACAATTCTCAGTTTATATTATTGGTTCAGATAAAATAAATTACCAATTTCACAAAAAACATGAAGAAATCGCAAAAATTAATTCAAATTTACGTTTAGATTATAAATACAATGATTTTAACGACAAAGAAAAATTATATTACCGCTCAGATCATTATAATTTTGCGAAAAATGGTATTCCAAGTATCTTTTATTTCGGAGGTTTTCACGCAGATTATCATCAGCCAACAGACGATATTGAGAAATTAAATTTTACAAAAATCAAAGCAATTTCTGAGTTGGTGTTTTTTACGGCTTGGGGTTTTGCTTTATAGGATTTAGAAGAAAAATTAAAGACAAAAGAAACTAGTAAATATCCCAAATCTACTTTAACAACTCTTTTAGGAAATCTTCTGTTTCCTTAATAAAATCGGTATAAACTTTTCCGGTTCCTGGACCATTAAAACCTGTGTGAATTTTGGTAACTTGACCATTTTTATCAAGAAAAATTGTAGTAGGGTAGGAAGTGATTTGATTTAACATAGAAAACTGTTCTGAAGCTAATGCTTTGTTTGCTTGACCGCCAATTAAAAAGGTAAAATCTAAATTTAAACGCGTTTTTAATAATTTTACTTTTTGAACTTGCTCTTCAAAAATAGATGGTGTTTCGTAGGCTACAGAAATGATTTCCAAACCAGCTTGGTGATATTTGGTATACATTTCTTTTAGAAATTTAGTTTCATCCAAGCAATTTGGACACCAAGTTCCCATGATTTGAACAATTGTAATTTTATTTTTAAACTGTTCATTTGGAAAAAGAAATTCTTTACCTTCTAAATCTTTTAATTTGAACGCAAAAGTATCTTTTTTCACCAAAAAAGTTAAAGAGTCAGGATTTCTAAGTTTAAAAATTTCGTCACGATTCGCAGTCCAATTTTTTTGATAATGCTTACCAGAGAAAAATTCTCCTTGAATTTCACCATTAATTAATTTACCTGAAAAATAAAATGCGTGTGAACCATCAAAAGCAGCGAGTTCCATAAAATCGTCACATACAAATCCTTCGAGAAAACGATAATCTCCCGATTCTGTTAAGAATGTTCCTGTAATTTTTTGAGAATAATCTTCGGTCCTAAAAACACCCACTGCAAATTCTTCATATTCTGTTTTAGGACTAAAAGTTGTTTTCCATTTTCCGCTTAGATTCAAAAGTTTTTGTTGAGAGCAAATATTTTTTTTTAAATTTAAATTTGCACCAAAAGGAATTCTATAATTATCACCTTTATTTAGGTTTGTCCAAGCGCCCGAAATTTCAGTTTTGTTTATTACAACGAAACGTATGAAAGAATGAAAATGTGGAAAATCAATTTGAAGAGAATCATTAATTATTTTGATTGAACTCAATTCAATTTTTTCTTCAGCATTGTGAATTGTAAAAACTGGTTGCTGTTTAGAACCAGAAATTTCTAAGTGAAAAGGAAGTTTTGTTGAATTATTTAACTGCAAATAAGCTGACCAAGCTCCTTTTTTTAGATATTTGTAGCTCTGTGAGTAAGAATAAGTTGAGATTAAAACAACTATTATATTGAAATACAGTAATTTAATCAATTTATTGGTTTTGGTATACAGTGCTAAATTAATTATTTTTAAGTGTGATGCAACTTTTTATTATAAATAACAGTCTATTTATAGAGTTTAAGTTATGGATGAACTAACATTAATAAACGAATGTATAAAGGGAAATCCAACGGCTCAAAAAAAGTTGTTTGAAAAGTTTGCGCCTAAAATGATGTTTGTATGTTTGCGTTATTGCAAAGATTCATACGACGCGGAAGACGTGCTTCAAGAAGGATTTATAAAAGTATTTGGTTCTTTATCAAAATACAAGCATGAAGGATCTTTTGAAGGGTGGGTGCGTCGTGTTTTTGTAAATACAAGTTTGGATTTTTTGAGAAAAGAAAAACAATTAAGTTTAACTTCATCTTATGAAGATGTTGATTACAAAATTCACGATGATTATTCTACCTCTGGAGCTTTGGAAGCAGAAGATTTGATGAAAATAATTATGAAATTACCTAAAGGGTATCAAGTAGTTTTTAATTTGTTTGCTATCGAAGGATACACACACAAAGAAATAGCTGATTTACTAGGAATTTCAGAAGATACATCAAAATCACAATATTTTAGAGCAAGAGCTTCGTTGAAGAATTATTTGGAGAAAGAAGAAAAAAAAGTATAAATTATGAGTGTTGAGGTATGAATTAGCTCCGCTTAAATATTAAAAATTTGGAAGAAAAAGATTACATAAAGGACTTGTTTTCGGAGAAATTGGGAAATCATTCAGCTAAGGTAAATCCTGAGTTATGGGCTTCTATTTCTTCTAAAATCGCAATAAATGCTGTTGTGAGTTCTGGTGCTTCTTTAGCTTCAAAATTATTCATTGTATTTGGAACTGCAGCAAGTGTTGCAGTTGCAACAATTTTCTTAAAAAATGAAAATCAGGAAAATCAAAAGAAAGTTACAAAATCTGAAGAACAAATAAATCCAAATCAACAAGATAAAAAAGAAGTGGTTAAGGATATTATAACTCATTTAGAGAAATCAAAATTTGTCGTTTCTGCAGAGCACGCTTCAACAGTTCAAAAAACAAGGAATCTTGATTGTGAATTGCCTCACGATTTTGAAAATAATGAAATAATGTTAGTTTTACCAGAAAAAAACATCATTTCTGAAAATAAATTTATCGTTAAAGATAATGTTGAAAAATTAGCACTTATTGAAAAAACTGCACTTGTTGAAAATAAATCTAATCAGTCTGAAAATACAGAAAAAATAGGTGATGCAAGAAAATCTGATTTATTTATTGGATATTTACCAAATGTATTTACACCAAATAATGATAAAGAAAACGACCTTTTTGCGATAGAATTAAAAGGAATCATAGACTTTGCTATTACCATTTTAAACAAAGAAAACAAAGTTGTATTTACATCAAATGATCTAAATTTTAATTGGGATGGAAAAGATTTCTCTGAAAACTTAGTTCCAACGGGTTCTTACATTTATTTCTTCACAGGAGTTGATTCTAATAAAAAAGTGGTTTCAAAATCAAACGTGTTGAAAGTTCAATATTAATTTAGATTTTCCAATTAATTCCACCTAAATTTTTACTTACCAAGAAATTATTCGTTTTAGAAAAATGTTTGCTTCCAAAAAATGCTCCTCTTGCCAGCGGAGAAGGATGAGCAGCTTTGAGAATTAAATGTTTATTAGAATTGATTAGATTTTCTTTTCCGTGAGCAAAATTTCCCCAAAGTAAAAAGACGACATCTTGTTTTTCATTCGAAATTGTACGAATTACTTGATCTGTAAAAATTTCCCAACCTTTTTTTTGATGTGAGCCAGCAGTTTTTGCTCTAACTGTTAAAGTTGCATTTAATAATAATACTCCTTGTTTTGCCCAAGTCTCTAAATTTCCTGAAATAGGGATTTCTACTCCTAAATCAGCATTTAATTCCTTAAAAACATTTTTCAAGGAAGGTGGAATTTTTACTCCATTAGCAACCGAAAAAGACAAACCATTGGCTTGACCTTTTCCGTGATAAGGATCTTGTCCAATTAAAACAACTTTCACCTTATCAAACGGTGTTTTATTAAAAGCTTCAAAAACTTCATTTTCAGTAGGATATACTTCAAAGTCGTTTTTTTCAGTTTCTATGAACGATTGTAATTGAAGAAAGTATTCTTTTGAAAATTCACTCGAAAGAATATTTTTCCAAGATTCATGAATTTTAATTTGATGCATTTTAATAATTTTAAAATCCTTTTAGGATAAAAATGTTGAAAGGGTCGAAATTTTTAAACTAACTCTAAATTTATCTGTCTTTTTCTCAAATCGATTGCCATCACTTGAATTTCAACTTGATCTCCAAAATTAAATTCTTTTTTAGTTTTTGATCCTATAATTCGGTATTTATCTTGTTCAAATGCAAAATGATCTCCAGGAATATTAGCTAGCGGAATCATTCCTTCGCAGCCATTTTCATTGATTTTTACAAACATTCCAAATTCTGCTAATCCAGAAACTGTCCCTTGAAAAACCATTCCTAATTTATCCTGCATGAACAATACTTGGAAATATTTACTAGATTCACGTTCAGCTTCGGTAGCTTTTCGCTCCATGCGAGAAATGTGCTTACAGATTTCGTTTAATTGATTTCCGTAACGGTGATTTTTACCTTGCAATTCTTCGAAAACAATTCGGTGAACCAATAAATCGGCATAACGACGAATTGGTGAAGTAAAATGGGTGTAATATTCAAAGGCTAAACCGTAATGTCCAATATTTGTTGTTTCATAACTTGCTTTTGCCATAGAACGTATTGCCATCGATTGAATCAAGGAATATTCATTTTTGTAGCGAATATCGTCTAACAATGTGTTTATTGCTTTGGCGATTTCATCCGTGTGACTGAATTTTAAATCATAACCAAATTTATCGATAAACATTTTAAAAACTTCTATTTTTCCTGCGTCAGGTTTGTCGTGACATCTAAAAACAAATGGAATTGGATCTTTTTTTACTCTCTGCCCAGTATTATTAGTTGGCTTAGCAATAAACATCGCTACTTTTTTGTTTGCTAAAAGCATAAATTCTTCAATCAATTTATTAGCATCTTTTGAAATTTTTGTAACAACACCAATTGGATTTCCTTCATCGTTTAGTTGAAATCGCATTTCTTCCGACTCAATGTTTAAAGCACCGTTATTTAAGCGTTTTTTTCGCAAAATTTTAGCTATTTTATCGAAAAGTAAGATTTCATCTTTAAAATCTCCATCAGAACCTTCAATTATTTCTTGCGCCTGTTCGTAACTAAACCTTCTATTTGAATGGATTGCGGTTTTACCAAACCAATCAGAATAAATTTTTCCTGTTTCATCCATTTCAAAAACCGCAGAAAAAGTATATTTATCTTCATTAGGCCTTAAAGAACATGCTAAATTTGATAATTGTTCTGGTAACATTGGTATAACTCTATCAACTAGGTAAACTGAGTTTCCACGTTTTGCAGCTTCTAAATCCATAGCACTTCCTGGTTGAACGTAATGACTTACGTCCGCAATGTGAACTCCAATTTCCCAATTTCCGTTTTCTAGTTTTTGGATAGAAAGTGCATCATCAAAATCTTTTGCATCAGCAGGATCAATAGTAAATGTTGTCACACTTCTAAAATCTCTTCTTGTTTTAACCTCTTCCTCATCCAATTCCATAGGAATATTTTCTGCTGCAGCAATTACTTCTTGAGGAAATTTAATTTCAATTCCTTGATTACATAAAATACTCAGCATTTCAGTATCATTAGGACTTTTAGAAGTTAAAACTTCAACTACTTCTCCATAAGGATTTTCGGCAGATTTTGGCCAAACAGTGATTTTAACTAAAACACGGTCTTTGTTTCGTGCGCCATTTAATTTTTCAATTGGAATGTAAATATCGATACCAGTTCGTTGATTATCAGGAATAAAGAAAGCAAATTTCTCTTTTACATCTAATGTTCCGACAAATTGTGTTCTTTCACGCGTTAAAATTTCAATTACTTTTCCTTCCCTTCTAGAAGAACCAGCTTTTGTGATTGCAACACGAACTGTATCGCCATTCATTGCTTGATTTGTGTTTCCCGCAGAAATATAAATATCTCCTTTTTCGTCTTTTGCTAATAAAAAAGCAGAACCACGCTGTGTTATTTGGATTTCTCCTTCAATAAATGCAGTACTATTATTTAATTTAAAAGAACTTGAAGAGGTTTCACTAAGAAATCCTTCACGAGCTAACTCTTTTAAAATTGAAAATGTTTGTTTGCGTAATTCGTTGTCTTTTAGAGAAATTTCAGCACAAACCTCTTTGTGGCTAAGTATTTTATCGGAATTTTTTTGAAATAATTTTTGGATAATATGTGTTAGGCTTTTTGTAAATTTACTAGGTTTTTTTGATTTGTTTTTTGACATTTTTGTGTATTAAATTAACGAAAAAACACGTTTTTTGTCAAAAAAGCGTAGTTTCTTCCTTGCTAAATTAAGAATTTAAGTTCAATAAGGGATTAGTTTAATGTAAACTTAACTTTTTAGTAAGATTATTAACAGTAGAAAAGGATCAAATTATTTCACATAATCTTGTTTCACAACTAAAATATATTGGTCATTTTCAATTTTTCTGTAACCAAATTCGTAGCAGAAGAAATATTCTCCTCCTTTTTGAGTTTTGTAAATATTGGTGTAATAATGAAAATTAAATCCTTCTTCAGCAAGTGTTAAACCATCAACAGAATTTTTCCCACGTGGATTTAATTTTTCGAGAATACGTCGGTTTTTGCGTAGAATTCCATTTATACGTCGAACGTATTTATTTGAATCTTCGTTTAAACGATTATTAAAAGCATTGCGGCATAAATCAGAGCAAAATTTTTGATCTTTCCTTCCCAACAATTTTTGGGAACATTCAGCGCAAAGCCTTGGTTCTGTCATTTATTGAATTTCTTATCTAGCTGTAACTATTCCAATTATTGAATAATAATTTTGTGAAAATGAAAGTGTGCTTAGTGGGATTGTAAGGCTTAGCAGTAAGCTTTTAGTATTCATAGTACAAAAATTCATACACAAATTTAATAAAATTTATTAAAATGATTGGTGTAGAGTTTAATTTTTTGTGTCGGATAAATAAAAAACCTCGCAAATTATCAATTTACGAGGTTTTTCAGCGGAGAAAGAGAGATTCGAACTCTCGGTAACACTTTCGCACTACACACGCTTTCCAGGCGTGCTCCTTAAGCCACTCGGACATTTCTCCTAACGCTTTTTTAGAAAGCCTACAAAAGTACAATAAAAAGTCAATTTAGAGACATTTCTCCACAAATACTTTCTTTTAGTTTTGCCGTGATTTCGATTTTTGAGGTATACTTTCCTAATAAATACATTAACTTTGTCAAAGCTGCTTCGGTCGTTAAATCATTTCCGCCAACAACACCTATTTTATCAAAAAAGGAACTTGTTTCATATTTTCCTTGGTCAACTTTTCCCGTGTTACATTGCGTGATGTTTAAAATAATTCCACCAGAATTTAAGTAATCTTTTACGTATGTCTTGAAAAAATCATCTGAAGGAACATTTCCGGCGCCAAAGCTTTCAATCACAATTGCTTTTACTTTTTCAATGTTAAATAAACTTTGGTAAATTTTTGCTGAAAAACCAGGAAAAATTTTCAACAAAGCAACTCGATTATCAAAATTTGTAAATAATTCTAAATTTCCAATTTGAAGATATTTTTCTTTTAACTGATAATTTATCAAAACTCCTGCAACCGCTAATTCGGAATAATTTGGAGAGGCAAAAGCTTCGAAAGCGCTGGAAGAAATTTTGGAAGTTCTATTTCCTCGGTAAAGGGAATATTCAAAATAAATTCCAATTTCTTGAATGATTGAAGTACCATCTGAATTTTTTGCTGCTGCAATTTCTATTGAGGTAATTAAATTTTCTTTTCCATCGGTTCTAATTGTTCCAATTGGCAATTGAGATCCGGTGAAAATTACTGGTTTTTGTAAACCTTGTAACATAAAACTCAAAGCTGAAGCTGAATAAGCCATTGTGTCTGAACCATGTAAAACTACAAAACCATCGTAATTTGCATAATTATTAAAAATAATTTGTGCAATCATTGCCCAATGTTTTGGATTCATTTCGGAAGAATCGACCGGTTTTTCAAAAGATTCGCTCGATAAATCTATATTTAAACGACTCAATTCTGGAATTTGATTACTCAAATGTTTGAAATCAAATGCTTTTAAAACACCTGTTTCCGAATCTTGAATCATACCAATAGTTCCTCCAGTATAAATGATCAATACTTTTGGTTTCACTTCTTTCAATTTTTAAAATTATTTAGGTTAAATAAATTTACAGCGTTTTGTGAGGTTATTTCACCAATCTGTTGGGAAGATATTTCAAAAATATCTGAAAGTTTTTCGGCAATAATCGGAATGTAAGCACTTTCATTTCTTTTTCCTCGATGAGGTGAAGGCGCCAAATAAGGCGAATCAGTTTCTAAAATAATTTCATGTAAATTTAAATCCTCTACAACTTTATCTAATCCTGATTTTTTGAAGGTCAAAACACCACCAATTCCAAAAATAAAATTTCCGTATGAGCGAATTTTATCAATTTCTTTTTTTGTTCCTGTAAAACAATGAAACACACCAGATAAATTTTCGTCATTCTGTTTGTCTAATACCTCAAAGATTTCATCAAAAGAATCCCTAGCGTGAATTACAATTGGAATTTTTAATTCCTTTGCCCATTCAATTTGTTGCGCAAAAGCTTCTTTTTGTTGAGAAAGTAAAGTTTTATCCCAATACAAATCAATTCCAATTTCACCAACAGCAATAAATTTACGGGAGAAAAGTTCCGTTTTAATTTTAGCTATAAGTTCTGTATAATTTTCTGTCACAGAACATGGATGTAAACCCATCATTGCAAAACAATTTTTCGGAAATTCTTTTTCTAAGGCGTACATTCCTTCAATAGATTCTATATCAATATTTGGAAGTAATAATTTTTCAACACCAGAATTTATGGCGTTAAGAATTATTTCACTTCGATCTTCATCAAATTGATTTGAATATAAATGAGTGTGGGAATCTATATACATTGATTTTTTGATTAATCAACTATTGCATTATGAGATTTAAATTTGTTAAAAAATCTAATATTCCAATAATCTAATAATTCATTTTAACAGAATTCGTTGTACGCTTCTTGTAAATTTTCTGCAATCATTGCTGCTGTTCCACCTTCAATGTGATGTCTTTCTAAAAAGTGAACTAATTCACCATCTTTAAACAAAGCAACTGATGGAGAAGATGGAGGATAAGGTAAGAAATATTTTCTTGCTTGAGCCACCGCTTCACCGTCAACACCAGCAAAAACCGTTGTTAATTGTGCTGGTTTTTTATCACTTTGAATTGAAAGTTTAACTCCTGGTCGAAGATTTCCTGCTGCGCAACCACAAACAGAATTTACTACTACAAGTAAAGTTCCTTTTGAGTTTGCGATAACATTATCAACTTCTTGAGCTGAGATTAATTGTTCAAATCCTACGCTTGTAAGATCTGCTTTCATTGGTGCTACTAAATGTTCTGGATACATGTTTTTTTTATTTTTAGATATTGGGATTAAAAGATTCAGAAGTCAAGACTTTTATTTTCTCTTTATAAAACTTTGGTTTTCAAGAAAATCAAGTCTTGACTTCTGAGTCTAATTATTTTTTGTCTCTATTGCGGTAATGGTCCAACGTATTTTAAAAGCATATTTAAACCTGAAAAACACTTTGTTTTGTATGCATAATTAAATTCTTTATTTTCTTGAATATTAAGTAAAAAATCCACGTGTTCGTATTCTTTTTTTGCATCTTTATCTCCAATATATTCTAAAAATTTATTGTTTGTTTGTTTGTTTTTTTCAACGTATTTTTCAAACGATAAAACCTTGTCTTCGTGAATTACAAAATAAGAACCTTTTTTAAGTTTGATTGAATAATTTCCTTTTTCGTCTGTTGTAAATGTTAAAACCGTTTCTTTTTTTGAGTCATTATTCATGGCAGATTTCACGTAAAAAGTTGCATTTGAATACGCTTCTTTTGTGCCTTTAGACATTTCTTCCGTAGGCTTTGCACCACCACAATATGGTTTGTGAATTTCTATAATTCCTTTTACAACAACTTTTTGTTTTTTACCTTTAAAAATAGCGCAAGAAGAAAGAAAAGTTAAACTAAGAATGACTAAAATTCGCATTTTTTTAATTTTATTTACTGTGGTGTAAAGTTACGAATAAACTAGAAACAGTTTTTAATTTAGTAATAAAAAATGCTAGAATTTGAAAAAAATATTAAACCGATGGTTTTTTAAGTAAACAGATAATAAAAAATCAAGTAAAGGTGTAAATTGAAAGTCCTATTTTCAATTTGCACGATTTTAATATGTTTTTAAGATAAAGTATTCATATTGAGCTCTTTTAATTGCTCTTTACTCAATAAAGAAGGTGCATCAATCATTACATCTCTTCCTCTATTGTTTTTTGGGAATGCGATGTAATCGCGAATAGAATCAGATCCACCCATGGTTGCAACTAAACGATCTAAACCAAAAGCTAAACCTCCGTGTGGTGGCGCGCCATATTCAAAAGCATTCATTAAAAAGCCAAATTGATCTTGCGCTTCGTCTTTTGTAAAACCAAGTAAATCAAACATTTGAGCTTGCAAATCTCTGTCATGAATTCTGATTGAACCTCCGCCTAATTCTACACCATTCATTGCTAAATCGTAAGCATTTGCTCTTACTTTTCCTGGTTCAGTATAAATTAAATGAAAATCTTCTGGTTTTGGAGAGGTAAATGGATGATGCATTGCGTGGTAACGGTTATTTTCCTCGTCCCATTCTAATAAAGGAAAATCTAAAACCCATAATGGCTTGAAAACATTTGGATTACGTAATCCTAATTCATTTCCTAAGTGCAAACGTAATTCACCCATTTGCTTGCGGGTTTTTTCCAAATCACCACTTAATAAGAACAATAAATCACCTGCTTTTGCATTTGCTTTTTCCGCCCAAAGTGCTAATTCTTTCGTGGAATAAAATTTATCTACCGAGGATTTGAATGTTCCGTCAGAATTACATTTTAAGTAAATCATTCCTTTGGCACCAATTTGCGGACGTTTAACCCATTCAATTAATTCGTCTAATTGTTTACGTGTATATTCAGAACAATCTTGAGCATTTATTGCCAGAACAACCTCTGAGTCGTCAAAAACTTTAAAACCTTTGTTTTGAGTAAGTTCTGTGAAATCAACAAATTCCATTCCGAAACGGATATCTGGTTTATCTGAACCATATTTTTCCATTGCTTTTGCATAAGTCATGCGCGGAAAAGCTCCATCAAAGTTTACTCCCCTCACTGCTTGAAACAAATGTTTTATTAAGCCTTCAAAAGTTTGTAAAATATCTTCCTGTTCCACGAAAGCCATTTCGCAGTCAATTTGTGTAAATTCTGGTTGGCGATCTGCTCTTAAATCTTCATCACGGAAACATTTTACGATTTGATAATATCGGTCAAAACCAGAAACCATTAACAATTGTTTGAAGGTTTGAGGAGATTGTGGTAAAGCGTAAAATTCACCTTGATTCATTCGGCTTGGAACAACAAAATCTCTTGCTCCTTCTGGAGTTGATTTAATTAAATAAGGTGTTTCTACATCTAAAAAATCTAAAAAATCTAAGTATTTTCTTGTTTCTAAAGCAACTTTATTTCTTAACTTAAGTTTTTCTTGTACAGGATTTCGTCTTAAATCTAGGTAACGGTATTGAGCACGAATTTCTTCACCACCATCTGTTTCATCTTCTATTATAAAAGGTGGAGTTTTAGCTGCATTTAAAACAGTTAATTTTTCAATTTTAATTTCGATTTCACCCGTTGGAATATTTTTATTTTTACTTGAACGTTCAACAACAATTCCTTCAACTTGAATAACAAATTCACGGCCAAGTTTGCGAGCTTGCATGCATAAATCTGTGTTTTCATCTAAATTGAAAACAAGTTGCGTGATTCCATAACGGTCTCTTAAATCCACAAAAGTCATTCCACCCAAGTCACGTGAACGTTGCATCCAACCTGAAAGTGTAACTTTTTGATTTATATTCTCAATTCTTAATTCACCGTTTGTGTGAGATCTATACATATTAAAAAATATTTGAAATGCAAAGTTAAGAAATTAATGTGAGAATTTTGTAGGCTGAGATTTGCAATTTGAAATGTTCTTTTATTCCATAAATTTGAAATTATTTCCTATTTTCCACAAATACTTTTATCTTTGTGTCCCTTAAAATTTAAAATGAAAGCAGAAGTAAAAAAAATTATAGAACTAATGAGCAAAAATTTTGTTGCTCATCCTTGGCATGGAGTTGAAATTGGAGAAAAAGCTCCAGCAATTGTAAATGCTTATATTGAAATCGTTCCTTCAGATTCAATTAAATATGAAATTGACAAAGAAAGTGGACTAATTATGGTTGATAGACCACAAAAATTGTCGAATCACATGCCGTGTATGTATGGTTTTTTACCAAAAACTTTGTGTGATCAATCAGTTGCAGAATTTGCAAATTCAAAAACAAATCGCACGGATATTACTGGTGATATGGATCCTTTGGATATTTGTGTATTAAGCGAAAGAGAATTTAGTCACGTAAATATTTTGTGTGAAGCAAAAGTTATTGGCGGATTTAGAATGATCGATGGAGGAGAAGCTGACGATAAAATCATTGCAGTTTTAAAAGGAGATCAGGCTTATGGTTTGATAGAAGACATATCTGAAATGCCTAAATTGGTTATTGATAGAGTTCGCCATTTTTTCTTGACTTACAAAGATTTAGACGGTGGTGCAAAAAATGTTGAGGTAACACATGTTTACGGTAAAGAAGAAGCTTTTGAAGTAATAAAAAGAGCCACAATGGATTACACGAATAAGTATGGTAATATGAGTGAGAATTTAGCGGAGGCTTTATTGTCTGCTGTATCAGCAAAATAATAATTTTGGGTTTAAATATCCCATTTTATCTTCGATGCTTGCTTTGCAGGTGCCGTTTGCTTTCAGTTAAATAAAATAGAGTTATTAGTAAAAAAGAAGAAAATTCGATAGAGATTTAACAATTGTTAAAAATTTTATCAACCACTCCTTTATTTTTTTCAATAAACGCGCTTGATTTTAACGACAACATTTTTTTTTCATTCGTAATATTTAAAAGTACCTTTTCTAGTTCTTCTTCTGTGGAAACAGAAAAACCAATTTCTTCATTGATAAATAATTGCGCTTCAGGAAATCGTGCGTATTTTGGTCCAAAAATTACGGGTAAACCAAATACTGCTGGTTCAAGAATGTTGTGTAAACTTCCGGTAAATCCTCCTCCAACATAGGCGAAACTTCCATAAGAATAAGCGTTTGAAAGTTTTCCTATAGAATCAATAATTAATATTTTTTGACTGTTATATTTTTCTTCAAATTGAGAGTAACGAATTGTTTTTAATTGAAAAAGTGTTTCAATTTCCGATAAATGTTTTTCTCCGATTTCATGCGGTGCAATAATTACTTTTTGCTTTTGGATTGTATTTTCAATCGATTTTTTTAAGAAATTTTCATCAATCGACCAGGAACTTCCTACGATAAAAGCTTTATCTTTTTCAAGAAATTGTGTTAAGATTAAATCTTCTTGCACGTGCATTTTATTTTCTAACACTCTGTCAAAACGCATATCTCCAACTAAACTTACTTCATCAAAGGAAATTGATTTAAGTAAATCTACAGATTCTTGATTCTGAACAAAAATACGTTCAAAACAAGAAATTGCTTTTCTAAAAATTGAACCATACCACTTGAAAAACCGTTGGTTTTGTCTAAAAATGGCACAAATTGAATAAATTTGAACATTTCTATTTTTCGCTTCAAAAATCAAATTACACCAAAACTCATATTTTACAATAAAAATTTTTGAAACCTTGAAATGATTTAAAAATAAGGTTGCGTTTTTTTTGGTGTCGAATGGCAGATAGCAAGCAAAATCTACCGGGTGATTTCTTTTATTATAATTTTCAAAACCAGAAGGACTAAAAAAAGTTACCAATAAAAAAATGGATGGATTTTCATTTTTTAAGCGATTCATTAAAGGCAAACCTTGATCAAATTCTCCTAAAGAGGCACAGTGAAACCAAATTATTTCTCTATTTTCTTCTACTTTTGGAAGTTTTGAAAGCCAATTTTTTCTCCCTAAAATTCCCTTTTTTGCTTTTGCATTAAAAAACTGAGCTAAAAAAATTCCGAAAATTAAAAAGCGAATTGATATTGAATAAATAAAACGCATCAATTAATGTAATAATCTTTTGGTTTTCTTTTGTAAATTGGAATGAACCAACCAGTGCGAAATCCAATTTGAATGTCCTTTCTAATTTCTTGTGAAACAGGTATTTCTGGCTGATCAAAAAAGATGGTTCTCTGATTTTTAGTAAATCCTTGTTGTATATAAAATCCTCCGTAAAAATTGATTAAACCAGAATTAGATAAAAAAGCATAACCAATAAATTGGTGTAGATTTAATCCATTTGTCAAACGATCATATCCTTTTCTGTAATCTAATTCAATTAGCGGAACAACATGTTCTTGTGTTTCAACGCGCATTTTATGAGCCAAAAACCCTACACCACCATGAATAAAAATACCTGAATTTTTATTGTAATTTGAAACTGGAATTATTTTTCCAAAGGTTAAATTAGCATTAAATCCACGTGCTAAAAGTACAACTTGAGCAACATTTCCATTAACGTCAGTAATGTTTCCATAACTATCTACAAGGTCGTCAAAAATACCAGTTGCATTGATTTTTGTGCCAAAAATAAAATTTGCATCAATTCCCCAAAAGTAATTTTTACTTGTTTTATAACCAGAAGTAAAGCCTAAATGACTCAAATATCCAAAGCGGTCAGTCAAATCTCCATGCGTCCAATTTCCTCCATAATGTATACCAACCCATGGAGTACTAATGATGCTATCTTTCACATTTCGTTGAGAAAAACTCATGAAGGCAAAAAGGAAAAAAATGAGAGTGAAACTTAATTTCATTTTTCAAAGATACTTAATTTCTTTTTAATTCGATTTACGTGTGAATAAATTAAAGTAACAGATAAAATGTAATTTTTTTATCAGAGTAAAATGTTTACAATAATTCTTTTTTAAAATCAGCGCCCACCAAAAATTGAACTTCCAACTCTTACCATTGTACTGCCTTCTTCAATAGCAAGTTGGTAATCTCCACTCATACCCATGGAAATTTCTTTAAATTCAGCATTAAATTTAAAGTGATTGCTTTTGAGAATTTCGAAATAGTTTTTTAATGTTCTAAATTCTGTTTTTATTTGGTCTTTATTATCTGTAAAAGATGCCATTCCCATGACACCAACAATGTTAATATTTTTGAGATTTAGAAAAATTTCATCTTTTAAAATAGTGGTAGCCTCTTCCAACGAAAGTCCAAATTTAGTCTCTTCTTCGGCAATGTAAAACTGTAACAAACAATCAATTATACGATTATTTTTTACTGCTTCCTTGTTGATTTCAATTAGTAATTTCATACTATCAACAGCGTGAATTAAACTGACAAAAGGTGCTATAAATTTTACTTTATTTGTTTGCAAATGTCCGATTAAGTGCCATTTAATGTCTTTTGCTAAAGACTCTTGTTTTTCGCAAACTTCTTGTACTTTGTTTTCTCCAAAGATTCGTTGACCAGCTTGATAAGCTTCTAAAATTGCTTCGTTTGGTTTGGTTTTAGAAACAGCAACTAAAGTAACTTCTTTTGGAAGGGTATTTTTTATTTCTATCAGTTTTTCAGCAATCATTCGTGAATTGGATAAATTGTTAAACCACTTCTTAATTTTGGTTCGACCCAAGTGGATTTTGGTGGCATAATTAATTGATTATCAGCAACTTTTACAACTTGCTTCATGTTTAATGGAAATAAAACAAATCCTAATTCAGCCTTTCCGTTCGCAATCGGTTCAGAAATGGCAGATAAACCTAAATTTCCGCTGATGAACTCAATATTTGTGTCTGTTTTTAAATCTGTTATTTCCAATAAAGGAGCCAGAATATATTGGGTCAAAATTTCTGGATCCAAACAAGCTACAGGATTATTTTCATTGATTATTTCGTTTCTGCACTTCAACAAATACCATTGGTTTTTTAAATTCATGCAAATTTCATGTTCTTTTTTAGGTTTTTCCGCAGAATATAATTTTTCGACAAAAAACCATTTTTCTAAATCATTTAAAAATTTTATGGAATCAATATTTTTTAGAGACTTTACTAAACGATTAAATTCAAGAATATTTAGACTATTTTCATCTATAAAAAAAGCCAAGAAATAATCGTGATTGTTACTATTAATGTTTTTATTTTTGTACAAATCTGCCAGTTTAGCTGAGGAAGCTGAGCGATGATGACCGTCAGCAATGTAAGTTGTTTCAATTTTTGCAAAAGCTATTAAAATTCTTGTTTCATCTTTTTGATTCAGAATCCACAATTCATGTTTGATACAATCTGTGGTTGAAAATTCATATTCTGGTAGGTCTTTTTTTATTTCAGCATAAATTTTTTCTAATTCAGAATTATGTGGATAAGACAATAAAACTGGTTCAGCATTAAAGCCAACTAAATCTAGATAATTGGTAAACATTTCTTCGCGGCTTGTGATTGTTGCTTCGTGTTTTTTGATAGAATCATTTTGATATTCTTCCACACTTGCACCAGCAATTATTCCCGTAAAAATGTTTTCTCCTTTTGTTTGTTGATACAAATAAATACTTTCTTCTTTATCTTGAATCAGAATTCCAGCTTTTTTAAATTCTTCAAACTTTGATTTTACATTCAAAAATCGCTCTTTTGAATTTGGTTTTGTCTTTACAATTTCATTGTATTCTGGATTTATTATCCGAATAAAAGTGTAAGGATTTTCCTCTAATTTAGCCTTGAGAATTGTCTTTTTATAGGTATAAACTGGACGAGTTGCAACAAGATGAGCTTTATCTCTCGTTGGTCGAATTGCTCTGAAAGGTTTTATTTTTGCCATGTTTTGTTCTTGTCACGAAAGTAGTAATTTTATTTATATAAATAAAAAGCCCAAGTAATTAAACTTGGGTTTATGTGCGTATCATTTAGTTTTTTAATTACATTTAGTTGCTTTTTTGTTCCATTCAAGTTGATAATCAATTTTTTCTTTATCGGTTGCTCCCTCTTCTAAATTATATTTTTTTACATTTTTCGTCAAAAAGAGATAATTCTGCTTCTAACTCTTTTTTTGCTTCAGGATCCTTTTCTATTGTAATTTCTCTATCTATATTAAATCTATTGTTTTTGCAATCACAAAATGAAAGATTATCTAAGTCAATTTCTTTATCCTCGGTATTTACTTCATTGTTTTTTGGGCCACAAGAAATAAGAATACATATAATTCCTGTGAATTTGATTAATTCTCCAAGTCGGAGAGCTGGTTTTTTCATGAATTGTAAATTTTGGTTGAGGTAGAGTTAAAAAAAGTTTAAAAAAAATCCCCAATTTTTAAAATTAGGGATTTTGGTTTTTTTTTAAGTTAGCATGTCACTCAAAATTCATTACTCTCTTTTTATCCATTCAAAGCCTCAGCTCCACCAACGATTTCTAAGATTTCGTTTGTGATTGCCGCTTGTCTTGCTTTATTATAACTTAAAGTTAAATTTTTCTTCATTTCAGAGGCATTATCTGTTGCTTTGTGCATTGCAGTCATACGAGCGCCATGTTCAGAAGCATAAGAATCTAATAATGATTTAAAAAATTGAATTTTTAATGATTTTGGAATTAATTCATCAACAATTTCTTCTTTTGAAGGTTCAAAAATATAATCGCTTGATGATCCATCTTCAACAACTGTTGGAATAATTGGTAAGAATTGTTCTGTTTTTACATCTTGTGATGCTGCATTAATAAATGAATTATAAATTACAACAACTTTGTCAAAATCTTTGGCTAAAAATTTATCCATGATGCTTCGTGCTATTATGGAAGAATTATCAAAAGATAAATCAGCATAAATATCTTCAACACCAAATTCTGAATTTAAGATTCTTGAGTCACTTCTTCTGTATGCGTCAGTCACTTTTTTCCCTAAACATAAAACTTTTACACTGCAAGAAGCATATTCATTTTCAATTAATAAATTAACTTTCTTGATTACGTTGTTGTTAAATCCACCACAAAGACCTCTGTTAGAAGAAATTCCAACAATTAAAACATTTTTTACTTCACGTGTATCAGAAAAAGCATTTTCAGATAAATCTAAACTAGAACTTAAATTTCCTAAAATTTCTTTCAGTTTTGTAGCATACGGACGCATTTGCGTTACAGCATCTTGCGCTCGTTTCAATTTCGCTGCAGAAACCATTTTCATTGCTGAAGTGATTTGCATCGTTGAACCAACTGAAACAATTCTATTACGTATTTCTTTTAAATTTGCCATGTTTATTTAGCTTTTAGCTTTTAGAAAATAGCTTTTAGTTGTTTGAAAAATACAACTAAAAGCTAAGTGCTAATGTCTAATCAATATTTATCAGCGATTTCTTTAGCAACTTTTGTTAAAACGTCTGTTGCTTCGTCTGTGTATTTTCCAGCTTTTAAAGCTAGTAGTACGTCAGAATGTTTTGCTTCTAAGTAATTCAAATATTCGGTTTCAAAAGCTTTTACTTTGTTTACAGGAACTCGTTGGATTAATCCTTTTGTACCTACAAAGATGATAGCAATTTGTTTTTCAACTGGATATGGATCTCCTTCTCTTTGTTTTAAGATTTCAACGTTTCTTGCCCCTTTGTCCAAAACAGATTTTGTTGCAGCATCTAAATCAGAACCAAATTTAGCAAATGCTTCTAACTCACGGTATTGCGCTTGATCTAATTTCAAAGTACCAGCAACTTTTTTCATTGATTTAATTTGAGCATTTCCTCCCACACGAGATACAGAAATACCTACGTTAATTGCTGGACGAATACCTGCGTTAAATAAATCTGACTCTAAGAATATTTGTCCATCAGTAATCGAAATTACGTTTGTTGGAATATATGCAGAAACGTCACCTGCTTGTGTTTCAATAATTGGTAATGCTGTTAATGAACCACCACCTTTTACGATTCCTCTTAAAGATTCTGGTAAGTCATTCATTTGAGCAGCAATTTTATCATCATTGATAATTTTTGCAGCACGTTCTAGTAAACGGGAGTGTAAGTAGAAAACGTCACCTGGGTAAGCCTCACGACCTGGAGGACGACGTAATAAAAGAGAAACCTCACGGTAAGCAACAGCTTGTTTTGATAAATCATCAAATACAATTAATGCCGGTCTACCAGAGTCACGGAAATATTCACCAATTGCTGCACCAGTCATTGGAGCGTAAAATTGCATTGGAGCTGGATCTGAAGCGTTTGATGCAACAATAACTGTATAAGCCATTGCTCCAGCGTCTTCCAATTTCTTAACGATTCCAGCAACAGTTGAACCTTTTTGTCCAATTGCAACATAGATACAGAAAACTGGTTCACCTCTATCGTAAAATTCTTTTTGATTGATGATTGCATCAATTGCAACAGTTGTTTTTCCTGTCTGACGATCACCAATGATTAACTCACGTTGTCCACGTCCGATTGGAATCATCGCATCAACCGACTTGATTCCTGTTTGAAGAGGTTCAGTAACTGGTTGACGGAAAATAACTCCTGGAGCTTTACGTTCGATTGGCATTTCGTATAATTGACCAGCAATTTCGCCTTTACCATCGATTGGATTTCCAAGTGTATCAACAACTCTTCCAACACAACCTTCACCAACTTTTACAGAAGCAATTCTTCCAAGTCTTTTAACAGTATCACCTTCTTTTACACCTGAAGAACGTCCTAAAAGTACCGCTCCAACATTGTCTTCTTCTAAGTTTAATGCAATTCCTTGCAATCCACCAGCGAATTCAATAAGTTCACCGTACTGAACACCGTTTAATCCATAAATACGTGCGATACCATCTCCAATTTGAAGAACTGTACCTATTTCTTGTAATTCAGCTTCAGTTTTGAATCCTGATAACTGTTCTCTAATGATTGCAGAAACTTCTGCTGGTTTCACGTCTGCCATATTTCTAATTTATTGTAGCAAAAACACTTAACGTGTCAAACTTGTTTGTAAATTTCTTAATTTAGTGGAAACTGATGCATCAATTTGTGTGTCGCCCATTCTAACAATGAATCCGCCAATTAATGAAGTATCAATTTTTTCGTCTATTTCTAATTTTCCAGTAATAGATTTTTCCAATTTCGCTATGATTGCGCCTTTTGTTGCATCATCTAATTTTTGCGCTGAAACCAAAGTTACAGGAACAATTCCTAAATGTGTTTTAACCTGAGAGATAAATGAATCAGCGATTTGTACCAAAGCATTTTCTCTTTTGTTTTTTGCAATTAAAGTAACAAATGAAGAACTTAATGCATCAAATTGAGAAAAAATCTCGTTGATTACATTAATTTTTTTGTCTGTATTAATAATTGGGCTATCTAAAAACAATTGAAACTCTTTTGTTTCAGCGTTAGCCGTATTTATTGCTTGCATATCAGCTAAAACTTGATCAATCTTATTGTTTTCTATTGCCAATTCCAATAAAGCTTTTGCGTATCTCGATGCTGATTTAGTAACTTTCATAAGAATCTTAGTTCAAGTTAATGTCTGCAACTAATTTCGTAGCCAAAGCTTTTTGTTTGTCATCTGAAGAAAGTTCAGTTCTAACAACTTTTTCAGCGATTTCAATTGATAAAGCTGCGATAGAAGATTTCAATTCAGAAAATGCTGCAGCTTTTTCAACCTCAATTGCTTGATGAGCCGAAGCAATGATTTTTGAAGCTTCGTTTTTCGCATTAACTTTTGAATCTTCAACCATTTTGCTAGCTGTTTCGTGAGCATCTTTAACGATTTTATCTCTTTCAGCACGCGCTTCTTTCAATAAATTTTCGTTTTGAGATTGCAACAAAATCATTTCAGCTTTTGTTTTTTCAGCTAAAGCTAATGAATCAGAAATTTTAGTTTCTCTTTCATTTACAGAGCTTAAAATTGGTTTCCAAATAAACTTTGTCAAGATAAACATTAACAAAAGAAAAACGATAGAAGTCCAGATTAAAAGACCAAAATCAGGCAATATTAAATCCATTTTATTTAGTATTAATTTGTTTTTAATTTAAAAATAAAATAGTGCCACAACCAACCGTTGTGGCACATATTTAATTTACTTTGCTCCTCCTAGTAATCCTACAACTACTCCGAATAAAGCAACACCTTCGATTAACGCTGCTGCGATAATCATCGTTGTTGTAATTTTTCCTGAAGCTTCTGGATTTCTTGCGATTGCGTCCATTGCTGAACCACCGATTCTTCCAATTCCTAGACCCGCACCTAAAACTGCGATTCCTGCTCCGATTGCTGCTATACTTCCGTACATATTATATGTGTATTAAAAAGTTACTAATTAATGGTGTGCTTCTTCAACTGCTGCTCCGATAAACAATGCTGATAACATTGCAAATAAGAATGCTTGTAAGAAAGCAACTAATAATTCCAACACCGAAATAAATAATGCCATTGGAACAGATAAAGCTCCCCAAGCGACATTTTGGTTTATAAAGATAATTGAAATTAATGCTAAAACGATGATGTGACCAGCAGTCATATTCGCAAACAAACGAATCATCAAGGCGAAAGGTTTTGTGAAAATTCCAACGATTTCAATTGGAATCATAATTGGTAATAAAGCGATTGGAACTCCTGGTGTTGCAAAAATATGTTTCCAGTAATTTCCATTCGCAGAAGCTAATGTTACAATTAAGGTACAAATTGCTAAAAACATGGTAACAGTTAAGTTTCCAGTTAAATTTGCTCCTCCTGGAAGGAAAGGAATCATTCCTAATAAATTATTAAAGAAAATAAAGAAAAATATTGTCAATAAATAAGGAACGTATTTTTTGTATTTATGTTCTCCAATATTTGCTTTTGCAACATCGTCACGAACCATAACTACAAGCGGTTCTAAAAATTTGGCTAATCCTTTTGGAGCAACAGCACCATTTTTTTTGTAGAATCTTGCAACTGATCCCATTATGATAATAATGAAAAAAGCGCCGAAAAATAAAGAAACAACATTTTTAGTTATAGAAACATCAAAAGGTTTTAATGCTCCGTGAACGTGACCATCTTCAAAACTTAATGTTCCGTTTTCTAATTTATAGATTTTTTCGTGAAACATTGCGTAACCTGCTGCTGCACCTGTTCCAGCTAAATATTCAACTTCTTGATGTGTTTTGTGATCAGTAGAAGTTTTGATTTCACCGTGGTAAAAATTAGAAGATGAAAAAGTTTTTAAACCTCCATCAATTAAAATTATTGGCAAGTAGATTGAAGTTCCTCCATGTTCTGGTCCAAATAAATGCCATTCGTGTGCATCTTTAATGTGGTGCATAATCATTTCACCAACATTAAATTCTTCTTTTTCTTTGTGAGATGTGGAATTTTTTGCCTCAGAATTAGCGAATGATACATTCAAATAAAAAATAGTTAAAAGCGCTAAGAATATAGATTTTACAGTACTTTTCATAATCATTTTGCAATTTTTTTGTTAAAAAACCCTTTAAATTCGGTGCAAAATTACTGAATGTTTCCGTAATAACAAGTGAAAAAGTGAAATATTTAGGAATTTTCGATGGATGCTTGCTTTTTGGTGGATTAAAAATTTGAACATAAGTAAAATAATGCCGAAGTTATCGTTTGGTTTAATATACCATTTACAGAAAGTAAGGACATTTGAGGGTTTAATTAAACTCAATAATCCCATTTATCAGAAAAAGCATTGTAGAAATTAAATCCAACTTTAAAATTGATATTTGCTTTTTCAAAAGTGTTATCTGCTGTGACGGCATAAATTCCGATTTTGAAAACTTCTTTTCTTATTCTAAATTTACGTTCTAAACCAACATAAAATTCTACTTGTGCAAAATTTGCATCAGGAATAATTAACATCGCTCCTCCAATTGTTTCTTCCAATTTTAATTTATTAATTCCCCAGATTTTATTTAAGAAAAAACCATTGAAATGGTGAATGAAATTGAATTGAAAGTAAGAATTATTGGTATTTAATGCTGTGTCTAATAATTGCAAAGAATTAAGTGGATTTGAGAAAAAACCTTGATCCGAAGTTCTAAAAAACTTGTGTTCAATTACGCGTAAATCTTTCTTTTGTAAAAACATTCCTGAAACAAATTTTAATTCAGTATTTCCGAAAGTATTTAATTTGATAACATCATCAACTCGAAATTCTACATAATCGAAATTAGATTGTGTACCAAAAAGATCTGGATAACCTTTTTTATAGTGTAAGTTTAAAACCGGCCAAGGTGTTCCTAACAATATTTTTTTATTTTTTCGCATTATGTATTTCTGTCTGAAATGATATTCAAAATCAATTGTTGTCATAAAAATTTTGTATCCTTCAAAAGGTAAAGGTTTTGCAAAGAATCCAAAATTCTCAAAACTTGCCCAAGATGGATATTGTAAACTATCAATTGATTGGCGATTTGAATAAGATGTTCCGACTTTTAAATACAAACCATTGATAATTTCAGAACGATGACTCAATTCAAATTTTTGGTTTCTAACGCGATTTCCTGGAGAAAAAGTCCCTGTAATGTTCTGATAATTATTGATAAAATCATATACATCACCAACTTCAAAAGCAATTTTTGCAAATCTTTTTGGATTATAGGTGTAACTTCCGCCAAAGGCTCCTTTTAAATCTTTGTTTAAAAAACCATAATCAATTTGTGGGTTTACACTAAAAGCTTTTCCGTTTTTAAATTCTTTAGTATAGGAAACATTTAAGCGATGACGATATCCACCAACTCCAAAAGGTACAATTTGTTCAAAAATTCCTCCAACATGAAATTCATATTTTTTGAATGAATTTACATGACCATAACCGTTAAAAATTAAGTCAAGTAATTTAACTTTATTTCTTAAGCTATCGTTTTTGCGCATGTATTCATCACTTTCATGATAAGTGATAATACTGTCTTGTTCGTGAATGAATTTTTTTTCTAAATCTTTTAAAGTAAATGGTCTTTTTGAATTCCAGTAGGCAGTGTCTTTGTCAAAAGCATCATCCGTATAAACACTTGCTTCGAGCCAAAAATTCTTTTTAGAATCATCAACATTAAAAGTATAATCACTGTGAATCACACGAATTAAGCCGTTAATTTTTGTTTGTTCTTCCTTGATATTGTAAACAAATTCTCTTCTTTTTGGAATTAATCTTCCATTAATTTTTTCGTAATCACAAACCATTCTTATTTCTTTGAAATAAGTCAAGGCATGAGGATTTATTCCCAATTCGTATGAAACAATTTCCCAAGAAGAATCGCGGATAAAAAGTGTGCCTTCAAATAAAGCTTCGTAATCAAATTTTGGTTTTACTTCTATTTCGTACAAAAATCTTCCTGCTTCGTCATTGAATGAATTTTTCAAGTAAAAATTGTAATAAACAAAAGCATTATAAGCCATTGGAGAAACAATGGGATTTGAAGTTAACTTTGGTAGATCCAGTAAATTTTCAAAGATATTTACATTTGCATCTTTAATACTTGTGACGAAAAGATATGGGTTTGATGCTTCTTTAGCATCTGGAGCAATCTGACCTTCATTTCCTGTACCCAAAGTTATTCCGACTTGTGTTGTTTCACCTCTAAAACTTTTCATTGGATCGGTGAAATCATTGTAGGCATAGAATTCATCTTTGTAACGATTGTTTTTATCAATAGAAGTTTTTGCTCGCCATTCAATTAAATTTAATTTTTCTTTTCCGATAATTGAATCTTTAAAAATGGTATCTTTTTTCTCTTTTTCTAAAGAAGAAAAGCAATAGGTATCGCAGGAATATTCTGTAATTAAATCATTAAAATAAGAACGTTTATTAATTACTTCTTTCATGATTTCTTTTCCACGTTCTTTTTTTGTGATGGAAAGTACAACTACTTCATTCAATTCTTGCACAACCGGGAGTAAAGTGATATCAAAAGTGTTAAAATCTTGATCAATTGTAATGGAATCCAATTTTGGAACAAAGCCAGGAGCAGAAACAAGCATTTGATAAGTACCCATTTTTAGTTCCAAGACGAAAACTCCAAGCGCATTGGCAACAGTTCCGTAACTTGTATTATTTACACGAATTTTAGCAAAAGGAATTTCAGCCCCAATGTTATCAGTAATTTTTCCCTTTAAGGATTGAGAAAAAACGATTGAATTTAAAAGTAGAAAAAGCGAAAATAAAGTTTTTTTCAAGGTGATTTTTTTTCGATAAGACTGATAAAAGTACAAAAAGTTATTTTACAAAATAATATAAACTTAATATTTCATTTAATATTGAAAAAAAAATGAAATAACATACCGAATTGAAAGAGAATATAATTTTCATAAAGATTAGGGTTACGTTACTCAAAAGCTAAAACGGTAAAATATTTGTGAAACGATTGAAATGCAGAAAAGATTAGTTTTTCTGTTAATTTATTAAAAGATTGTTCAAAAAATAAAATTATTTAAACTTGATCCAAAAATTATATTTAGTTTTGAATACATAAACTAAAAAAGGCAATTTATAAAATAATCATATAATATACAAAATGAAAAAGCAAACCATTTTTTTCGCACTTATCTTATTGTTTTTAGTAGCTTCTTGTTCAAGTGACTCAAAAAATAGAACTTCAGCAGAATATCTTTCGGCTTACATGAAAGACAATTCAAACGTTGTTGTTTTTGGTAAAATTGATGTGAAACAAATATTGGAAAAAGCAGATTATAAAAATGTGCCCAAAGTTTCTGTTTTATTTGTAAGTGAAATGAAAGCTTATGAAAGTGCTCTGGATTTAGGTCAAAGTGTCCATTTTGCCATGGAAGGACCTTTTGATAAGGAAGGAAATCCAGCAAATGTTGTTGCTTTTATGAAAGTGAAAAATGCCGATTCATTGGCAAGTAAAATAACGTCTTTAGGCTTGATGATGCAGGAAGAAAGCGGCATGAAATACACACAAGACAATGATGTGAGCATTGGAATAAAAGAAAATGTTGCGGTTTTTATTACTAGAAATGGAAATTACGAAGGAAAAACTGCTTTGAAAGAAGCTTTTGAAAAAACTGAAAATGATCTATCTGAAGGTAAAGTTCAGGAAATTTTAAGTGCAAAAGGCGACATGATTTTTGGTGTTAGCATGCAAAATTTATATACAGGCTCAAATACATCTTTATCAAATTTACCAAAAGACAAAAAGAAACAATTGGAGGCAATGGTAAACGATTCATATATTCAATCTACAGTTTCATTTGAAAAAGGTCAAGCGGTTTTTGAATCTAAAAACTTATTTTCTAAAGAATTGATGGATCGTATGTTTTTTGAGGAAGATCCGAAAGCAACAATTTTATCAAAACTTGGAAAAGGTAATGCACGAATTGGTTTAGCATTTAATATGAATATGCAAAAAATGGAATCGTTTTTAGATGATTTCGCACCAGATTTTAAAAGAGAATTGACAAATTCTACTTTCCAAATGCAAATGGCAATGTCAACTTTAGGTGATAAACCGTTGACAAATTTATTGAATGGAAAAATTGGAATGTTGATGCTTGGCGACATGATGAAAGATGGAAGTTTGGTTCCAGAAGCGAATATCCACATTGGACTTGGAAATAAAGGACAAGAAGTAAGTGAAATGTTAAAAGCTTTTTTCCCTAATAATTCTGATATTTATGGAATGAAAGTTCAATTAAACCAAAAAGAAATCACTATTTCTTCAGGAAAAACAACAGCCTCAAGTTTGAATATTCCAGCATTTGCAGTTCAATTTGGTAAAAAAGGTTTTACAGCTTTTGTTAATTTTGAAGGAATGGATCTAAAATCAATGGATTTACAAGAAGGAGCAAAAGCGTTTTATGCCTTGAAAAATATTACGATTGAAGCGGATAATTTGGGAACAAAAATGATTGTGAAAGGAAATAATTCAAATCAAAACATTTTGAAACAAATTGTTGATGTTTATGTGAAAGATTTAGAAAAAACGATTGGAGCAATCTAAGCCCCGTCCATGTTTCGATTTTCATTACATAAGTTAATTTTAATTGGTTTTATAAGCTTCTTTGTATTTTCTTGTGGATTAAAATATGTTCCAATTCAAACTCCGATTGACAGAGATAAGGAAAGAAAACAAGTAATAATTGAATCACTTGCTGCAGATTTTACAGCTCAAAATCTAAAATATAAGTCTTATGGTTTTGGAGATTCCAAGGTTCTAAAACCGACTTCTTTTTTTACCTTAGATTCACTTTTTGAGAAAAAATACAAGCTTGAACAGCAAAACATAATTGACAAAAAACTAGAGGAAAGAATTCAAATGCAGAAAAATATTTGTTATTCAGACACTGGTTCTATTTATTATGTTGAAAACCATGTTTTTGGAATTGAGAAAGATTCTGTTTTTGAAGCGTTTAATGCTGAAATCTATGTCAATCAGCAAAACAAAATTAACACGCTAAAGATTCTTGAATCGGCAAATGTCAGTAAAAAATTAATAAATTTTTATGCTGAATATAAATTTCGAAAATCATTTATAAGTCCTGGATATGATGCCGATGAATCTGAAAAAGCGTTTTACGATTTCTATGATTTTCAATTGCAAACTTTAGTTGGGAAAGAGCAAGAAGAATTTTTGAATTTTATGCTTTCAATGATGAAGGTGGCCAATAAAATTGGAAGTTTAGATAAAAGTGATTTAATTAAAGAATATGTTAGATTGTATGTTCAAGGAAATTCTAAAAATCTTTTGAATGAGAAATTTGAAAAAATAGAAGAAGTTTCAGACGATAAAAACAATTTGTCTTATTATTATATTTTGTACGAATACTCAAGTCGAAACTCAAAAAATGGTTTGCTATTAAATAAAGTTGAGGTTTTTTTAGATCCTTATTTGAAGTTGATTGAGGTGAAAAAGTGAGATTATAAGTTTTGGCAAACGCAAGAACTTCAAGTCCCCTCCAATGGAGGGTTGTCCGCAGGACGGGGTTGCAAATTATGTTGTGCAAAGCGCAACAAATTTAAACCCTACCAAACTCTTTAATAAGATACTTTTCTATATCCTGCAACCCACGAGCTAAATTGAGTTTCACATCTGAATCTTGAATATGATAAACCTTTAATCCTTGCGCTATTGAGAACTCCTCTCTAATTCTGTCTAATTTTATTTTATCGTCATGACTACTACCATTTATTTCAACGACTAAACCAAGAGTTTTGACATAAAAATCAACTATTTAATTTCAAAATATACATTTTCTGTTAAAATCAATTTTGTGAAATAAGCGTTTATGAACTTGCATCCAAATTTCTTCACCCAAGTTCGTGATTTGTTGAGGTTTGAAATCTTATTTTTCTCTAAACTTTTTAATTGACTCACCGCTCCATGTAAATGAATTACCAATGATTGATTTGCTTTGGTTATAGCAAAATGGAAATATAATTTCGTTTTCTCGCTAAAAATTGAATCGACATCTTGTGAGAAGGCAGCATTTGAATAGATCAAAAAACAGAGTAAAAATAATGTGATCTTTTTCATTTTTCAAAAATTTAAAACTCAAAAAAGAGTATCATTTAGATGTTTTTACAAATTTAATCAAATTTTTCTAATATTTTTTATTTTATTTAAATAGTTGTAAATTAAATATATATCCAATTGTAATTAGTTATATTCGAGTAACAAACAAATACAAACAGTTAATAACCGAATCTAATTTTGAACTACCTACAATTTTGCAGTGTCGAAAGAAACAAACATACAAATTCTCAGACACAAATTAACTTTTTATTTACACAATTAAAAAACAAAGATTATGAGCACATTAAGAAACAAAGTAAGTTTAATCGGAAGACTTGGTGCAAAACCAGAAACGAAAACATTAACAGGAGGTTATGTGGTTACACGTTTTTCACTTGCTACAAACGAGCGTAAAAAAGATAAATCTGGTGCTTGGCTAGACAACACACAATGGCACTCACTTGTGGCTTGGGGGAAAACCGCAGAATTGTTGGCGAAAATAACAGAAAAAGGTATTGAGATTGCAGTTGATGGTAAATTGATAAACAATAATTACCAAACAAAAGAAGGCGAAAAACGCTATTCAACTGAAATTGAAGTTTCTGAATTTGTCATTTTTAATGGTACAACAAACACAGCAATTTCATCTAAATAAATTATTAATAAATTAAAATCAAAGTCATGAATCACGTAAATTTAATAGGTAAAATAAGTTCTGAACCAAAGGTTATTTGTTTAGGAAACGGTAAAAAGTTAGCACAATTTTCAATGTCAACCCAGGAGACCTATCTGGATGAAGCAGGAAATACCTTAAAAAAAGATCAATCACACCGCATAACAGCTTGGGGAAATTGGGTTGCAATTTTGGAAGAATTAGGACAAAAAGGAATTCAATTGGCGATTGAAGGAAAATTGGTTTCAAGATTCTATAAAAACCAGGCGGGAGATCGAAAATTTATCACTGAAGTTGAAATTAACGACTTAGTAATACTTTAATAATTATAATAAAAAAAATCATGAGAAATCAAGTCACATTAATCGGAAATATGGGTGAAAACCCAAGTGTTACAAACTTTGACAATGGATCAAAAGTTGCTCGCTTCAACATGGCGACAGAAAATTTTGTAAATGGAAAAAGAACTGCCGAATGGCACAAAGTTTTTGCCTGGGGCAATGTTGCGCAATTTATTGAAAATTTCGGATCCAAAGGAAAAAAAATTGTCATCACTGGTAAACTTGTAAATCGAACCTTTATCGGAAAACTAGGAAAACTGCAAAAAATTACTGAAGTGGAAGTCCAACATGTAATTGGCTTGTAATCACTCTCTTTTTCCAAACAAACCACTTTTGACTAAACCTAAAATCATAAGTGTATAGAAAATTTCCTCAAGAATAATTTTCTTGGGGAAATTAATCAAAAGTCCAAAATTACAGATATTTCAGTAGAAATAAACTTTACAGAAAATAAATTGTTTGAAAAAAAAGCTTAAAAAACTTGCAAATTAAAAAATTGTATTTACTTTTGATTAAAAATTAATCACATTTAAGCTTAAGTTTTAAACAAATTAATTAAAAACAAATGAAACATTTAAAATTAAACGATCAAGCGCCAAGTTTTTCAGCAAATGATGAAAACGGAAATTCCATTGATTCCAAGCAATTTGAAGGAAAAAAGTGGGTCATCTATTTTTATCCCAAAGATTTAACGCCTGGTTGCACCGTTCAGGCTTGTAATATTAGAGATAATTACGAAAAATTAAAAGAATGGGGAATTTCAATTATTGGTGTAAGTATGGATGATGAAAAACTTCATAAAAGATTTATTGAAAAGTATGATTTACCATTTCCATTAATTTGCGACACAGAAAAAAATGTAATTGAAACTTTTGGCGTTTGGGGAACTAAAAAATTTATGGGCAAGGTTTACGATGGAATTCATAGAACTACCTTTATCATGAATGAAAAAAACGAGATAATTGGAATTATAGAAAAACCAAAAACCAAAGCACATGCAGAAGAAATAATCGAAATTTATAAAAATCAATAAAAAAAAAGAAGTACGTAAAATATTTACGTACTTCCAGTTATACCTTTGTAACATAAAATTAATGAAAACAAAAGTTTCACAGTTTATTAGATTTTTAAACGAGGATTAAAATAAATATAAAACTAAAATTAACAAATAAAAAACGATATGGCAGCTAAAGAAGTAAATGTAGACAAATTAAAAGCTCTTCAATTAACAATGGAGAAATTAGACAAAACTTACGGTAAAGGAACTGTAATGAAATTAGGAGATTCTCCAATTCAGGAAATTGAAGTAATTCCTTCGGGATCATTAACTTTAGACATCGCTCTGGGTGTAAATGGTTATCCAAAAGGAAGAATCATAGAAATATATGGACCAGAATCATCAGGAAAAACAACTCTGGCTTTACATGCAATTGCTGAAGTACAAAAACAAGGTGGAATTGCTGCTTTTATTGATGCGGAACATGCTTTTGATCAATTTTATGCACAAAAGTTAGGAATAAACATCGATGATTTGTTAATTTCTCAACCAGATAATGGTGAACAAGCATTGGAAATTGCTGATAACTTAATTCGTTCTGGTGCGGTCGATTTATTGATCATAGATTCTGTTGCAGCTTTAACACCCAAAGCAGAAATCGAAGGAGAAATGGGTGATTCTCAAATGGGATTGCAAGCACGTTTGATGTCAAAAGCATTAAGAAAATTAACTGGTTCAATTTCAAAAGCGAATTGCTGTTGTATTTTTATCAATCAATTACGTGATAAAATCGGTGTAATGTTTGGAAATCCAGAAACAACAACTGGTGGAAATGCTTTGAAATTTTATGCATCTGTTAGGGTTGATATTAGAAGAGCAGCACAAATTAAAGACGGTGAGGAGGTTTTAGGTAACCACATTAAAGTAAAAGTTGTAAAAAACAAAGTTGCTCCGCCATTTAGAAAAGCTGAATTTGACATCATGTACGGTGAAGGAATTTCCAAAGTGGGTGAAATAGTTGATTTAGGTGTTGAATTAAACATCGTGAAAAAAAGTGGCTCTTGGTTTTCTTATGGCGAAACAAAATTAGGCCAAGGAAGAGACGCTGTGAAAAATTTAATTAGTGATAATCCAGAATTAATGCTAGAATTAGAAACAAAGATTAAAAACGCTCTTGTGAAAGTTGATCCAAAAATGATTTTGGAAGAAGTAATTGAACAAGACTAACTGCATATCGTTTGAAGAAAAGCTGGGTAAAAAACGTTTTATCCAGCTTTTTGATTTTAGGAGGATAATCAAAAATATGCTACATATCCAAAATGGATTTTACCGTCTCTAAATTGAATTTGATTTCCTAATTGACTTCCCAATGCATAAGAAATGGCAAAATTTCCAATATTTGTTCCAAAAGTGAATCCTGCACCAAATCCAAAAGGAGTATCTGTAACAAATTTTGATGCTTTATTTTCGTACCAAGCTTGATCAAAAAAGGCAAATAAATAGGAGTTTTGATCCAATAAAAAACGGTATTCTAAACTAGAAACACTTCTTGAAGTGGCATAAATTTCTTCTTCGTTAAATCCTCTTAAGGAAATTTGCCCACCAAAACGATATACTTCATTTTGATAATAGGAAGGAGCAAAATAGCTTTCTGAAAAATTAGCTAAACGCAAAATATGTCTTTTTGATAATGGAATAAACCATTGTGCATTCAATTCAAATTTATAAGTTGTTTCATCAATTACTTTTAAATTATCATTTGTTTTTCTGTTTCCAATCGTTCCTTCAATAAGCATGGAAATTCCTTTTCTGGGATTTGGTAAATAATCTAAATTTTGTTTTGATAGTGATAATCCGTAAAAATTTGTTTCTACAGATTTTAAATTAACAAAGTTTGAATTGGAATTTCCTCCATTTAAAATTGATGAAGTGTTTTTTCGGTAAAAAGCCTTCAAAAAATTTCCTTGTTTGAGTGCGTACTGAATTCCTAAGGTACTTTTAATCTCGATAAAAGTTGAATCTCGTTTGTACAACTGAAATTGTCCATCAATTCCAAAGGATGTCTGAAATAGATTTGGAAAATTACCTTGGATTTTTAACGATTGGGTTTGAGCTTGGATATTTCTCCAATTGAGGTCAAATAATTCCGCTTTTTTAAGCACATTCACTAGTTTTAAACGCAATTCTCCAGTCAAATAAAGTTTATTTTTTACAGGATCAGGTTGAAGTCCGACAACTCCATTAATTAAACTTACGGGTTTTGCTTTTAAATAGAGAAATATTTCAACACCATCCACTGTGAACAAGATTTCTGCAGGTTTAATTTCATTAATAAAACTTATTTGTTTAATTTTTGAACTAATTTCATTTATTTTTTCCTGATTAAAATAGTCTCCCTCTTTAATTTGAATATATGATGAAATTAATTTTTGCGAAACTAAGGGGTTTCCAACCAGGTTTATTTTTTTAATTTTAAATTCTTTTTGTTTTAGAACCACCAATTGCGCGTTTAAATCTTCGTCTTTAATTTCAATATCTCTCAAAAAAACTTTTGAAAATGGATATCCATTATTTTCATACGTTTTTTGTATTTCATGTAAAATAAAACTTATTTCTTTTGGGGTAAAAGCAAGATTTAATATTATTTTTTCATTAATATTCCCTCTTCTTTTTATAAAATTTAAATCGTCTTTTGAAATATTTAAGTGCGCTTTTTTAAATTTTGCGCCCAGGTAAAAACTAACTGTTAAATTATTCTTCTTGTAGAAAAATGTGTCAACTGATGCAAGTAAATATCCTTTTTTCACAGCTAAATATTTTAATTCTTTGAGGTAAATACTTGCTTGAACACTGTCTTTAAAAGAGATATTTGGATTTTTTTTAATTTTTTTATATGTGTCATTTGTAAAATTTAATTTGTACTCTTTCTGAGAAACAGAAAAAAAAGAATTCAAACAAAAAAAGAAAATTAGAAGACGATTCATTGAGTAAAAACTGATTGCAATTTAGCTTAAATATTTCTTTCAAGAACGAATTGTTTTAAAAAATATTTTTTTTATAGTAACTTTTTTAGTAATTTTGGGTTCTATATAAAAAATAAGTCTTATGAAAAAAATATTCGCCTTGATATTAATGAATGCATTATTTATTTTATTATTAGCATCTTGTGGTTCTTCTAAAGGTAATTGTGATGCTTATGGTAGCGCAAATACAACAGCAAGTGCGGATTTAGCTTCTAAATAAATTTTACTTAATTAACATTTCAAGGTCATTTTAAATGGCCTTTTTTTGTTGATTTTTTTTGAGAGCAATTAATTGTAAAATGTTACTTTTTACACACTCCTTATACGTTAAAAAAACTATGAATTTTCACACAATCTTTGGTAAACTATTTCTTGGAATCATCCTAATAACTTTTTTATTTAATATTTCTTCTTGTTCTGAACATAAGAAGAAAGAAAAAATTATTACAACTAAATTAAGTCAAGAAGATGCCATGAATGCTGAAATGAAGTCAATTGATACTGAAATTGAGACATCTGGAAAAGTTGTAACATCTTTAAGATACGTGCTTGAGAATGGCGAATTTGTTGTTGTGTATGCTCATTTGTCTTCAAACGATGAGATTCTAAAAATTGAAGAAGAATTTAATGATGGAGAAAAAGGAAACACCGGAATAAATGCTTTTTATTTGAAGGATGGGAATATTTTTTTAACACGCGAATACATGGAGGACAGAACGATAAAATCTGCACCAAAATTTATTGAAAGAATTTCTTATTACGATAAAAAAGAAAAAGTAGAAAAAACGATTGAAAAAAGGGTGGATTTCGAAGAAGATATTGATAATGCCTCCTTTTCACCAACTGAGTTACATGCTTTAAGTATTGAAAGAGCTAAAAAAGTTTTAGACCAAAAAGATGAATTTGAAATTACTTTTCAAGGAATTTTTGATATAAATGCCACTAATTTTTTGAGCGTGGGTTCGCGCAAAAAAAATGGATATACAAGCACGATTCGCTGTGAATACGATGATGATTTTATTAGATTATTGTTGAGTAATCAAAAAAAGTATTTAAATAAAAAAATACAAGTTTCCTTTCAAAATATTAAAGATGCAACTGGAATGGTTTATCAATCTTATATTCAAGGAAAATTTGAGGATTAATTTTCATCCAATCAATTGACTATACAATGCCTGATTATCATTCAGGTATTCGAAAGAAAAATGCAATTCCTGCAGATTATCACATATTTTCTTGAAATCCTCTTTGTTTTTAAGTTCAATTCCGACAACCGCTGGTCCGCTTTCTCTATTGTTTTTCTTTGAAAACTGGAAATAAGTAATGTCATCTTCAGGACCGACAACGAATGTTACAAAATCTCTTAATGCTCCTGGTCTTTGTGGGAATTGAATCAAAAAATAATGTTTTAATCCCTCATAAAACAAAGATCTTTCTTTAATTTCTTCCGTTCTTGTGATATCATTGTTACTTCCACTTACAATACAAACAACAGTCTTTCCTTTTATTTCGCTCTTATAAAAATCCAAAGCAGCAATTGTTAGAGCTCCAGCAGGCTCAACAACCATCGCCTCTTCGTTGTATAAATTTAAAATTGTTGTACAGACTTTTCCCTCAGGAACAGAAATTACATCTTGTAAATTATTTTTACATATTTCAAATGTTAAATCTCCAACTCGCTTTACAGCCGCTCCATCAACAAATTTATCGATGTGTTCAAGTGTTGTATTTATTCCATTTTTAATTGAGCTTTTCATCGAACTTGCGCCTTCAGGTTCAACTCCAATTATTTTAGTACTTGGACTTAATTGCTTAAAAACAGAGCAAAGTCCAGCAGCTAAACCACCACCACCTATTGGTACAAATAAATAATCAATTTGGTTTTTTATGTCGTATAATATTTCTAAACCTACTGTTCCCTGACCAGCAATTACTTTTTCATCATCAAATGGATGAATAAATTCATATTTGTTGTCAATCGAAAATTGTTTTGCTTCTTTATAGGCATCATCAAAAGTATCACCGATTAAAATAATTTCTACAGAATCCTTCCCAAATAATTCTACTTGCTTAATTTTTTGTCTAGGGGTAGTTGAGGGCATAAAAATCACACCTTTTATTCCTAAATTTTTACAAGATAAAGCAACACCTTGTGCATGATTTCCAGCACTTGCGCATACAACACCTAGCGCTTTTTGATTTTCATTTAGACTTGAAATTTTGGTATAAGCTCCTCTTATTTTATAGGAACGAACAACTTGTAAATCTTCTCTTTTCAAGAAAATTGTTGCATTATATTTATCGGAAAAATTAAAATTTTGTGAACAAGGTGTTTTCACAATTACTTTTTCTAAATTTAGTGCAGCTGATTTTATTGTTTCAAGAGAAATCATTAATTGTGCTTTTTTTAGGAATTTATTGTTTTCATATCAGTCATTGCTTTTCTCAACACCAAGCCAATTTTTTCGATTTCATGAGATCGAATGGAGTGATTTATAGCAATAATTGTTTTATTATCAACAACATTAGCCAAGGATTTATTGAAATTGTTACCAATCAAGGAAACATCAATGTTTTTCATAAAGTTAGCTAAAAGTGGTTTGCACGCGTGATCAAATAAATAGCACCCATATTCTGCCGTGTCTGAAATTACTTTATTCATTTCATACAATTTTTTTCTAGCTAGTGTATTTGCAATCAATGGAAGTTCATGTAAAGATTCATAATAAGCAGATTCTTCTTTAATCCCTGTGTCCACCATGATTTCATAAGCCAATTCAACACCTGCTTTCACAAATGCAACCATCAATAAACCATTGTCAAAAAATTCTTGTTCACCTATTTTTGCTGTAGAATCCGTTTTTTCAAAATTGGTTTTCGCTGTTTGGTCTCTCCAAGTTAGCAATTTTTCATCATTATTTTTCCAATCTTCCATCATTGTTTTTGAAAAATCCCCACTCATGATATCATCTTGATGTTTTTCAAATAATGGTTTTAGAATTTCTTTTAATTCATTTGAAATGTTATTTGCTTTGATTTTTGCTGGATTTGAAAGCCTATCCATCATAGCTGTAATTCCGCCATGTTTTAGAGCTTCGGTTATAACTTCCCAACCATATTGAACCAAAGTTGCCGCATAATTTTGTTGAATTCCAAGTTCAATCATTTTATCAAAGCAAAGAATCGACGCAGTCTGCAGAACACCGCATAAAATTGTTTGTTCGCCCATTAAATCTGACTTTACTTCAGCAACAAATGATGATTTCAAAACTCCAGCCTTGTGTCCACCAGTGCCAACGGTGTAAGCCTTCGCTAATTCCCATCCTTTACCTTCAGGATCATTTTCCGGGTGAACGGCAATTAAAGTTGGAACACCAAAACCACGTTTATATTCTTCTCTTACTTCGGTTCCAGGACATTTTGGCGCAACCATTATCACAGTTAAATCTTTTCTTATTTCCATACCTTGTTCCACTACGTTGAATCCATGGGAATAAGATAAAGTTGCACCTTTTTTCATTAAAGGCATGATTTCATTCACTACTTGTGCGTGTTGCTTGTCTGGGGTTAAATTGATTACTAAATCTGCGCTTGGAATTAAATCTGAATAAGTTCCGACAAAAAATCCATTTTCAGTTGCATTTTTCCAAGAAGTTCTTTTAGTTTCTATCGCTTCTTTTCTCAAAGTATATGAAATATCTAAACCTGAATCTCTTAAATTTAATCCTTGATTTAATCCTTGTGCACCGCAACCAATTATAACAATTTTTTTCCCAAGTAATGGATTTACACCATCCAAAAACTGGTTTCTATGCATGAATTCGCATGTTCCTAATTGTTTTAACTGTTCTCTTAAAGATAGTTTATTGAAGTAATTTTCCATTTTAAATCATTTATAATATTCCTGCTTTTAGATCTGATATATGATCCACTAAGGTTTTCATTGGTTTTGTAATTGCTACTCTTCCAGAACGGACAAATTCTAACAATCCGTATGGTTTCAATTCGTTGAAAAGTAGTTTAAGTTCTTCAGGTCTTCCAGTTTTTTCAAGCACAACAAATTCTTTTTCCATTGTCAAAACTCTGATATGATGAGCTCGAATAGTTCTTTCAACTCCACCTTCTTGTATAAAATATTCAGTCGGGATTTTAAATAAGGCTATTTCTTGATAAACAACTTCATCATCTGTGTGATAAAATGCCTTTAAAACTTCCACTTGTTTTTCAATCTGAGCAACAACTTTTTGAACTAATTCATGACTAATATTGACTACAATTGTGTAGCGATGAACTCCATCCATTTCTGATTGAGAAGCCGTAATACTTTCAATATTAATGTGTCTTCGTGTGAAAATAATTGTAATTCTGTTCAACATTCCTACTGTGTTTTCAGTAAAAATGGATATGTTATATGTTTGATTCATATTGATTTAGTTTAATCTTATTTCTGAAACGGATGCACCTGTTTCCACCATTGGAAAAACATTTTCTTCTTTTTCTACAATAACTTCTAATAAGAATGCTTTTGGATGTTTTAACATTGTTTCGATAGCAGCACGTAACTCATTACGCTGATTTATTTTTAAGGCTGAAATTTCGTAACCTTCAGCAATTTTTGTAAAATTTGGATTTACAATTTCTGTGAATGAATATCGTTTGTCAAAATATAATTGCTGCCATTGTCTAACCATTCCTAAAAAATTATTATTCAAAATCATGATTTTTATATCGATTTTGAACTGAAGAATTGTTCCAAGTTCTTGAATAGTCATCTGAAAACCTCCGTCTCCAATAATTGCCACTACTGTTTGGCTTGGATCACCTAGTTTTGCACCAATTGCTGCCGGTAAGGCAAAACCCATTGTTCCTAATCCTCCAGAAGTTATATTTGCTTTGGTTCTTTGGAATTCATAGTAACGTGAAGTTATCATTTGGTGTTGACCAACATCTGAAACAATTGTTGCTTTTCCTTGCGTTTTATCAGAAAGCATTCTAACAACTTCCGCCATTCTTAAATGATCGTCAGAAGGTTCAATTGCATCTTTAATTATTTTATCATATTCTTCGTTTTCTAAAATTTTAAATTCATTTCTCCAAAGACGGTGTTCTTTTTTAAGAACCAAACTTGTCAATTCTCGCAGTCCTTCTTTTGCATCAGCATGAATACAGATTTCCGCTTTTATAATTTTATTAAATTCAGAAGAATCAATATCCAAGTGAATTACTTTTGCTTGTCTGGCATAACGAGAAACATCACCTGTAACGCGGTCATCAAAGCGCATTCCAACAGCTATTAAAACATCACATTCATTTGTAAGCACATTTGGGGCATAATTTCCGTGCATTCCTAAATACCCCACATATTGTGGATGGTTTGTTGGAAATGCTCCAAGTCCTAAAAGAGTTGATGCCACTGGAATTCCAGATTTTTCTGAGAAATCTAAAAATTCTTTTTCAGCAGAAGATAAAATAACTCCTTGTCCAACAAGAATATATGGTTTTTTAGCAGTATTTATTAATTGCGCAGCTTTTTCAATGGCAAAATGATTCAGTGTAGGTTTTGGAAAATAACTTCTTATTTCCTTACATTTTTTATATAAGAATTCAGTCATTCCGAATTGAGCATCTTTAGTAATATCTACTAAAACAGGTCCAGGTCTGCCACTTTTTGCAATGTAAAATGCCTTTGCAATAGCAGAAGCAATTTCATCAGCATTTGTTACTTGAATATTCCATTTTGTGACTGGCATAGAAATTCCTATCACATCTGTTTCTTGGAAAGCATCAGTTCCTAATAGATGAGAAGCAACTTGGCCTGTGATGCAGACAACTGGTGTGGAATCGATCATTGCATCAGCTAACCCAGTAATTAAATTTGTTGCTCCTGGACCCGAAGTTGCGAAAACAACTCCAGCTTTTTTTGACGTTCTAGCAAAACCTTGAGCTGCATGAATCGCTCCTTGTTCGTGGCGAACTAAAATGTGATTTATTGAATCTTTGAAATCATACAATGCATCATAAATAGGCATAATTGCTCCTCCAGGATAACCAAATATTGTTGTCACTCCCTCAGCAATTAGGCTTTGCATGACGGCTTCTGCACCTCTTATATTTTTACTCATTTTTTAATTTTATTTATCTGTTACACATCCTTTTGAAGCGGAGGAAACACATTTTGCATATTTATATAAAATACCTTTTTTTACTTTCAATTCAGGTTTTTGCCACCTACTTTTCCTTAAAAGTAATTCTTCATCAGAAATTATCAATTCCAATGTATTATTTTTTGCATCAATTGAAATAATATCTCCATCAACGACGAGAGCAATTGTTCCACCATCATAAGCTTCAGGAGAAATATGCCCTACAACAAATCCATGTGAACCGCCAGAAAATCTTCCATCAGTTATTAAAGCAACCTTGTCACCAAGACCAGCGCCCATTATTGCAGAAGTTGGTTTCAACATTTCTGGCATTCCAGGTCCACCTTTTGGTCCACAACTTCTAATCACAACAACATTTCCAGCTTTAATTTTCCCTGATTGGACTCCTGTAATTACTTCAAATTCATCTTCAAAAACTACAGCTGGTCCTTCAAAGTATTCGCCTTCATTTCCGCTAATTTTTGCAACAGAACCTTCAGTTGCTAAATTGCCAAATAACATTTGTAAATGTCCCGTTTTTTTAATCGGATTTTCAAGTGGCTTTATGACAACTTGACCTACTTTTAATTCAGAAATTTCTTTCAAATTTTCAGCCATTGTTTTTCCTGTAACAGTTAAACAATTTCCATTAATTAGTCCTTTTTCTAATAAATACTTTAAAACCGCTGGAATTCCACCGACATTATGTAGATCTTCCATCAAATATTTTCCGCTTGGCTTTAAGTCAGCTAATACTGGGATTCTATCTGTAACATTTTGAAAATCTTTTAATGTAATTTCGATACCAACTGAATCTGCCATTGCAATCAAATGTAAAACCGCATTTGTTGAACCGCCTAAAATAGAAACAATTACCATTGCATTTTCAAAAGCTTCTCTCGTCATAATATCACGAGGCTTAATGTCTTTTTCCAATAACAATTTTATAGCTTTTCCAGCTTCAAAACATTCGTTTAATTTTTCATTACTCAAGGCTGGATTTGAAGAACTATAAGGCAAACTCATTCCAAGTGCTTCGATTGCTGAAGACATAGTATTTGCTGTATACATTCCACCGCAAGCTCCAGCTCCAGGACAAGCATTTTTGATTATTCCTTTAAAATCTTCTTGAGAAATAGTATTGTTTATTTTTTTGCCTAAAGCCTCAAAAGCTGAAACAATGTTTAGAGATTCATCTTTCCATTTTCCAGAATGAATTGTTCCACCGTAAACCATTATTGCTGGCCGATTTAATCTTCCCATTCCAATAATTGAACCAGGCATATTTTTATCGCAACCAACAACAGCAAGTAAGGCATCATACCACTGTGCACCCATTACAGTTTCAATGGAATCAGCTATTACATCTCTCGAAACCAAGGAATAACGCATTCCAGTTGTGCCATTGGATATTCCGTCAGAAACTCCAATTGTGTTGAAAATTAAGCCAACTAAATCTTCATTTTGAACGGATGATTTAATATTTCTAGCAAGCTCATTTAAGTGCATATTACAAGTATTTCCTTCGTAACCAGTGCTAACAATTCCAACTTGCGCTTTCTTTAAATCTTCTTCTGTTAAACCAATTCCATAAAGCATGGCTTGCGCAGCTGGTTGTGTTTCGTCTTGGGTTATTGTCCTACTATATTTATTTAAACTCATTATTTTAGCTTTAATAATTTTCTTTTTCTTTCCAAAGATTTGGCTTCCTTAAGTAATTTATCAATTAATTGTTGCTCACTGAGTGTTTCATTTTTTGGCATGATAAAGTTAGTTTTCTCAGCATTTTTATTTAATTTCATGACATCTATTTAGATATGTAAATTCTCGTATTCATTTTTAGAAACTCTCAATTTATAACGACGTTGAATCATTCGAGCGTTTGTATCTTCCCAATTCATTGGGAATTTATAATCATTAAATTGTTCAATTCCAACAACTTCTGCTGCTGTTCCGCAAAAGAATGCTGTATCAGCCGTTTCAATTTCAGAGGCTTTAAAATAGCGTTCTTCTACTTCAAAACCTAGGTCCTTTGCCAATTCAAAAACTGTTGCTCTGGTAATTCCAGCTAGAATATTTCCTAGTGGTGCTGTTACAAATTTTCCATCTTTTTCAAAAAAGAAATTTGCTCCTGGACCTTCAGCAATGTTGTCGTTCATATCAGTTAAAAGCGCCTCGTCAAATCCTTTTGCTTTTGCTTCGGTTGTTGCTAAAATGGAATTTGTGTAATGTCCAACTACTTTTGCTTCAACATGACATGATTTTGGATTTGGTCTTTGGTAAGAGGAAAGGCATACTTTTAACATATTATCTCCCAAGTATTTGCCCCATTCCCAAGCCATGATCACAATATGAACTTTATTAGTTGGCGTTAAAGACATATTTTCACCTAAATACACCAAAGGTCTGATGTATGCATCTTTTAAATTGTTTTTTTCCAACAATTCGTAACTTAATTTTTCTAATTCTTCGGAAGAATATTTTAGATCAATGTGCATCATTTTTGCAGAATAATGTAGTCGATCAAAATGTTCCTTTGCTTTAAAAATTCGAGTTCCATCAGGAGTATCGTAAGAACGAATTCCTTCAAAAACGCCATTCCCATAATGCATTGTTTGATTATACAATCCTACTTTCGCATCTGATGCCCTTATAAATTCGCCGTCTAAAAAAACTACTGTTTGTTCGTTGAAATACATGATTTTTACTTTGTATTAAGTGTTTATTTAAATTTTTCTTACTAATAAAAAACCTTTCTCTGATTTTGAGAAAGGTTAAGACATCTTAATATCTTTTTCCTTTCACCAAGAGGCAAAAATTGAAATTATAATAATATTGATATTTAATGGTTTCATTTTTTCTATATTGATTATTACAACGCTACTTTTATAGATTCTTTGAATTCAATTCCTTCAATTAAAATAAAATAAACTGCTTTGCTTATTTCTTGATCTAATTTTAAAGTTAACTTTTCTGATTTTTTAATTGTTGTTTCTGAAATAATTTGACCTAAAGTGTTAATCAATTTTAAGCTATAGTCAGAAGATTGATTAAATTCACCATTTATTGTTATTTCATTTAAAGTTGGATTGTAATAACATGTACTTTTTTCTCTTTCTAAGCAATTATTTTCGAAGGGAACGGTTGATAATAATTCACTTTTCCCATTAAAATCAACTTGTGAAAGTCTATAATAGCTTATTCCAGAAAATGCATATAAATCGCTAAAATTATAGTGTTTACTGTCACTAGAATTACCAGAACCTTTTATTTTTTCTACTATTTTAAAATCGCCATTTAAATCACCTTTTTCAATTAGAAAATAATCATTATTTCTTTCAGATGCTGTAGTCCATGTTAGTTGAGATGAGTTATTTTCGCAGGTTGCATAAAATGTTAAAAGCTCAACTGGTAAATATGCAAAACTTCCGCAAGGACCAGAAAATGTAGGTACAATTGGGTTTGCTGTAAAGCTAGAAGCAGTTGTATTTGAACCGGCACCTAAAGCACAATTTGGAGTACCGCCACCTGAATAAATTATTGATGGATTTCCTGAGTTTGTTATTACAAAAGAATTTCCCGTACATGAATTTGTACTTCCACCACCAATATCTATTGCTTTATTTGCTCCATAAGTTCCAAAGGTTGACTCGTTAACGGTTATAGAGAATGTTTTAGTCGCGTCTAATCTGGCACCTAAATCTTTTCCGTTTGCTCTCGTTCCTCCATTTCCTGAAAACAAGCAAGAATCGATGCTTAAGATAATGTTTGAACTACTCGGAGTTAGTCCAACTCCACCAAAATCAGTTGTGGTAGTTGATGAATTATTTTGAATAACACTTTTAGCTATTTTTACAGTCCCACCAACAATCGCAACTCCATTACCTGCGCGATTTGGCCCAGCAGAGCCAGTAGTTGTGTTACTTAAAATTTTACATTCTCTCAATGTAACATTTCCACCATCGATATAAATAGCTCCACCTCCGGCTCCACCGATATTGTTTGAAATCACAGTATTTTTTACATAGACAAATGTTGAACCTGTAAGGCCTACAACTTGAAGTCCTGAACCATTAAAAGATGACTTAGAATTGTAGGCTAAAATATAATTTAGTATTGTTGCATTCACATTATTGCCAAAGATGTCAATCCCACCGCTATAAGAGGAACCTGTAGCATTGCAATTAGAACCACCACCTTTTAAAACAATTGTTGTATTTTGCCCGATTGAAATAGCAGCATTTCCATTGTTCCCATTGTCAAATGTATTTACATTTTCTATCAAAACACCTGTACAACCAAATATTGAAAAAGCTTGACCGCCAGTATTAAAGGTAGCTGTCCCTCTATTATATACTGTCCCTGAATTTGATGCACCACCGTTGTATTTTTTAACAGTCATATCTCTTACAACTGTATTGTTTGCTGTAATTTGCATAAAATAATCAGCAAGTACTCCGATGTTATTATTATTAAAAATAGTTTTGGTAACACCTGCGCCCATTAATACCAGTCCAGCTGCGGAAACATTAAATTTACTTTCAGTAGTCGCAGCATCTGTTCCCAGATTTGCATATGATCCTGCATCAATAAAAATTGTATCACCAGCAGCGAATGATGCGGAAAAGGCAGTAAATATTTGTTTTAATGTCCTTTTAGGAGAACTTTTTGATGTTCCAGTATTTCCATTTGCACCAACGACTCCTGCATCACAAAAAACATTTGGAGTTGCGCAATCATCATTTACATAATAATTTGTTGCAAATGAATTACAGCAGTTAAAAAAAACAATCATAAAAACAAAAACTTTGCTTGCAATTTTTTTAAAAAAGTAAGTTTTTGATTTCATAGCCTTATACTTTTAGCATGTAATTGTATATTGATTTTAACAAACTTACTTGCTTTTCTGAAACTAATAAAATAATCGACGCTTGTGGTTGCTAAGTGTCGTGAAACGAGGTTTTTGAGTGCAAATGGATAGAAAAAAGTGTAAATGGTTAGAATAAAAAATCCTAAAAAATTAAATTTATTGTCAAAAATCCGCTTATCGAATAATTAACTTTGTAATGATTTTTTAAATTTTTGTTTTTGCTTCTGCAATTGTATTTTTTGCATTACCAATAAATACATTTTCTCCGGAAATTATAAAAGGTCTTTTCAAGAAAGTATATTCCTCCAATATATGTTTTCTGAAATCTGATTCTGTAAGTTGCATTTTATCTAAACCCAACGAACGGTATTTTAAGGCTTTTTTTGAAAAAAGTACTTCGTAAGAACCAACTTTATCTTTTAACCAATCCAATGTTTGGGGATCAATGTTGTCATGTTTGATATCGATGAATTCAAATTCAGATAACGGAGCAAGTTCCTTTAAAATGCGTTGATTTGTGCTACAAGAACTAAGGTGATAAATTCTTTTCATGTGTTTTTTTATTTCAGTTAGTTAAAACAATCAAAACTGCGCTTTGTTTATTTCTTTAAAGTTCTTTGAACTGGCGTTAACGGTTAACTT
>CANLGD010000009.1 GCA_947490145.1 Flavobacteriia bacterium
TTGAACTCGCCGCAGTGCTTGTTACACTCGGCGCAGCAACAGCTGTTTGACTAGTTGTTAGTGCTCCACTTGTTAAATAATTGTATGTTGTGGCATTTGTTCCATCAAAAGTAAAGGGAACTAAAAGAAAATTATATGTTGTACCACCAGTTAATCCTGAAATTGAGGATGATACACCTGGTGTAGCAGGTAAAATTGTTGGCGCAATTGTTACCAATGTACCAACACCTGCTGCAGGTGAACTTCCATTCGCTGAGGAAAGAGTTGGTGTTCCTGTAGCATAAATCAAAGCATAACCAGCTCTAGTTGCACCAGATCCAGGAAATGTAGCTGCATCCCAAGATACATTAATAACGCCTGCTGCTGATGCCGTAGCTACTATGTTTGTAGCTTGCGCACTTGCAGGTGCAGATAATGTTCTTAAATTAAACTCATTACCATAAGCTGTTCCTACAGAATTTGTAACATAAGCTCTTGCAAAATATTGTGTTTCGGCATTTAACCCACTTAATGAACTCGTGAAATTTGCAGTTCCTGCACCATCATTAGTAATGAATATATTAGATGCTGTAGTTGGATTTGCACTCGTTCCAACAACTACACCTTTAGCAGTAATTGTTCCACCACCAGCGCTTATTGCTGTTCCCCCACTTGAGAAAGTAGCATTTGTTATTGAACTCGCTGCAGTGCTTGTTACACTCGGTAAAGCAACAGCTGTTTGACTAGTTGTTAGTGCTCCACTTGTTAAATAATTGTATGTTGTGGCATTTGTTCCATCAAAAGTAAAGGGAACTATAAGAAAATTATATGTTGTACCACCAGTTAATCCTGAAATTGAGGATGACACACTTGGTGCAGTAGGTAAAATTGTTGGCGCAATTGTTACCAATGTACCAACACCTGCTGCAGGTGCACTTCCATTCGCTGAGGAAAGAGTTGGTGTTCCTGTAGCATAAATCAATGCATAACCAGCACTAGTTGCACCAGATCCAGGAAATGTAGCTGCATCCCAAGATACATTAATAACACCTGCTGCTGATGCCGTAGCTACTATGTTTGTAGCTTGCGTAGTTACCGGTGCAGATAATGTTCTAAAATTAACTTCATTAGCATAAGCAGTACCCGTTGAATTGGTCACATAGGCTTTTGCAAAATATTGTGTTTGTGGATTTAATCCTGACAAAGTACTTGTAAAATTAGAAGTACCTGTCCCTTCATCAGTAACACTATTAGCAATTGTTGGTGCAGTTAAGGTGTGATAAGCGATACCTTTATTTGTAATTGCACTTCCAGTCAATGTTTGCCCACTTATATTTGCAGAATTATGATTAATTGAAGATGCTGCGGTAGTTGTTGTAATATTAAAAAGTGGAAGTAAAGAAGCATCATTTCCAATGCTATATATTTGTGCTCCAGATGCAAGACCAGTTGTTGCAGTAATAGAAAATGGATCGCTTCCAGTTGGTGTACCGATACTTCCTCCTTCATAATTTGGACAATTTGCCCTCCCCAATTCTACCGGATTAGCCGCGTTGAAACTTGCAGCGTGATCGGCTGTGTTCCATTGAAAAACAACAGAGGAAGGAGCATTTGAACCATTTATACCCCAAGCAAGATTGATTACTTTAGTAGCGTCTGCTGGTGAACAAGCTAAGGTAGAAGAAACGTATGTTGCATAATTTGTTGAAGATCCAGCACTTAATGTGATAGGTGCATAAGATGTTGCAGTTCCTAATGGGATTGTTTTAGCTGAAGAAACAGCATTCATTGTAACAGTTCCTGTTGCATCAGCAACAATATAGCTTGAACTTGAACCTGTGGTACTATTTACTAAAGTTAAGGCTTTGCCATCCGTTGTTAATTTTCCAGAAGTTAATGTAAGAGCGCCATTTATTACTTTAGCTGCTGAAAGGGTTAAGCCATCGCTGTTATCTATAGTTAGGTTATTGATGGTTGAACCAGAAGTTGGCCAAGCTGCATAGCCTGCAGCAATACTTGTACCTTCTGTTCCATTAACAGTTGTTTGAGCAGATAATGAATTATAAACTTCATTAATTGTTGGACCAGAACTTGTTTTGTAGAAGAAACGACGTCCCACTCCCCCAGATGCTGTTGATAGTGTACCACCAGAATGTGTGAATGTTTGAGTTGATGATCCGTCGAAGTAAACACCAGCAGAACCAGTGGTCACAGGACCAGTTGCACCTCTTGTGTATAACAAAGAACCTGAAGAAACAGCTAAATTGCTTTTAACAAACAACCTACCCACATTAGAACCAGCACTTGTTGGATCTAAATCTATTGAACCACCTTGAATACTAACATTTCCTGTAATCGTTAATGTTGAAATAATTCCTCCAGCGCCACCATTATTTTGAATACGTGTGGAACCACTTGAAGTAGTAAATGTTCCACCTACGGCGCATGTTCCAGAATTGGTGTTGCTTCTCCCAATTTCAAAAGTTCCACCTGTCTGTAAAGCATTATTTGTTACATTAAAAGTCATATTTTGTGATGCATTAGCTCCAGTTACATAAAAACTACCTGCATTTATCTCAAAACTGTTAACTGTAAGTGATCTAATTGTTGAACTATTTCCTAATGTTAAAATCCCAGTACCAGTACTCGCTATTTTAAAAAGACCACCTACAGACATAGAAGTTGGTTCTAACGCCATAGTGGTTGAAGTTTGTCCTGAACAGTTGTAAGTGAAATTTGAAAATGATTGATTTAAACCACCTCCCAAAGTTGTTGTCCAACCAGTTACTTCACAAGTTGATCCACTTATCCATGTTGCAGTAGGAATTACAGTTCCAGCTTTTGCTTGTCTTAATATTCCTCCATTTCTGACCGTAATTTGTCCATTTTGAGTTAAAGTACCCCCATTTTGCTCAAATACACCTGAAATATCCAAATCCACTCCAGGACCGTCATTCAAAATAGTTGTAAACTGACTCAATAATAGTGATCCCCCACTATTTACAATCACTTGGTCTATAGTTTCATTTGAATTTATGGTTACAGAATCTCCATGTAATATTGTAATTGTTCCATAAGCGTTTGTCGGCGTTAAAGTAGCAGCCACCCAAGTTGCTCCTCCATCTAAACTTCTTTCCCATGTGCTTGTTGCACTCCAATCTCCTGTTTGTTTTGATTGATACAAAATTGCTCTTGGTACGATTTCACCAGTACTTAATTGAGTTACTGCTCCGCCATTTATTGTAATTTGCGCCAATTGAGCAGTTGTTAAACCACTTGCACTGTTTCCGACAAAAATTCTTCCACCTGTTCCCGTTTCACCAGCTGTACCACTCCAAGAAGTAATTGATAAAGTTTTACCAGACGTCCATGAAACAGCATCACTTGCTGCAAAATAAAGATTGTGAGCAGTAGCAGAACCAAAAACTAAACTTGAGTTTTCAAGCAGTGTTAAAGTTCCCATGTTTGTTGAACTTACAACTCCTTCAGAGCGAGCAGTACCTGTGTTCAAGGTGCCTCCACCAAAAATAACGCCACCACCTGTTGCTGCAACTGGAATTGCATTGTTAATTCCTAGGGTTAATGTTCCTCCATTTAATCGAGTATATCCTCCATAAGTATTTGCAGCACCTAAAGTCAAAGTACCCGCTGCTGATGCACCAATAATTAAATTTGAACCACTCCCGCTTATAATACCATTAAATGTATTAACTCCAGTATTTCCAAGTGTAATAGTTCTGGTCGTTGAGGCTCCTAAATTTACCGTACCTGCAAAAGTTAAATTTCCTGTACCTGCAGATAAAACTGAAGCATCACCCAATTTAAAATCAGAATTTATTGTTATGGAACCTGTATTTGGAATTCTATTAGATGAACTACTAGATGAAAGTGTTCCACCATTTATAGTTAATGGCCCTGAACCAAATCCATTTACTCCAGCCCATGCAAGAACTCCCGAATTTAAAGTAACTCCAGCAGGTAAAGTAGAAGCTGTTGAACTACCACTAGATAAAATACCGTCCCCATTTTTTACTAAACCACTACCTGCTGATGTTGAGAAACTAACATTAGTTTGAAGTGAAAATGTTTTACTAGTTGCAACATTAAATGTTGCAATTCCTCCACCTGAAGCACCAGTTCCTATTGTTACACCGCTAACAGACGAAAGAGTTACATTTTCATTAGCTGTAATTGAGGATACATTAGTAGCCGCACCGGTTATTGCACTACTAGCCACATTAAATATTGCTGCCCTTCCTGATGTCCAAGTTTGGTTGGCTGTACCTCCAGAAGTTAATGACCACTTATTAGCTGCATCCCAAGTTCCAGAACCTCCCCAATAAAGAGCTGCGATGGTTGCAGTTGGAACTAATTCACCAGTACTAAGCAAAGTTGCTTGATAATAATTCGTTCCATCGAAAAATGTTATTTGAGATAATTGAGTTGCCGTTAATCCACTTGCGTTGCTTCCGATAAATATTCTACCAGATGTACCAGCAGTACCATTATAAGACCCAGCCCAATTTGTAATATTAATAGTTGCTGCTGCTGTCCATGATGCATCATTACTTGCTGCAAATGTCAAGGTATGAGCTGTAGCACTTAACTTAAGAGTTGAAGAAGCTGTTAGACCTAGTGTAGAAACAGACGATATAGTTCTATTAGTTACTATTGAAGTAGTAGAAAGTGTTCCTCCATTCAAAACAATTGGTGAAGCAAAAGTGGCTCCAGTTGATGAAGGATTTAATCGTAACTCTGACCCAGAATTTACAGTTGTTGTCCCAGAATAATTATTTGCATTGTGCTCTAAAGTAACCATGGTTGCATTTGAAATCAAACCACCTGTATTTGTCAATCTACCACTTAAAACAACCGTTCCAGTTCCACTAACAGTTAAAGTTCCATCTAAATAAATTTCATTGCTAAATGTAGCCGTTCCTGAAGCTCCACTTAAACCAATTGTTCTTGTTGCAGAGGTCGTATTAGTGGCAACGTAAATAGATTGAGGAACAGTTATACCAGTCGTTGCTAAAACTGAAACGTTACTTGCTTGCGGAACATCACCCACATTTAGTCCAAGGTCAATTCCACGCGCAGTTGTAGAATTATTTGTCCCTAATCCTGCGTTATTTGAAACGATGACAGTACCATCACCTATTTGAGTTTGCCCTACATAAGTTCCTGCTCCTGATAATCTTAGTGTTCCCGGACCTGATTTACCTATTTTAGTTGTATTATTTGCTCCAGAAGCTGTATTTAAATTTGTCAAGGTAAAAGTTTGCGCAGAAGCTACATTAATAACTCCCGCAGTGGAAGCATCTGTAACATTTAAAGTGGTTCTTGAAAAACTCCCTGTTGTATTTAAAGTTCCTACTGTTGAACCATTTCCAATTGTTATAGCACCTGTTGCATTACCAAGATTGGCAGCAGCTGAAGCTGTTAAAGTACCAGATAATAATCTAGTTCCACCTGAATAAGTATTTGTACCAGACAAAACAACTGTTCCTAATCCATCACTTAAAACAGCACCACCTCCTGAAATTACACCCGAAAAAGTTGTTGTCCCTCCACTATTTAACGCACTTAAATATAGACCACCAGTGGTACTACTATTTGTAATAGCTCCAGAAAAAGTATTTGTACCAGAAGTATTTAAACCACCTAAATAACGTGTTGTTGCATTTCCATCGTTTATGGTAATAGGTCTTGTAAACGAGGTACCTCCGGTAGCATTTGACAACCAAAATTTAGCAACATTTGCCATCTGCCCTCCATTTCCAACGAATATCGAACTTCCCGCGGCAATTGAACCGCTTTCTATCCAAAGTTCTCCATTATCAATTTGTGTTTGACCGGTGTAAGTATGAGTAGCATTTAATTTTACAACACCAAATTGCGATACATTTAGAGCTCCTGTACCTGATAAAACACCTGTTAAGCGTATAAAACGATTTGTAGCATCAACAGCAGCATTATTTCCATAAATCTGAATAGTTCTTCCATTATTATTAAGAAGACCTCCAAAGGCAATTGAGCCTGTATTTGCCACTAGCTCTAAGTTAATACCTGTAGTTGTACTTGCATTAAGTGGAAAATTGATTGTATGTAAAATATTAGTCGCATCATTCTGAATTCTTGGCCATGTACCACCATAATCATAAAAAGTATTTGCAGTTGCTCCACCGATAGTTCTTGCTACAGCGCCTGTGTTTCCAAAAGTTATTTTAAAACGATTTGTTGCTGTTAAATTATTTGTCATTGTCGTTCCAACGCTTCCATCAAAAAATAAAATATCACCTCCACTAGGGACAGCACCGGCTGACCCATTCCAAAAATAAAAGGGAACTGTACTTGTCCAAGACGCATTGTTCCCTGGGGATTGATCATTTCTCCAATAAAAGGTTGTTTGAGAATATGAAAAATTAAAACTTACTACTAATAGCAGAACAATTGAAATTCTAGCTATAAAATTTTGAACGTTTACCATAACACACTGAAATAAAAATAATTGAATCTTAAAAAAATATTTAATATCTAAAGCAAAATTAAACTAAAAATTTTAAATACACAACTTGAAATGAATATTTATGAAATATCTAAAAATATTTATCAACAAGTATAGAGATAAATAGTTTTAGCTCCGCATCCTGTTGGATTTTTCAATTGACTATTTTTGTAATTTATTTCTTCAAAACTTTAAATTGTTTTGTATTATTTTCTTGTTTTACGATTAAATGATTTACTTACGCTCCTATCTTACCGCTAAAAATAAACTGAATGCAAAAATCTAATTTTTGTTCTTTTTCATTATTCATAAGTGCATGAGAACGCATGGCTTTGTTACGAAAAATAACCAAGAATCTACAAAAGTGTGTGAAAAGGACAGATAGCTCAACTTAGTGTGAAAGATGTGAGGTCGTCAATTGCATAAAAATACAGCACCTTTCAACAAAAGACGCTAAAAAATCAAAACCCTCCGCCAAGGCGAATTAAACACTTGATTTTTAAACGCTTACTTTTTGAAAAAGATGCCAGATTTACGTTTTCGAGGCACGATTTAACGAACTAAACCATAATTCATTTTAAAAAATATATCCTTTTGGCAACAGTGAGATTAAGGAAATTATTTTTTTGAAAATCGACTAAAAAAACTTTTTCTTTTCTTTCTTTGATTTTCACTACCATAGCCATAACCATAGCCATAACCGTAGCCATAACCATAACCTTTTTGTTCTTCCGAACCATTTAAGAGAATTGACACATTTGAAAGTTTTTTTTCATTAATTAAACTTTCGGGCACCCTTAAAAAACGTTTATCAAGGTAATTTACCCTGACAACATAGACAAATGCATCAGAAAAGTCATTTAACAGTAAAGTATCTGCAACCATTCCAACTGGAGCGGTATCAACAACAATATAATCGTATTTTTTTCTAGCATACTCAAATATTTGTTTGATTTTTTCATCCATTAACATTTCTGCCGGATTTGGCGGAATTGCCCCGCTGGGTAAAATATCAAGGTTATCTATTTTTTCACTTTTTATTATTATATCTTCTAGCTTTAACTCTGGATCAATGATAAAATTAGTAATTCCAATTTGCTCTTCAATCTCTAAATATTTTAATATTTTCGGTGCTCTCAAATCCATTTCCACAACTAAGACTTTTTTATTTGAAATTGCATAAGTCGCTGCCAAATTTAGGGCAATGAATGACTTGCCTTCTTTACTTAATGTAGAACTTACAAAGACAGTTTTCCCGCCCTCAACCTTTTTGGTGAGTATAAAGTTTAAATGTGTTCTAACTAACCTGAATGATTCAGAAATACTCGAATTTTCTTTAATTCCGGAAATAACCTTTGACTCAGAAGTAGTGTAAGGAATATCTCCTAAAAAAGGTGCTTTCAATCTATCTAAATCTTTTTTAGTATGCACTTTAGTATCCAGTAAATCTTTAAAATAAATAAAAACTATTGGTAAAATAAAACCGATAAATAATGCAATCAAGAAAATAGTTCTTTTCTGAGAAGAAACTTTATTTCCATTTCCATAAGCATCATTTATTACCTTTGCATTTGCTACCGTTACTGCTAAAGCAATGGCTGTTTCTTCTCTTTTTTGGAGTAAGTATAAATAAAGAGACTCTTTAATTTGTTGTTGCCTTTCAATTGTTCTATATTCTCTTTCAAATTTTGGTATTGAAGCAATTTTTGCATCATTTTCATTTTCTTTTCTATTGTAAGCTTTTAATTTTAAAACTAAAGGAGTTTTTAAATTACTTAAACTTTCTTTAATGCTTCTTTGCAATCCCGATAATTGCTCATCTAAATTTATTACGACAGGATTTTTATCACCTGCACTTTTTGACAGTCTATTTTTCTCTAAAACCAATTGGTTGTATTGTTCTGTCAAAATATTGATTGAAGGATCATTAATACCAATATTTGAGGGGATTAATTGTTTCTCATTTTTCAAAGAAACAACATAATCGAACATGTATTCAGTCAGTTTTAATTGCGTGTTTGTTTCTAGAATTTGCTTCTCATAATGTGATTCTGTTTCAAGGAATAAATCTGATTCAGAAACAACATTTAGCATGTTATTTTTTGACTTAAAAATCTCAGCATCTGTTTCAACCACAGTTAACTCTTTAGAAATTAACTGCATCCGTTCATTAATAAATTCTGAAGTATTTTTTGCAACTTGATTTTTATCATAAATTGCATCTTCCGTATGCTGTTTGATTAAACAATTTAAAATATCAACTGCTTTTTCTTTATTTGTATCTCTAAGACTTAACTGAATAACATTTGAATTTGGATTTACATTTTCAATATTAATGGAAGAAATGTATTGATCAATAACAGCATCTAAGGAGTTTATTACAACTAGGATGTTAGAACCGTTCCAAAGTTTTCTATTTATTTGTGCAGGAGTTAAGACAAATTTTCCGTAAGGTGTCTGAATCGTTTTTCCAAATTCATATTTTCCAATAGTCTTACCTTCCAAATTAGAAATTTGAAACCATGATTCTGAAATTATTTTAATTCTGAAAGATGCGCTCTGTTCACTATCCCAACCTTCATTTTCAATTGCACTGATAACTACTGGTGGATGTTTGTAATGCTCAACAGCAACAGGACCTTCTTCTGTTAAATATTGGATTCTTAAATTTAATTCTTCAACAACTTTTTTAATTAGGCCTCTAGATTTTAAAATTTCAATTTCATTGTCAATATTTTTGCTTGAATTTAAGATATCTAAATCGTTAAAGGCTGAAATTTCAGAAAATGCACCATCTTTTTCATTGTCTTTAATTAATATGGAGGCTGTAACTTCATAAAGTGCAATGTTGTATCTCGATTTGTAATAAGCAATACTTAAACACGTTAAAATTGACAACACAAACCATTTCCAAAAAGCTTTATACTTATCAAAAACATCCCTAAAATTTGTTTGATTCTCGAATTGGTTCTCAAATTGAAAATCAGCTATTTTTTCTTCTGTTGTCATTTTATCTTGTTAAAAGAATTGTTAAGGTTGTTATCACAAGTGAAATTAAAGATACTGTGATAGAAAAAAATGAACCTACCATAGATGAATTGGCTTTTGCACGATTTGGCTGGACATAAACCACATCATTTTGACGCAAATAAAAAGCTTCAGAATTTAATGCTTTTTTGGAGGTCAAGTCCAGTCTTATTTCTTTTTTCTTTTCGCCATCTTCTCTAATCACTAAAATATTTTTCCTGACAGCAGTATTTGTTAAATCGCCGGCAAATCCGAGAGCCTGCAATATTGAAATTCGGTCATCATTCACTTTGAACGTGCCAGGAACTTTTACATCGCCCAAAACCGTTATTGAAAAATTTTCAATTGAAACTGTGATTACTGCATCAGAAACATATTCTTTTAATTTTCCTGCCAAAAGTTCTTTCACTTCAAACTTTGTTAATCCTTCTAATTTTATTTTTCCTAAAACAGGAAAATCGATTTCACCAAGATGATTTATCAAATACGTTTTTTTTACTATATTTTCAGAATTATTATTTGATTTATTTGAGCTTAAATCAAAATATAATTGATTAAAAGGTTTAACAGCCTCCAAATTTAATGATGAAATTGAGATTGTCAATACATCGTTCTTTTTTAATACTGGCGAGTAGAAAAAAGGAGAAATTGAATCATTTGCTTGCCCCTCATTATTATTAAAATAAGCTATTTTTTCAATATTTTTGCAAGAAAAAGTTAAAGAAACGAGAAGATAAAGTGTTGGTAAAAATCTAAAATATTTTTTAAAAAACATAAGTGAATAAAGTATAAATCGTGTTCAAAGGTAATAATAATAAATAAATTTTAGCTAACTAAATAAAAAAAACCATTCATAACTTGAAAGGTTTTTAATTAGGATGTTCATAAAAACATCTTTGTCATGTTAATTTTAACTATCGCTTCTTAATTCCTCACAAACAAAAAACGTTTTATTGAATTTTTAATATTTTGAAGAATTAGTTCTTTCATCCAAATTAAGCCAAAATCATTCCAACGTTGCGGATGAAACGTAAACATGATTGGAGCTTTAAACTTTTTATTTTTAATTGCTTCCATCAATTCATTTGTCGCATGCACGTGAAAATTTGCTTTCACATTTACCTTGTCACGGACGCTAACTTTTTCTCCATCCCAGCGTCTTCCCGTATCAGTTAGATAAGTTACTTTAGCAAAATCAACATCAAAGTATGGCTCAGCAATAATTCCATAATCTTTGTAATCTTTTTTAAGCCACAAATCTTTTGAGTCAAACTTTGACATTGGGCTACCATGCATACAAATCGTTGAAACTGGTGTCAATTTTCTCAGTTCAATTAAATTTTTCTCAAAATCTTTCAGAGCTAAATCAATGTTCCCTTTGCAAGTTGTCAGATTCTCATAATGGTATCCAATTTCGTGCCCCAAAGAAGCGATTTCAAGAATTATTTTTTCGTCCCAACTTTCTGGAACTGCTCTGAAATAATAAGTTCCTCTAATTCCCAGTTCAGCTTGAATTTTAGCAAATCTTAATGAATTTTGCGGCAATAGATCCACATCATGCCTTAAGACTATTCCGTTATCATTAGGGTTCTTTACGAAATCTTCAAAAGTTTGAAAAGAATAATTTTGTTTGAGCAAACTTTCCAAAAGTTGCTTGTATATTTTAATTGTGAAATCCATTTTTAATTAAAGTTAAATTGATAATCAGGATTTTCCTTCATTATTTTTGCACTTGCAGGGTAATTTGAATAAAACCATGCAAAGAATGCGCTAACATCGATTTTATCGTTTAAAAGTTTTTCTCTACTCAATCGATACTCTTCTTTTAAATTTTTATTTCCTAAAAAATCATTTACAGTTTGAAATAATTTTTCTTCATCAACAGGATTTATTCCTATTGTGAGCTTATATTTATGCTCTAATTCTTCTAAAACACTTATTCGACCAGCGAAAGAATTAAACTTGATATTAGGAATTCCAAGCATGGCAGATTCAACTGTCATACTTTGACTATCACCAATAAAAAACTGTGAAAAAGCTAAAAAATGATGGATATCGCTCGGATTGATACTCAATTGATATGCTTTGTACTTTTCGGATAAAGGTTTTTCTGAAGTGATATAAACAGCAAATTTTGCGGAAATTTTTGAAATTAATTCATCTAAAACCTTTTCGGAAATACCTTTTGCCTTGATGTCGTGATAAGCATTCAAGTTCACCAAGCGAATTAGTACAAAAGGATTTTCACCGACTGCCTTCTTAACAATCTCAAAGTTTGGCGTAAATCGATTAGGATGAAGATAAGCTAGTTTGTGAAATGATTCATACTTTACTTGCTTATATTTAAAAAAACCGACATCAACAGAACCTGGAGTCAATATTTTAGTGACAAATGGATAAGTAATCAAACCTTGTATAAAGGTATATTTAAAATCATCTTCTGCATTAAAAAAACCTTTTTTCCTATAAATTTTTGACACCCAAAATAATTGAGATAGGCATCCTATAAATATATCTGGTTTAAATTGTTTTGCAATTTTAAAAAGTTTTACAGTACTAAAGAAAAGTTTAGCAATTTTATTTTGCTTTGAGTTTCCTATTATTTCATAAGACAAATTTTCATTATCTAATAGCTTTTTAATAACATCCTTATCTGTAATTACTATTTTATAAGAATTTCTTTCTAAATTTTTAAAGAGCTCCTTATACAAATGAAAATGTGCAGGATGACCTAAACCAAAAATTATCTTCATCACTTAAATTTTAATTCTTTTATTATTTTTGCAGGGACACCACCAACCACAACATTATCAGGTACATTTTGTGTGACAACTGCACCAGCAGCAATTATTGAATTTTGACCAATTACGACATTTGGAAGAATTATTACTCCCGCTCCAATCCACGAATCATCTCCAATTTTAATATTTCCTTTAACTGGCTCTATGAAGTTCATTAAATTCGACCAATTACCATCTGAGGACAAAACAAATGTAACGCGTGGAGCAATTGCAACTCTTTTCCCAATAATTAATTTACAATCAGTCGTAGAATTGGGACTTATTACAATTAAATCTGAACCTACATATACTTTTTTATCTATTGAAAAACCACAAATTTTGAGGCCTAAAACACGAACTCTATTTAGTGGAAATCTTTTTGAAAGATATTTCCCAAACTTTATTTTAATTTTCAAAAAAATATTATATCGACTTTTATCTAACTCATTTGAATATGCCATAATTATTTAATTTTTTGAATAAATTTAAAAAGTTTGGACAAAATATTAAACAAAAAAGGAAAATGAGCAAACTCAAATCTGCCAAAATTAACTAATTCTCCACCAAATTTTTTTTTGTATTCTCTGACACCGTATTTAATATTTGGTTTGCCTGCTCCGCCAAAATCAAATTGGGTAAAATTATTATTTTTTGCCCATAAAAATACTTCCCATGGAATTAAATCATTCGGATACTTATTGTAAGCATTAGAAAATGCACCAGCGTAATAATCAAATAAAACTTCTTTGTGCGCTAGACAAAGCATGCAACCAATTGTTTTATTTTCGTTTTTTGCAATAAATAATTTTAAAGAATTATTATCAAACAGGGCTTTAAAGTGAGTCATTTTTGGTAGCGGTAATTTAGCTCTATCGTAAACTTCTTGTAGTATTAAATATGCATTATTTAATTCAATTTCGCTCGTCGAATTTTCAAAAATTGTACCTTCCTTGGTTGCTCTTCGAATCTCATTTCTTCTTTTCGTATGAACATCTTTCCATAATTCTTCTTCTGATTTTTTTAAATCTACGACAATATTTAAATGGTCTTCGAAGATAAATTTATTTTTCTCAAATATTGATTTCTCTCCTGAAATATCCCCAAAATTTCTTATTTGGGTATAAATAGCAAAGGGTTTATTTTTTTTATAAAAATCTAAAAAAGCACTTAAAATTTTAGAATCGTTATTTTCAATTAATGGTCCGCCTGAAATAATATTTCTTGCACTCAATTTATTGAAAAGCGGCAAATTAATTTGAGTTTGATTGACAACCAGCATAGAACCAACTATTACATTATCTTTTGAAATAACAAAAATATAGGGTTTTAACTTTGGTGATTTCAGTGCAGCTTTAAAATAATTTATTGATTGAAAAAAATTAGTATTTGGGTGACTATCAACAAATTTACTTATTTCGGAAAATTGAAATTCAGTTGGAGAACTTAATTTCTTTATTACAAATTCACTCACGCTCAGAAATTTTTAATAATGAATCGTCTTTTTCCTGAAGCACTTGCTTTAATTTCATCTTTTAAAACAATATCTATTTTGACTGCCTCATCGTCAATAATTTCACTCCAATAATTGAGAATATTGGCTTTAGTTTCATCATTAAATGAATCCTTAACAATTAAATTAATAACGATTGAATTTTCTGAATTTTGAACTATTTGAAACTGTTTAACTTCCTCGACTTTAGAGAAGTAGATAGTAAAAATATGCACGATTAATCTTTTACCTTTTGGAGTAATTAGCACGTCATTATCCCTTCCAATTATTCTTCTTACGTTCAATAATTTTCTCCCACAAGAGCAGTCTTTTTCTTCCCATTCTAAAATATCTTGGGAATCATACCGAATAAATGGAGTTGTGAAATTCCATAAATTAGTGACAATGTGTCGCCCCTGAAAAACACCACTTTCTGTTTCAACAACATCAACAAACTCAGAAAAAGCGTATTCCACAGCTGCATGATAAAATTCATGATTTTCACATTGAAAAAATGGTGCACTTCCCTCACAACTGTATCCATCGTAAATTTTAGCTGAAAAAGCTTTTTCAATTTTTTCTCTAGCTGATTTATGTAAAACATTTCCGGTAGTAGCAATCGCTTTTAGATTCATTTTCACATTATTTTCCAGGATTATTTCAGCTAAAAACTCAAGTGGATCAGGATAACAACGAATAATTTTGGGATTATTATTTGCAATTATTTGAATAGCATCTTTTAAACTTTCATCATCAATATCTTTTAAGAATAAATATTCATTATTCATTAATTTATCTTGCAGTTTTTTTTCCTTTGACGAACGTTGGTTTTGACTTATTTTAATGTATTTATCACCCAATTTATAACCCATCCAAGACCAAGCCCGCAACCCAGCTGCAATGTTAAAACTGTAAGCATCTTTAGATAAAAAATATTGAAGCGGCTCACCAGTTGAACCACTAGAAGATGCTCGCATAAAAGTTCCTTTTTCGCGTGATTTATCTGAAATTAAATCTGGAAAATTAGTTCTGATATCTTCTTTGGTTAAGATTGGTAATTTTTTCAAATCTTCAACTTTCTGAAAATCTGCTGGTTTTAAGTTTAATGAATTTAATAAATTTGTATAATATGGAACATTTTTATAGGAATGTTCCATCAACATTTTCACGCGTTTATTTTGAAAATTTTCTAATTCACTTTTGGACCACCATTGACTTTTATTTAAAAAAGATAAATGTTTGGATATTGTTCTTTTCAGAAGAAAATCGCTTAAAGGAAGGATAATTATTTTCGTTAGAATACTTCTTACTGACATTGGAAAAAAGTTATTTATACAATTTAATAAACAATTCTGAATTGCCTTTCCAAGAATATTTTTCTAAGCCAATTCGAGCAATTTTAATCATTTTAAGGGATTCAGATTGATTTTCTAAAGCAAATATAATCATATTAACTAAATCTTTCACATTTTCGTTTTCAAAAAGTAAACCATTTTCATAATTATCAATCAAATTTGGAACTCCACCAACATTTGAAGAAATAACAAGCAACTCATTTTCAAATGCTTCAAGTAAAGAGATTGGAAAATTATCAATTTTCGGAGCACTTAACAGTATATCATTTTTTATTAAATAATTATTTACTTCAAAATTAGGAACTTTACCTACAAAATTAACATTTAAAAGACCCTTTTGATCACAAAAGTTTATTAAATTTTCTTTTTCAGTTCCACTCCCTAAAATAGTTAATGTTGCGTTGGGATAAATTGTTTGCACCTCCGCAAAGGCCTTCAATATAACATCAATATTGTATAATTTTTCTAAAGCACGAGTAGATATAAAATGTGGATTAATTCTTGTTTTATTTTTTGACTCCCCTACTGAAATTTCTTTAATGTTTGGAATTACGGTTGACTCTAAGTTGAATTTTAGAAAAATTTTTTCAAGGAAATTAGATAAGATAACTATTTTATCTACTTTTTTAAGGAAAAATAAAACAATATTTTTATTTTTAGAAATGAAATTGTCTGCATCTCCACCATGATATGTAAGAATAATTTTTTTTCGAAAAAACTTCCCTAAAGTAATTCCAAAGATTGCGGGGAAAAATCCACCAAAATTAGAACAACAATGAATATGAATAAAGTCGGCATTTTTAAATGATTTTGTAGAACGAAAAAATAATAAAAACCTTTTAATAATGCCCAATTTTGTATTCAAAATAGTACATTGAAACAATGCTTTATCTAAGTTATTCATCAAAATATCAACTTGTCCGCTGATTCCTCCAACTTCGGAGCGATAATTAGTAATAAAAAGTATTTTTTTTGTCATACTGCTCCCCTTCCTGCTAATTTAAAATAATTCCAACCAATGATAATTGCGCCAACAAGAAAAAGATAAGGCACATAATATTTTGCCGATTTTTTATTAATTTTAGAAATTCCAAAAGCAGTCAAAATTAATAAAATTGGATATATTGGCATGTGAAATCTTTCAGAAATTGCAAATTTACTCAAGGCTAAAATCCCTAAATAGATTAGCAAAAAAGCCAAAATTAAAATGTGCTTTTTAAACTCTTTCGTTTTTATTAATAAAATTAATGCGAGTAAAATAAAAAATCCGATAATATTTTTAACCACAAAACCTCCATTCAGCATCATTTGATTTTGTTGCGTTTCTACATTAACTAAGGTAGGAAAAGGTGCAATAAGCATAAAGGGAGCAAAAATTGCTGATGTTCCATACTTTGAAAATTTGTTGCCGTCTGCTACTTCAGCGCGAGCTTTCATTGATTGTAATTGATTTGTACCTCTATCTTCCCAATATTTTGAAATTTCATTTTGAAGGGCTCCACCTAAAAGTAAAAGTAGAGCAACAGTTGCCCAAATTCCAATTGCAATTTTTTTTCCAGTTTGAATAAATCTATTTTCACTCAATAATAATACTGAAAATAGAGCAAAAAAAGCACTAACTCCAACAATCGTTCTCAAGAAAAAAAGTGAAAAGCCTACACTTATCACCAAAAGCAAATTCAAATATGAAAAATGTTGATTCCTAATTAAGTTATCTCCCCTTTCTATAAAAAGTGAAATGAGAAAAATCATTTCTGTTTCTTTCACATGGAGTCCACAATAATAAATAAAACTTGGAAATAGCATTGCTAAAAGTCCAGCAATTCTAGCTGTTTGTTCTCCAAAATTATTTCTACAAATCTTAAAAATCAAAATACATGTATAAGCGCTTAAAATTGCCTTCATGATGCGAGTAAACAAGATGCTATTGTCAGAAATAAAATAAATTATCGACAAATAAACGGGATAACCAGCATCAGAGTACCTTTCTCCGATGTAAGGACCATATTTTGAAATTAATTGTTGATTTTGATACAATTTATTTATCCAAATTGCTTCATTGTGATATCCAAAGGCGTCAGCAGACTGAAATTCAAATGGAATTCCTGTCATGCTATCATAAAAAAAATAGGTGAAGATCACATAAATTACTCTAATTATTAAAGCTGTAAAAAACAACTTTTTAATAAAATCTTTCGTAGAAATTTTATTCCATTTTAAAGATAAATTAGACGAAAAATAGAAAAAACAAACCACTTCAATCAACCCAAAAATCATCCAATGTATCGGCATTATTTTATCTATAAAAAAGATTGAAATAATAAATAATAGCGAGATATAAAGCACGATCGCTTTAGTACTAAAATATTTTGGGAAAATTGTATTCAATTTATTTTGACTTTTTAAAAACTTTCTTTTTCAAAAGTATTAATTTACTTGTAATCTTTGGACCAATAATTTTTTTAAAAAAAATTTTTTTAATCTTGTCTTTACCTGAAATCCAGGAACCATTAAAATGATGAATGCAAACAGTATTTTCTGTTAATTTTAAAACTCCCGATCTTTCCTTAGCGCAAAAGTAATCTTTCGGGAAAATATGCATGCAATCTTTATAGATTTGATAACTATTTTTTAAAATAAATCCATTTTCAGCCATAGACTTGGAAATAGTCTGAACATTAGTTTTAATGTTAAAACTACCATCACTATTTATAAATTTAAGATCTTTGTAATATGAAATTTGTTCTTGAATCCATTTTCCATTTTTTTCGCTTGCAATCAATCCAGTTTGAATATAATTATCAGTTTCAAATCCGCAAAATGCTGGTAAATTCAAAAACTGATCCAAATTTTTTACAACTTCAACATCAGTATCCATGTAAATCCCTCCTTCATGAAGAAGTGCATATAATCTGACATAGTCAGAAACGAAAGCATATTTTTTTGAATGATATGCTTCTTTAGCATAGATATTACTTTCTAAATCAAAATTTTCTTCATTCCACAATTTTAATTCATAATCTGGTAAGAAAATCTTCCACGATTCTATGCATTTTTCAGATAAGGCGTTCATTTTACCTTTTCCAAACCAACAATAATGTATTACTTTCGGAATCATACTATTAAATTAATTTTTAATCATTTTTATAATATTTTGCTTTGTTCTTGAACCAAACACTTTTAATCCAAAATAAAATTCTGTCATAAATCGGGGGAACTTGTAGTAAAAATAATAAATAAAATCTTGTTTTGAGAAATCAATTTTAGATAAAATCTTTAAAACCTCCTTGTAATTTTCTTTTTTTCGATAAAAATTATGCAATGATCTGATTCTTAATCCATCAAGAAGGAATTTTAATTGAGAATTATTTTTTTCTATCTCAGCTAAATAATCCAAATTAAAAATAACATGTTCTTCTTTTTTCCACAATTTATTCCCTAAAGCACGGGAATTAACTTCTACATCTTGATTTGAATATGCCAAACATTTATTTATGAAAGCAAATTTATTTTTTAAAGAAAATCTCACCCATAAATCTAGATCCTCACCAAATTTTAGTTTAGAATTAAATCCACCAAGTTCTTCAAAGATTGTTTTTTTTACAACAACAAAGGAACAATTTACAGGAACCCAAAAAGTGTTTGAATAAACTTCATAATAATTGATATAACCACGTTTGAAATCTGCAGTAACTCCTATATTAGCTGAAATGTTTTTTCCATTTTTCACTTTAAAATAAGAGCTTGAATAAACAGCAGCATTTGAAAATTCTGAAATTAAAGATTCCATTTCTAATAAAAAATCCTTGTGCCACCAATCATCTGCATCTAAAAAAGCAATGTATTCAAAAGAAGCTACTTCAACAGCGAAATTTCTAGCTTTGGAAACGCCAGCATTTTCTTGGGAAATTATTTTAATTCTAACATCATTGAAAATTTCCAATTTGGAAAGACTTAAATCAGTTGATCCATCATCAATAACAATTAATTCAAAATTTGAATAAGTTTGGTCTAAAACTGATTGAACAGCTTTTTGAATGTACTTTTCTTTATTGTAAAGTGGAATTACTACTGAAAACATTTTCTAAATTTATAAAGATTTTTTTCTTTTCTCAATTTTAAATAAAACTCTTTCTAAAAACCAAACTAATTTATAAATTACTTTGTGTCTTTTTAGACGTTTCATCATTTCAATATCTTTCCAATAATTATCGTAATCCAACAAAATAGTTTTTGATAATTTTTCTTCTAAAACTTTTCTTCTTTCTGCTTTATCTAGTATAGAATTTGTTGAACTAATTCCAGTCATATCAAAAATAGTGACATCAATATCAACATATTTAACTGGTTCATTGCCTAAAGCTATTGCGTCTAAAAAGAATTTCCAATCAGAAACGATTTTTAAAGATTCGTCATATAAACCATATTTTGTAAACAAAGATTTTAGGATATAAGACGGAGAATGATTTAGCGATCCAATATAGAAAGGTAACATTGAATTTGTATTAATTGAAGTATTCTTAAATACTCTGCCAGTAGGCCAAACTTTTATCATGTTTCCATATAAAACTGATTCTTTACCTAATTCACTAAGCATTAATGATGTAACTTCCTTATTAGCTATAAAATCTCCAGAATTTAAAAATTGTAAATACTCACCTTTTGCCGCCAAAATACCTTTATTCATTGCATTGTAGATACCTTTATCAGGTTCAGAAATCCAATAGGCTATTTTATCTTGATATTTTTGAATAACTTCTTTGCTACCGTCAGAAGATCCACCATCAATGACAATGTACTCAAAATCAGCAGAGCTTTGATTTATAACGCTTTGGATTGTTTTGATTAATCCATCTGCATTGTTAAAATTAATCGTGATTATAGATAGCTTCATTTTAATAATTCATTTTTATTTGAGTAAAATGAATAACAATATTCTTCAACCAAACTCATAGCATTTAATTCATGTTGATATAAATTCAATGTGTGTGATTTAAAATCTTCATTCAAGTTTATCAACTTAATCTCTGATAAATTTTCGATAACAAATCCAAAATTATACTTATTATTTAATTCTTTAAAAATCCTAGAATTAAGCGCAACAACTGGAATTTCTTGACTCATAAAACAAGCAAATTTCCCTGAGGCTAAACCCATTTCCTCAATGTTTCTTCCGGTATAAGGCGTAGATGAATCTTTTTCATATAATACTAAACCAAAATCTGCTAGGTGTAAAAAGCTTAAATATTCATCGTAGTCAGAAAATCTTGTTTTGTGAATTAAAACGGGGAAACCTTGTTGCTCTAATTCTAATAATTTGGAATGAATGGGATTTTCTAAATCAAACTCACTTTTTGAATGAACTACAATCAATTGATTTTCAGCTAAACCTGATTCCAGCATTTTGATAATAAGCTCCCCACCACTCCATTTTTCCATACTTCCACTATGAAGTAAAACTATTTTATTTTCTGCAATATTAAGTTTATTTCTCCATTGACTTCTGTTATCACCTTCAATTAATCCACAATTTGGCGAAACAGGAATCAAAAATGTTTTAAAATTTGTAGGGTTTAAATTATTTTCTTGAACTAATAATTGCTCTCTAACTTCATCTTGAATCAAAAGAAAATCAATAAATTTCGAATAATAAACTTCTTTTTCTTTTATTTTTCTGTAATAATCAAGGTTTTTCACTTCGTCTCTAAAAAAAATTTCAAATGAAAAATAATGCAAATTTAAACTACTCAAAATTCGTTTAATTCTTCCCGCGTAAATCAAACCAACAGGATCAATACCCACAATATCCTTGATTTTATTTTTTTGACAAAATCGAACTAATTTTATTAAAAAACTAATTTTTGAAAACCAGGTTTTAACTTTTTTACTCCAATTAACTGAAAAATCTGGCAAATCAATGAAATTAATCTCATTTAAATGACTTGGAGCATCGATAACTTGTTTTGGAGTAAGTATTGTTACTTTTAATTTCTTTGACAAAATCATTTTATCCAAAACAGCAACTAACGTTGGATTTGAAAATGTATCTCGATTTGGATTTATGAATAAAACCTGTTTCATTTACTTTTTAAAACTTCAATTACGCGATCAATTTCTTCATCTTTTAGACCCAAGCCACTCGGAACATAAAATCCATTTCGTGCAATTTTCTCTGCATTTGGATATTTTTCATTTTTGAAAAGTCCCATTTTTAGAAAAACAGGTTGTTCGTGCATACACCAAAAAAATGGGCGAGTACCAATTTTATTTTCTGTCAATTTTTGAACTGTCTCTACCATTAATTCTTCGCTTTCAGCTACTAAACCAAAAATCCAATAAATATTTTCTGCGAAATCTTTTTTAGAAACTGGCAAAGAGAATCCATCAAGATTTTTCAAACCATTCAAATATTTTAAACCAATTTCACGCTTACGCTGAATGTGAAAATCAATTTTTTCTAATTGTGCTAGACCTAAAGCAGCTTGCATATTTGTCATACGATAATTCCAACCAATTTCCTCGTGCACAAATCTTCGTCCGTTTGGTTCAAAAGCCAAATTTCTCAGCTTTTTACATCTATCAGCCAGATTTTCGTCATTACAAACTAACATTCCTCCTTCCCCAGCTGTAATATGTTTATTTGGATAAAAACTAAAAATACTTAGATCCCCAAAACTCCCACATTTTTTACCTTTGTAAGTTTGTCCGTGCATTTCTGCTGCATCCTCAATCAATAAAAGCTTGTATTTTTTGCATAAATCTAAAATTGGATCCATATCAACTGGAAGTCCATAAATATGAACAACTAAAATTGCCTTCGTTTTTGGTGTTATTTTTGCTTCTATTTGCGAAACATCCATGTTCCACGAATCTAATTCACAATCGATTAAAACTGGTATTGCTCCAGCTGTTACAACAGACTGCGCTGGACTAATTATCGTAAAGGTTGGCATAATTACCTCATCTCCAGAACCAATATTCAGGGCTTTTATAGCTATATCTAAAGCTGCAGATCCGTTCGAAACAGCGATTCCATATTTTCGATCAACATAATTTGAAAAATCAGTTTCAAATTTTGAAATAAATGGTCCTTCACTTGAGATCCAACCAGTTTCGATACATTCTGTTAGATATTTCAGTTCATTGCCAGACAATAATGGCGTATTTACATTAATTGGATTCATAGGGATTTAACTTTTTGTACAATAAAACAAACTGACCAGGTTTCTACACTTGGCTCGGTTTTGGTAATTAATTCTTCTACTTTTAAAATTTTAAAACTACTTTGTTTGGCAATAATTTCTATCGTGATAAATTAAATCGTAATATTTGCTATATAAATTGAAATTAGATGCCATTTTTAAGTCAAAATTATATTTTCATCAGCTATAGCTTCAAAACGCACTTTATCTCTTTCTCCATTATACGGTCCTTGTTTCACTTCGATAATTTCTGATTTTTCAAGCATTTTAAATCCATGTCCACCATCGGCAAGTAAAATGACATCGCCTTGAAGCAAAATTTTACTTTCTAAATACACTTGTGAATTATCATAAAAATCCACTCTGACTTTTCCACTTTTTATAAATAAAACCTCCTGCGTTAAATGCACCGCGCGAGGAATAATATTGTGCCTATGAGGTTCGATTACATAATCTATCTCACGATTCATGTAGCCTAATTGTTGCGAAGAATCATCTCCAGTGAAAAATTCGATTCCTTCTTTGTGGAAAGAATTGCGAATAATTATAGCTAATTCTAAACCGTTGTGTATAATTTTTTCAATCATATGATGGGTAAATCGTAATTTAAATAATCATTTTGCAAAGTCCATGTTCTTACGAATTCATTCTCTTTGAACATTTTCTGATGAAAATTAAATCCTTCTATTTCAGACATTTTAAATTTAAACGCCAAAGAATCATCAAATTCTCTTTGCTTGCTTTTTGAGTTTATCATTTTTTTCAAACTCTTTTTAACTAATTTGAAAAAGCCAACTGAATCAGACTTTGATTTTTCATTTGTAAAATATAAACCATTCTCAACTCTAATTTGGGTATATGAATTAGCTACACCTTGATAAAATGCTCTTTGAGAAAAATAATTCTCTGTCAATCTTGAATTTGGAATTTGATGAAATAAATTGACTCTTGGATTATAATAAGCTTTAAATCCTTTTTCTTTGGCTTTCAGAGAAAGTCCAGTTTCACCATCTCCTTGGAAATGTTGTAATTTTTTTGGAATATTATCAGGGTGAAAACCCTTCAATTCTTTAAAAACACTTTTACGAATGGTAAAATTCAAACCCCAAACAAAAAGTGGGTCGATTTCTATTTCTTCGCTTCCAAAATCCATTAAACTTAGCCAACCACAATGAATTCCATTTTCATTTTTTGTCCAAAAATCATTTAACCATTCTGGTGGATTTGATTCGTATTTTGGTAAACATGGTCCTGACAAAAGAGCGATTTGTTTATTTTCGTTCATTCTTTCTATGATTCCTTCAAGCCATGTTTCAGAAACAAGAACATCATCATCAATAAAGCTTAAAATTTCTCCTCTTGATTCTTTAGCGCCGCGATGCCTTCCTGAAAGTAATCCTGGAATGTCGTCAAAAAAATAATGCAAATTAAAACTTGAATTTTCTTTTTGAATTTTCTCAACAATTTCCTTTGTTTCATCTGTAGAACCATTATCAACAACAATAATTTCAAATAAATCCGTTGCTGTGTTATGAGAAAATATACTTTCAATTGTATCTTGTAGCAATTTACATCGATTGAAAGTTGGAATTATAATTGAAACAATTGGAATCATATATTATTAAATTTATTTAAATAAGCTGATAAATTTTCAAGAGTAGGTTTTTTGATGATTTCAGACAAGTCTGCAAGTTTATTTTCTTCCAAATTCCACCATTTAAGTTCTAAAATTAAGGCACAAATTTCTTCAGAAAATCTTTTTTTTATGCATTTTGCTGGAACACCAACTACTACTTCAAAATCATTTACATCTTTTAATACAACTGATCCAGCACCAATAACTGCGCCATTTCCAATTTTGATTCCATTTTTTAAAAAAACATTTGCTCCTATCCAAACATCATTTTTAATAATTACTTTTTCAAAATCTGCTTTTTGTTTATCGTTAATTTCTTTCTTCGAATAAATCAATTCATTGTAATAAACCGATGGACTTGTGCTCAATTCATTTATTGGATGATTTCCGAAACCTATCACAACATTTGGACCGATTGAGCAATAATTTCCAATCTCACAATTATAAACAATTGAATTATATGAAACATACGAACTTTTACCAATTGAATAATTAAATAATTGATTGTTTCCATCAAATTGCTTTTGAGAAATATCAAATTCTCTCTCTTTTAAAATCGAAACAAGCACATTTCTTTTTCTTAAGATAAATTGCAACTTTTTTAAATTACTTTTAATTTTTCTCATGCTAAACTACTTACTAATGCCATCTAACATATTGATCCACAGAACCAATTTCCAGAGGATTTGGTAGCTGAATATAGTCAAATTTTGATTTATACTCAAAACTTACTATTTCTATTTTTTCATCATAATCCACTGATTGATCTCCTAACCAAACAGAAATATAATAATTTCCTGTATGTAAATTCAAGTAATCAATTTCTGCGATAATTTCTCCTTCGAAATTTCCTGCATTTTCAAAATTAGAATTGTGAAACCTTGTATTACTTCCAAAAATTGGAACATTTAATTGATTATAAACAATAAAACCTGGTACAACTTTTTTAAGTTCAATTGGTGATTTATATTGAATTGTTAATTTTAATTTATTTTCACTTAACTTTTCTTTATCCAAAGAAATAAATGTAATTTGGGGTTTTAAATTGAAAAAATCAAAACTTACTTCCTGCTGAAAAGTGGAATGCATCAAATAAGTATTCAAAACATCCTGCATTAAACCATGTTTCACATTTTCACCATTATGTAACATTAATCCAGAATTACATAATTTCGAAATTGCATCCATGTTATGACTTACAAAAAGCACAGTTCTGCCATCTTTTTGTCGAATATCTCCCATTTTACCAAGGCATTTTTTCTGAAATTCTGAATCTCCAACAGCTAAAACTTCATCAACAATCAAAATTTCTGAGTCTAAATGAGCTGCTACGGCAAAGGCCAGTCTTACATACATTCCTGAAGAATAACGTTTTACAGGCGTATCAACGTAACGTTCTACCCCCGAAAAATCAATTATTTCATCTAATTTTTGTTTAATTTCAGCTTTTCTCATTCCTAATATGGAACCGTTTAGAAAAATATTTTCTCTACCAGATAATTCTGGATGGAAACCTGTTCCAACTTCTAATAAACTTGCTACTCTGCCTTTAATTGAAATTTTTCCAGCAGTTGGAGCAGTAATCCTTGAAATCAACTTTAATAAAGTACTTTTTCCAGCTCCATTCCTTCCAATAATTCCTACAGCATCTCCCTGATTTATCTCTAAATCAATACTTTTCAAGGAATAAACAATATCATTTCCTTTTTTAGTGCGATCATTTGATTCTCCAATTTTCAAAAATGGATCTTCTTTACCTTGGATTTTAGCTTTCCAACGTTTCAAGTCATTTGAAATTGTTCCGGTACCAATTTGTCCTAATTGATACACTTTTGATAGATTTTCTATTTTTATTGCTACACTCATACGGTATCCATAAAGTTTCTTTCGACTTTATTAAAAATAATTAAACCAAAAATAAAAGAAATTATTGTAAAAATACATACGTAAGCTATTGACATAAAGGTGACTTCACCCTTTCCTAAAAGTGCAAAACGAAAACCTTCGATAATTGTACTCATTGGATTCAACAAAATGATTGATTTGTATTTTTCCGGCGCGGCACTAAGTGGGTATATGATTGGTGTTCCATACATTAACAATTGAATTCCAAATGAAATCAAAAACGCTAAATCTCTGTATTTTGTCGTCAGAGAAGAAATTAACATTCCTAATCCTAAACCCAAAATGGCCATCAATAGAATAAACAAAGGAATTAAAAATAGAGCAAAAGAGAAATGGAACTGAAAATCTCGAAACAAAGCAAAATACAGAAATGTACCAATCAATAAAATAAATTGGATTCCAAATCGCACTAGATTACTAAAAACCAAACTTAAAGGCATTACTAATCTAGGAAAATAAACCTTTCCAAAGATATGCGCATTGTCTTTAAAAATAGTTGATGTTTTCAACAAGCACTCAGAAAAATAATTCCAGGCAATAATTCCTGTCATATAAAAAAGTGTTTGAGGCAATCCATTTGTACTTATTCCAGCTAGGTTTCCAAAAATCACCATGTAAATAAAAGTAGTGATTAATGGTTGTATAAAAAACCACAAAGGTCCAAGGATTGTTTGCTTATAAAAGGACACAATATCTCTTTTCACTAAAAGAAACAGCAAATCTCTATAATTCCAAACCTCCTTTAAGTTTAGAGAAAAAAGAGAAGATTTTGATTGAATTACAAAATCCCAATTTTCATTATTTTGTTGATTTTTATTCATTTATGAATTCAAATAATTTTGATATGTTTTTAGTATTCCACTGCTCAAGTCCATTGATTGGTATGAAATAATGGAGTTCATTAGTGAAATATCTAAGCATTTCTTTTGTGTTCCATTAAATTGTGAGGTACTCCATGAGATTTCACCTTCGAATCCAACAATTTCTTTAATTAAACTGGCCAATTCTTTTATTTTTAAATCTTTTCCTGTTCCTACATTGATTTGTGCTTGCTTTAAATCTACATATAATTTTTTTGCATCAATTTTGTTGAATATTTGAATGCAAATTTCAGCAAAATCATCTACATGTAAAAATTCTCTGTAAACTTCACCTGTTCCCCAAAGTTTTATTTCTACTTTTTTATCGGCACTTAAATTTATACCTTGTTCTGATAAAAAATTTAAGATTTCAATTTCTGAACTGTTAGCGCTGATATCATTAGTATGCTTTTTAATTAAATCTTCTTTTATACCCTTAATATCATTATTTTCAAGTAATTTTGCTAAATGAATTTTACGAATAAAAGCAGGAAGAACGTGCGAGTTTTTTAAATCATAATTATCATTGGGCCCGTATAAATTTGTGGGCATTACCGAAATAAAATCGCTTCCATACTGATGAAAATAACTTTCACACATTTTTATACCTGCAATCTTTGCAATTGCATAAGGTTCATTTGTTTGTTCTAATAAACCTGTCAATAAATATTCTTCTTTTAAAGGTTGTGGTGCATTTTTAGGATAAATACATGAACTACCCAAAAATAATAATTTTTTAGTTTGAAATTGAAATGCTGCTTGAATAACGTTATTTTGAATCATTAAATTTTCGTAGATAAATTCTGCTCTAAAAGTATTATTTGCAAAAATTCCACCGACCTTAGCTGCAGCTAGGAAAACATACTCCGGCTTTTCGTTTGAAAAAAACAAATTTACATCAGCCTGGTTTGTTAAATCTAATTCCTTCGAATTTCGTAAAACGAAATTGTCATAACCCGTGGCTTTCAGTTTTCGTAAAATAGCTGAACCAACCATTCCATTATGACCTGCAATAAAAATTTTTGAATTTTTATTCATCATTTTTTATTTTACTAAAACCACCATTTTCAAGGTAAATTCCTCTTTCAACATTTAACAAATCAGATTCGACCATTTCTTTTACTAAATCTTTTAATGTAAATTCTGGAGTCCAATCTAATTTTTCTTTTGCTTTTGATGCATCTCCGATTAATAAATCAACCTCTGTAGGTCTAAAATAGCGCTTGTCAATGGCTAAAACTTGTTTACCAATTTCTAGCTGAAATTTTACATTATTGCATTTCTTTACAAATCCTTTTTCGTCTACCCCTTGACCTATAAATTCTAATTCAATACCTATTTCATTGAAAGCCATTTTCACAAAATCACGAACTGTGGTGGTTTTACCAGTTGCAATTACCCAATCTTCGGCTACTTCAGCCTGCAGAATTAACCACATCATTCTTACATAATCTTTCGCATGTCCCCAATCTCTTTGGGCGTCAAGATTCCCAAGGTAAAGCATATCTTGCATACCAAAGGCAATTTTAGAAACTGCCCTAGTTATTTTTCGAGTTACAAAAGTTTCTCCTCTTACAGGAGATTCATGGTTGAAAAGAATTCCGTTTGATGCAAAAATACCGTACGCTTCTCTATAGTTTACGGTAATCCAATAAGCATAAATTTTTGCTACGGCATAAGGGCTCCTTGGATAAAAAGGTGTATTTTCTGACTGAGGAACTTCTTGTACTTTCCCGTACAATTCACTAGTCGATGCCTGGTAAAGTTTGATTTTTTTTTCAAAACCCAGAATCCTAATCGCCTCTAATATCCTTAAAGTACCAATTCCATCAGCATTTGCGGTATATTCAGGTGTTTCAAATGAAACTTGGACATGACTCATAGCTGCCAAATTGTAAATTTCATCAGGTTTAGTTTCTTGAATTATACGGATTAGATTTGTGGAATCAGTCATGTCCCCATAATGCAAAATAAAATTTTGTTTGTTGATATGTGGATCTTGATATAAGTGGTCTATTCGATCTGTATTAAAACTTGAGGCTCTCCGTTTAATACCGTGAACTATGTAATCTTTTTCAAGTAAAAATGCAGCTAAGTAAGAACCATCTTGACCTGTCACACCTGTAATCAAAGCAATTTTTTTCATCTCTAAAATTAATTTTTTATTTAATCTAATTTCATGGTTTTGCCTTCATCAGTAACGTTATTTAACGCAAATAAACATCAAGTGCTTTTACGGAACCTAATTGTGTAAACCTGAAATAAATGACAAAATTAATTAAAATTTTTAGATCATAAACTTAACATTAGAAAATTAATTTTCTCTTTGCTAGAGTTTTGTGGCTTCGCCTTCATTAGTCACATTATTTAACGTGCATATCAAAAAAACTTTTATAAAAAATCTTGTGCGAGCCTAATCTAATTCACAAAATTAATTAAAATTTTCAAAGTGTCAAATTATTACAACAAAAATTAATTTTTTCTTAACTTTAGCTTCCATTCTTTTCAGATATCAGTAGAGTTATTTAATGTTAACAATTAAAAAAAGAGGATTACATCAAAACTATTATCTTAACCCGAACTAAGTGGTTAATCTAATCAAAATTTTCATAATATCAACTTAACACTTGAAGTTGGAACATTGACAGTTAAAAACGTATTTAAAGTAATTAGCTCTACCGACAACCTGTATACTCCTTGATAATCAACCGCTTGCGCAATTAAACCTCTAAATGGTCCTGAAATCGCCTCTACCTTATCTCCTTTTTGAAAAGTCGGTTTTTCTAAATTTGTCACTTGTGAAAAATCATTTAATAATATTTCAATTGAATCTATTTCTATTTGTCTCACTTTTGCATATTGTCCAGAATGCATTAGAATTTTAATGACACCATCTACTAACTTAACGGAATATAAATCTGTGATTAAACATCTTACAAAAACGACAGAGGGTATTAATGGAATACTTACTTTTTTTCGATCACTCCAAATTTTGACTGTATTTAGTAAAGGTAAAAACAGCTCTAAATTTAAATTTTTCAATCTATCGAAAACTTTTTTTTCAGAATTCGGTTTTGTATAAATTACAAACCAAAAATTTATATGTTTTTCAATCAATTTACATTCTTTATTTGGGTCTTGAAACAAAACATCTGGCAACAATGTTTTTAAAACAATAAAAAGATTTAATAATTTTTATAATCAAAATAATTTTAAAAAAAATTGTGAAATCCTTGCACAATATTAAATATTAATTTACCTTTGCTATCCATAAGTTCAAATTATAAATTTATATTGATTCCATGAAAGTATTTTTTGCAATTCTTGCGCTCTTAAGCAATTTTGTTTTATTATCGCAGCAAAGCTCCTATAATAAAGTTTCAATAGAAGCAAATATTGGTTTTACCAAACCCGTATATCCTTTTACAGAAGGATATTTTACAAATTTTCTGAGTCCAAGTCATACAAATTTGGGTTTTAGATATGCTTTGAATGAGCGGTTTGGAATTAGGGCAGATTTTGGCTTTGATCATTTCAAAAACGATGAATTTGGTAAAAATGATACAAGCATTGTATTTAAGTCAAATTATTACAGAACAAGCCTTGAAGGAGTCATCAATTTGGGGAATATTATTTTCAAACAAAAGCCAATGAATGGTAAATTCGGCTTACTGTTACACGGAGGTGGTGGTTTTTCAATATTACAAAGCCCACTGACTTTGAAAGGTATTGAATGGCGAGAAGATCAGTCTGACATCATGATTAATGTCATGATGGGCACAACTGGTCAGTATAAAGTTAACGAACGCTTAGCTCTTAACCTTGATTTAACGATGATTTCACATTTGCTTCAAACGTTTACATTTGACATGAACAATTCTGCCAAAAGAGGTGGATTTGACGGCGTCTTATTAAATGTAAACATGGGTGTGTCCTTTTATTTAGGGAAAAAACCACAACACATTGATTGGAAATAAAACTCTAGCAGCATTAACAGCAAAAAAATAAATTTATGAAAATATTAGCTACTCTCATATCCACCCTTTTTATTTTAAATTTGTTTTCCCAAAAAACAGCAAATAATAAGTGGTCGGCAGACCTAAATATTGGTTCTACAAATCCCTTTTCGAATTTATCAAAAAATTACTATGCAAATTACGTTGGTTTCTTGCATGCAGATTTGGGAGCAAGATACATGTTCTTAGAAAAAGTTGGAATGAAATTAGATTTTGGCTTTGACAGATTTCAAAATGATAATTTTGGTATTTACAAAGAAAGTCTTCCTTTCAATTCTATTAATTACAGAACAAATTTACAAGGAATATTAAATATTGGTAAAATTTTGCATTACAGAGATTGGACTTCAAGAATTGGTTTAATTGCTCACGGTGGTTTTGGTGTATCAATTTTGAAAGGAGATAGCTCTACGGTTTCCGCTGTTAAATCAAAATTAACTGACAATTCTTTTAATGTTATTGCAGGAATATCCCCTCAAATTAAATTAAGTAATAAGATTGCTTTGAACCTAGATTTATCATTCATCTCAAATATCAACCAAAATTATAATTTTGATTTCAAAAATAAATCATATAATAGATATGGAATGATTGTAAATGTTTCTGCTGGAATGCATTATTACATAGGAAAACATAAAACACATTATGATTGGAATTTTGAAAACAAAGTAATAGACGAGCCAGAAGAAATAATAGTTCCTGAAATAGTGAATCCAATTGCTTCTGATTTGGATAAAGACGGAATTCTCGATTCCGTAGATGTTTGTCCGGAAGAATTTGGATTAGCTGATTTTGATGGCTGCCCTAAGCCAGAAGTGACTTTTGATTGCAATTTGAGTGGTTATCCTGTATTTGCGTTTAAAGGTTCCAAAAGTGAAATATTAGAACCATATAAACCTTACTTAGATTCCATTGCATTTTGTCTTAGCCAAGATAAACTAAAAAAACTAGTTATCTATGGTCACACAGACAAGTCAAGTGATTCACTTTTTACTGATGAACTTTCTCTTGCTAGAGCAAATATAATCAAAAAAGAATTGGTCCTAAGGGGAATTAGTAGCGACAGAATTTTTACAATTGGAGAAGGCACTAAAAAAGCCTTGATTTCTGATGCAGAATTTTCTAAAGTAAAACACAATAGAATAGCTTATTTCAAAACGATTTCAAACAACCAATTTGATATTCAGGTTCTCAAAACTGGTGAGTATCTTAACGGATTATTCTATACAGTTCAAATTGGCGCATTCAAGAAAGTAATTAGAAATAACAAGTTTACAAAATATGGTAAAGTTTTAGTAGCCAAATCAACTGATGGATTTACCAAATATAGTGTTGACGTCTTTACAAGTTATGAAGATGCAAATAATGTATTAAAACTTTTAAAGAAAAGAGGTTTATTCAGTGACGCATTTATTGCAGCCTATTACTTAGGAGAACGAATCTCTATTAAAAGAGCTGCAGAAATATTAAAACTAGAAAATAAATAACAATAAAATAGGCAAGAAAATTAAATCTTGCCTTTTTGGTTTCTAAACCTGACTGTAAATTCTTTCTATCAGAAGTGCTATTATTCTTTTATTAATATCTTTCTTATTTTTAGTATAAAAGATAATTTCATCACTGGTAAAAAATCCAATAATCATGCCCAAATATAACTGTTTTAGCTGATTAGATGTCTTCAGAATTTTGACGATTTTTGTTAGCTTCAAGTCTGAAGTAAGTTTTTGAACGTCAAATTTGTTATCTAAACAAAAACTTTCAAAAGTGACTAAAATTATTTCATTCTGAAACTTTAAAATTGGTCTCAATGTTTCACTTTGGAAATATTCAATTGTTAAACTGGTTGAAGTTTCAATTTCAATTTTAGGTAAAATACTTTTGATTAATTTAGATCTCTCTTCCATTTGATAAACTTTTAAAATCAAACAAACTTACTCTACTTTTTGTTTGAAAGATAAATTTTACTTTGGAGTGACATTTAAAATTTCATTATTAATCTAATCAGTAACTCCGTAGTCCAAACGTTTCGTCATGACATAGCGAGGAATAAAATAACGACTCGTTTTAAAATTATCCACTACAACTCCCCTTGAAGTAGAAGAATGAATAAACTTAATCGCATCAGGAGTAACGTCAATTACCATTGCAACGTGACCAATCCTCGAAGATTTGGTACTACTACCTTTAAAATACATTAAATCACCAGGACGAATATCAGATAATTTAACCGTTCTACCAAATTCAGCCATCCCATAACTAGAATGAACTAAACTTACTCCAAAATTTCCGAAAATATATGAAATAAATCCTGAACAATCAAATCCTGACGGAGTTGTTCCAGAATATCTATAGGGAGTTCCTAAAAATTTCTTGGCATATGAAATCAATTCATCCACTTGTTGACTATTTTTGAATGGAACAAAACTAGTTTTCAAAGAATCAATAATAAGCGAATCTTTTGATACAATTGTAGACGAATTAATACTTTTAAGCGAATCGGACTTTACTTGAGAATAAGAATTACTCGAAATAAAAAGTAGCAAAGCACTAAAAATTATCTTATATTTGTATGAATTTAACATTGCGTTGCAAAAATAGTATTAATTTCACAAAATAAAAAATTGAAGTTTTGACCGAATTAGAATTAAAAAGCTTAAAAAAACTATATTATTCCATTGGTGAAGTAGCTACATTTTTTAATGTAAACACATCATTAATAAGGTTTTGGGAAAAAGAATTTAACTTCGTAGCCTCAAAAAAAACACAAAAAGGAAATCGACTATACGCAATAAAAGATATTGAGAATTTTAACAAGATTTATCATTTGGTAAAAAAAGATGGATTTACCCTTGAAGGTGCAAAAAAATCTTTAAAATCAAAAAGCGATGTTGTTCAAAAAGATAATAGAGAACAATTAAACAAACAGGAACTTATTTTAAAGCTTGAACAAATTAAAAAAAGTTTACTTGATTTGAAAAAATAAAATTAGCTTAAAACCTTTTTTAAAACTTCGATAATTTCATCGCGGCTGATTTCTTGATCAAATTCACATTGTCCTATCTCCGTTAATAAAACGCATAAAATTTTATTACCCTGGTTTTTTTTATCTTGTTGCATTAAATTAATAATGGCATCATAATCTTCTTCCCTAATTGAAATAAGTTCGAAATTACTTATTATTATTTGGTGAATAAAATCATAAATTGCAATGTCAATTTTACCTTTTAAATATGATAAATATGTCTCACACAGAATCCCAAGGGCAACCGCATGACCATGTTTTAATTGATTTTCTGATTCGAGAAAAAAACCTTCTATCGCATGACCAAAAGTATGCCCAAAATTTAATTTTTTACGTTCATTATTTTCATTGGGGTCTGCTAAGACAATTTCATTTTTGATTGAAACTGAATCGTAAATTAAATCCAAATTAATCTTTCCTTTTTCAATTGGAACCAATTTTTTAAAGTGATTTATATTCTTTACCAAGCCGTGTTTTATCATTTCAGCAAAACCATTAAGCTTTTCTTCTTCTGGTAATGTATGCAAAAAAGATTCATCAATAAAAATTGCTTTCGGATTCGAAAAAACTCCCAATTGATTTTTATAACTTCCTAAATCAATTCCAGTTTTACCTCCGATTGATGCGTCAACCATGGCTAAAAGCGAAGTCGGAATATTAATAAAATCAATTCCTCGTTTATAAATAGACGCAATAAATCCACCCATATCTGTAACAACTCCACCACCAAGATTGATTATCAAGTCTTTACGAGATACTTTATACTCTGACAAAGCCTCCCAAACTTGAAAACAAACCTCCATGACTTTATTTTCTTCCCCTTCAGGCAAAAGCATAACTTCTGCATCGGCTAATTCAGCATAATTTGTAATCAAATATTCCAAACAAAATTCATGTGTATTTTCATCAACCAAAATAATTTTTTTAGAATTACTGTAATTTTTCGTCAATAAATTCTGAAAATTTGAATCTAAAAGTGGTCCAAATTCAATAGAATAATCCTTTGCTTTGATGATTTTGTTCATAATGATTCAAAATTACTATTTATTTAACAACTAAATTTAAAAAAACACCTGTTTTTAAAAAAATGAAATTAATTTTGTCTTAGTCAAAATATTAATTTATTAAAAAAATTAGCACTTAAGAAATGATTTCATTTGAAAATACAGAGGTTGCATTTAAAAGTAAGACAAATCGTGATTTAAATAAAGCATATTGGTTATTTAAAATTATTGCAAGTCCAACTTTTGTGAAAATTGGAAAAATAGCAACAAATTTTGCCTTGAAAATTCACTTACCAATAAAAGGGATCATAAAAAAAACAATTTTTAGTCAATTTTGTGGTGGAGAGACGATTGAAGATTGTGAACAAGCAATTAAAAATTTAGGTTCATTCGGAATCGGAACAATTTTAGATTATTCTGTTGAAGGGAAAACTTCCTCTGAAGATTTTGAAAAAACCACTTTAGAAATTATCGACACAATAAAAAGAGCAAAAGAATCCAAAACAATTCCATTTGCAGTTTTTAAAGTTACAGGAATTGCACGTTTTGATATTCTTGAAAAAGCAAATACAAACGAAGATTTGCTTTCAGAAAATGATAAAATCGAACTAGATGGAATAAAATCACGTGTAGAACGCATCTGTAAAAGTGGATTTGACTCAAATATCCCCGTTTTTATTGATGCTGAAGAAACCTGGATTCAAGACATTATTGACCGTATTTCAGAAGAAATGATGTTGAAGTTTAATAAAGAAAAAGCTATAATTTTCAACACTTTACAAATGTATCGTCACGACAGAATAGATTTTCTTGAAAAAGCGATAATTAGAGCAAAAAATCAAAATTTTCACTACGGAATTAAACTTGTGCGCGGAGCTTACATGGAAAAAGAACGAGCAAGAGCTGAAGCAAAAGGATATTTATCTCCGATTCAAAAAGACAAATTATTTTCAGACTTAGATTACAACAAAGCTTTGGAAATAATCGTTAAAAACATTGAAATTTTGGCACTTTGTGCTGGAACGCACAATGAAGAAAGTTCTCTTTATTTGACAAAACTTTTGCAAGAAAATAACCTAGAAGAAAACGATCAACGCATTTATTTTGCGCAACTTTTAGGAATGAGCGATCATATTTCTTTCAATTTAGCGAATGCTCGATTTAATGTCGCTAAATATGTACCTTATGGTCCAATTAACGAAGTGATGCCTTATTTATTAAGAAGAGCAGATGAAAACACTTCAGTTGCTGGTCAAACTGGACGAGAATTGTCCTTGATTTTAAAAGAAAAAGAAAGAAGGAAAAGCAAGTAAAAAAGTTTTTAGAAACTTTTGAAATGGATATATTAAATCAAATTATCGACTTTTTATATTAGAAAAAAATGACTAACTTTGTATAAAAGGTTCTATTAATTTAGAAATTAAAATATAGATTTTAAAACAAGTACATTTTAAGTATTAAATAATAGGTAGCATGAAAATAATACTCGACATAAAAGATAGCAAAGCAGATTTCGTAATGGAACTTCTTCGAAGCTTTTCATTTGTTAAAACTGAAACAATAAGTAATACTAAAGCTAAGTTTTTTAAAGAACTAAAAGAAGCTGTTGAGGAAGTGAAAATGGCCAAACAAGGTAATATAAAACTAAAAACCGCTGAAGAACTTTTAAATGAACTATAATATTGAAGTTACTGCTTATTTCAGTAAACAGCTAAAACGATTGGTGAAAAAATTCCCTTCACTAAAAAAGGAGTTTTCTGATTTGATTGTTTTATTGAAAGAAAATCCTGAAATGGGAACAAACCTTGGTAATAATTGTTATAAAATCAGGCTTGCTATTGCTTCAAAGCAAAAAGGGAAAAGTGGAGGTGCTCGAATAATTACACATATACAAGTAATTGAAACTAAAATCTATCTTCTTTCCATTTATGATAAATCTGAACAATCAGATATTAGTGACAAAGAACTAGATATTTGGCTGAAAAATATTTAAAAACTAGGCAGGATCTACATCAATTACAATTCTAATTCCTTTATTTGAAGGAGAACTGTAAAAGAAATCAATCATTTCTTGCAATCTTTCTTTGACCTTGATTGGCGAAACTTCACGTTCAATCTTAAGATTAATTTGCTTTAAATATAAGTTATTAATTCGCTTAATAAGAGGAAACTCAGGGCCTAAAACCCTTTCTTTAAATACTTTTTGCATGGAAGTAGCCAATTCCATTGCAGAAACGTTCAATTCATTTTCATTTTTATGTTTTAAAGTCAAGCGAATGATTTTATAGAAGGGTGGATAAAAGAAATTTCTCCTTTCAGTAATTTCAACAGAGTAAAATTCAGCAAAATTATTCTCAATTACCTTTTGAATAATCCAATGATCAGGTTCTCTTGTTTGAATGATTACTTTGCCTCGTTTTTTCTTTCTTCCCGCTCGACCTGCAACTTGAGTCATTAGCTGAAAACTGCGCTCAAATGCCCTAAAATCAGGACGATTTAAAAGCATATCCGCATCTAAAATACCCACAAGACTTACATTGTCGAAATCCAAACCTTTGGTCACCATTTGAGTGCCAATCAAAATATCTATTTTTTTGTCTTCAAAGTCAGAAATTAAATTTTGATACGCATTTTTAGATCTTGTAGAATCTAAATCCATTCTCGCAATCGTGATTTTTGGAAACAAAAGTTGCAAATCATCTTCAATCTTTTCGGTGCCAAATCCTAACATTTTTAAACGATTACTTCCACAACTAGAACATGTTCCAACTGGAGCAGAAGTATAACCACAGTAATGACATTTTAGGGAATTTGAATGTTTGTGATACGTCAAAGAAACGTCGCAGCTTTTACATTTTGGAATCCAAGCACAAACTTCGCATGACCAAAGTGGCGTATATCCCCTCCTATTTTGAAATAATATCACTTGTTCTCCTAATTTTAACGCATCATCGATGTGTTGAATCAAAAAGGAAGAAAAATGCTCGTGCATTGTCTTTTGTCGATTTTCCTTTTTCACATCAGCAACTAGGATTTCTGGTAACTGGATTCCTCCAAAACGCTGGTTAATTTCAACTAAACCAAATTTTCCAGATTTTGCATTGAAATAGCTTTCTATGGAAGGAGTTGCAGAACCTAATAGTACTTTCGCTTTAAATGATTTTGCTAAAACAAAAGCACAATCTCTAGCATTGTATCGTGGCGAAGGATCGTATTGCTTAAAGGAAGATTCATGTTCTTCATCAACAATTACTAAACCCAAATTTTGAAAAGGAAGAAAAATAGATGACCTTGCGCCTAAAATTATTCTAAATCTTTCTGGATGATTTACCAATACATGATTCCAAATTTCAACACGTTCATTTTGATTAAATTTAGAATGATAAACGCCAACCAAATCTCCAAAATAAGCTGCTAATCTTCTAATTAATTGGGTCGTAAGCGCAATTTCTGGAAGTAAAAATAAGACTTGATTTCCTAATTTTAATTGTTCTTCAATTAATTCAACATAAATTTCAGTTTTACCAGAACCAGTAATTCCGTGCAACAAACAAATGTCTTTTTCCTCAAAAATTGTTCGAATTTCTGTCAAAGCTTTATCTTGAAAATCTGAAAGTTCCGTCTTTTCTTTCAATTCATTTTCTGCCTTAATAAAGCGGTCAATTTGTAATCTTTTAGATTCAATAATCCCATTCTTTTCCAAAGTTGTTAAAGCTGAATTAGAAATTTCTTTTTCAATTAAAACTTTTTTTGGGACAAAAGAATTATCCATATTTGTTAAATCTGTTTCTTGCAGCAAGGCAATTAATGCCGAAAACTGTTTTTCCTTGGACTTATTATTCTCTAATTTTTCTATAAAGAGATTTAACTTTTCTTCAGAATGATACTCTTTTGTAAAATTATAGAAAATAGCAGTTTTGGGAATGAATTTATAGCTTAATTCTTCCTGAGAAATAACAATGTGTTTATCAATTAATTCCTTAATTATAGGGTGAATTGTTTTTATTCCAACAATTTCTGAAATTTCTTTTAGATCTAGTACTTCCTGAATATCAAGTGCTTCCACGATTTGAAATTGCCTGTCAGATAATTTACTCGTATCGCCATCAAAATCTGGGTGAATAGCAATTTTTGTTTCTGATGCTAATTTGAAATTTGACGGCAAAGCAGCATTCATAACATCCCCAATTGGTGCCATGTAATAATCAGCTATCCATCTCCAAAAATTGTATTGATTTCCTGTGATAATTGGATTTTCATCCAACAAATACTCAATGTATTTTACTTGGTAATTTTGAGGAACGTTTTCATGGATTCTACTAACTATTGCAGTATATAATTTCCCCTTTCCGAAAGGCACAACAACCCTCATACCTGACTTAATTAAGTCGTTCATTTCAAATGGAACTCGATAGGAGAATTCGTTTTTTACGGCAAGCGGAATAATTACATCAGCAAATAAGGTTTTGCGTTCACTCATGATGTAAAATTAAGAAAAAGAAGTTTAATTTTTAAAAAAGAAATTAATTGCAGAAAAAATTCTTTGTGTTATGCGTCGGATTATCACTACAAAAAGCCAAACCACCAGTAATTGCGCCTGTGCATAATTCTTGCATCGAATTTGTATTTAAACAAGCATAATAGGAAGAGCCCCCAGCGTAAACCCAAGCTTGTCTATATCTGTCTTCATGTGATCGTGAAGCAAAAATCCCTACCACTCTATGTCCATTTGAAACAGTTAAATTTGTAAATGAAGTTTTTGATTGAGACAAACTAGAAGATGGCTTATTTAACAATAAATATTTTTGTAATTCTGTACTTGCGCCATTTATTAAAATTCTCATTCCTTTCAGTTTACGCTTAATAATATCTAAATCTGAACTTACATTTTCTTTAATTAAATTATAAAAAGTTTCACCCTCTGCTGAAGCTGAAACTGAACCTGAAGCAGGAATATCATCAGATTCAATCTCACCAATTTTCCATTCAATTGTTTTTGAATATTTTAGGTTATCAACATTATTTACAGAGTTGTATTCTTCAAAATCAATGTATAATTTTGCTTCAACTTTTTTAGAGTTACCTGCATTAAAAGCAAAAGAAGCAGTTTTATAAGCATTCGTATTATTATCTTTTTCAAATTTAATTTCACTGGTAGTTGAAGGTGTATTAATGACCATATCATGCACCAATTCTATTCGCTCACTTGTAACTTTAAATTCTCCATCATTTATATTTGCTTCAAACTGATATTTTGTGGTTCCATTTCCGATTAAAGGCTGTGATGCAGTGGTTGTAAAATAATATAGTTTTTGTTCAGGTGCGTAAAATGCACCTTCTTCTTTGTTCGCAATAATCGTATCTTTTAAAACAAAAACTCTTCCTGGAGAACCAGCATTAAATTCTTTCACCACAGCATCAACTTGCTTGAAATAACTAGAATCAGGTATTTTAGCCAATTCAACTTGATTACCTCCACCATAAAAAGCTTTCGTAATTTTCACGAAATGAATGGTATCTCTAATATCTAAAGTCGCAAAAACAATGGCTGTTTTTTTTCCATCTGTACTTGGTAAAATTTCTTCAGAACAAGAAGTTAAAAATAACGTTGCTGTTGAAAGAAATAAAAAAAAGAATTTAGATTTTGAAAGTCCACCAAGGCGGAGAGCTATATTTTTCATCTGAAAGTTTTCGTTTTTAATAGTGGACCAAAGATAGAAATAAAATTTTAAACTAACTTTACATTTAAAACAAGAATCGCTGCACTTTAGAATAAAACTATGAGTTATGAATTATGAGTTATGAGTTTTGCTTCGCTTTCAAGAAAAATTTTCTTGAAAGCGAAGCAATCTGTAATCTGCCAATTTATAATCTGCAATCAATCTGCTTGGCAGATTATTTCACACGGTTTAGCCCCATTGTTTTTAACATCCATTTTGGTAAATGCTTTTTCGGATCTCTCTTTTTTAAGTTGATGTACCAACCTAATTTCTTTAATATTGGAACTTTATGTGTTTCAACAAATTCAATTAATGTTCCATCTGGGTCTTCAACATAGGAAAATCTTCCACCAGCTTCTCCCATATCAAACGTATCACCAGAATCAACAGTAAAAGGAAAACCTAATTTTTCAGCTTCAATTTTCAAAGCTTCCATTCCTTGAATATCAAAACAAAGGTGAATAAATCCCCAGTCTCCCCAAAATCTATTTTCGAATATTTTTCGACAATCTGTTCTATCAAGAGCCTGAATTAGTTCAATTTCTGTTGCTCCTAAAAGTTGAGCAAATGGACCTTTTCTTGCTTGCTGATGACGTAATAATACACGACGAACCTTTTGCTTTCCTCCGTTTAAGTCTGAATAAACAGGATATTCATCTATTTTATCATAAACAATTTCAGAGTATTCTAATAAATTTTGATAGATTTTCAAAGAATTTTCGATGCTGCTAACTCCAATTACAGAACCAGCAACACCACCCGTTTTTGCAGGGTGATTTGTATCTCCGAACCAGGAAAGTCCTTCTACAATTTCAAAAATATTTCCGTTTGGATCCTCAACAAAAAAGTGTTTTTTTCCTTCTGGTGTCTTTTCAATTTCACTTAAAAGCTTTAAACCATTTTCTTTGTAAAAAGCATAAGTTTCGGTAACATTTCTAGATTTTATTTTACAAGAATACAAGCCGTAATCACCTAGTTGAATGTCAAAGTTTGCTTTTTCAGTATTTCTAGAAGTGTATTGCCAAATTTCAAAACCGCCACCGCCATTCATGCTTAAAGCTAAAGTTGCAGTTCGCTTTTGAACTTTATTTCCAGTATAATCAATCATTAAAGGTGCTTCAGCAGCATCTTCAAAAACTTTAATATCTACTCCAAAATATTTACGGTACCAAGACCAAATTTCTGTCACATTAGGAACGCCAATTCCCATTTGTTGAATTCCGCAAATTATTTTTTCCATTATCTTTATTTTTTGACAAAGATATTTAAAAATAAGAAGTCTATTTCATATTCAAGAAAAAAGTATTGTCAATTTTATCAATTAAAAAGCAATTTGAGAAATCAACTTTTCTATATTTAATTGCATAAATTTTCTTTTGTTTGCGAATATTTCTCACTTTAAAAACCAAATCATAATCTTCTAAAACCAAAGTGATTTCATTTTTTTTGATGTGATAACGTCCCTTATCAGTTGTATTCATCCAAAAACCAAATTCTTTCAAACGATAAGTACTGTCTTTTAACAAAGTAATAGTTTTAGTATTTTCGACCAAAATATGATCTGCATGTTGCGTTGCCACTAGAGCAATTTTGCCTTCAGAAACTCCATGTAAATAAAAAGTAGGATTTAAAAATGCTGAAACTAAAGGTAAAATTACAAGTAAAAGAAACAAAAATGTTTTCTTAGAATCCTTCACTTTATCTTTTGCTCTCGCTTTTAAAAAACCATAAAAAAGGAATAGTAAAACAAAATAAATGATTGTCACCAATGAAAACAAAACATATTGCAAAAAGCCTTCCAAATAGAAGCCTAACTCAAGTAATAAAAAACTTGAAATACTGATGATTAGAATGGATTTTAATGAATTATTCATAATTGAGGTTAATTTTAAAAAATAAAAGTATCAAAAATCATACCGAGAATTTTAGTTTTCATATAAAATTTCTATCTTTTGATCAGTCAAATAATTTTAAACATCTTTTCAACTAAAGGAAGTTCTATTTTTTAAATGCCAAAACAAATAGATTAATGCCGAGAAAGCTGAAATTGCTCCAATAATAAAAGTTGGTAAAACTGTTTCAATAGAATTATCATAAAATAAACTTGTTGAAAGTGAACCTGACATTATCCCTAATTCTAGAGCAATAAACATCGTCCCAGAACCAACTCCTCTCCTATCGATATGAGATAAATCTGCTGTCCAAGCAAATAATGTAGGGCTCGAAATTCCTGTTGCGAATCCAAAAACGATAGAGCCAATTGTGTACATCAAAACGTCTTTCGAAAGTCCAATAATAATCATGCTAATAATAAGCAAAATCATTCCCAAAACTAAGGTTTCTCTTCTACCAAACACATCTGATAATTTCCCTGTAAAAAGCCTCACTAAAATTGTTGAAACAACGTAAAACATAAAAAACCATCCTTTATTCTCTAAGTGAAGAAAAGTGGCAACGTCGGCTGATAAGACAAAGATAATTCCAGAGCAAATTGCTGACAAAAACATCACCATTGCTGCTGGTAAAACAAAAGGTTCAAAAACATCAGTCCATTTTACGAGTAATTGTTTTGGATGAAATTTCTGCTTTTTCGCTAATGTTTCTTGTACATTGAATAAAATAATAATTGAACTTACTGCTAAACCAGAAGAAAACATAAACATACCATTTAATCCAAACCATTTTACAGTCAAAAAACTTAATGATTGACCAATTCCAATTCCAAGAGAAATAAATGTCCCCCACACTCCCATTCCCACGCCTCTTTTTTCAGAAGGAAGTAAATCGGTAATCAAGGCAGTTGCTCCAGTTGGCATAAATCCAGCACTAAAACCGTGTAAAAAACGCAATATTAAAAAAAAGTAAATCGTATGAGAAAGTGGATACAATAAACAAACGAGCATTGAAACAGCTATTCCAAAATACATAACTTTTTTTCGTCCGATATAATCTGACAATTTCCCAGAAAAAGGTCTTGAAAGCGCAGCTGAAATTGTGAAAACCGTAATTATCAAGCCCTTAATTCCTTGACCACCCAAACGAGTAATGAATTCGTTTAATTCAGGTAAAATAAGGTTAAAACTAGTCATAAAAAACAGCATTGAAATGCATGTTAACCAAAAACTAGCGGAATAAGATTTCATTTTAAAAAAGTTATGAGTGTTGAATGATGAGTGTTGAATGATGAGTCATGCACACTGCATCCATAACTCATTACTCATAATTTATAACTATTTAAGTTTACTCATAACATGCTCTTTTCTTGAACCTTCAAAGATTTTATATTGTCTAAAGCTACATTCTAAATCGCCATTAAAAAGTTTGATTCTTCTTGAAGGATTTAGTCCCACTGATTTAAAAGCTTCTAGATTAGACGAAATTATCCAACAAGAAAATCCTTTCAAATCTTTTTTGAACCAATCTCCTAAACCTTGATACATTTCATTAATTTCATCTCCCATTCTTTCTCCATAAGGAGGATTTGAAATCAAAGTTGGAGTTGAACCTTTAAATTTACCTTCAGAATTTTTTTCTTCCTCTGAATTAATTTCATCAGCATTTAATTCTTCAAATGAATTGACAGAAAGTTTTATTGCTCTGGCAATGGGAAGTGGTCGGATATTTCTTTTTGTCATCAAAACCATTTCAGAATCAATATCTGACCCAAAAATATCAAAATCAAATTCTTTGCAAACTCTTGTTGCATTTGATTGAATTTCATCCCATAAATTTTCATCAAAATTCTTGAAATTTTTGAATGCAAAATGTTGCCTTTCAATACAAGAAGGAATATTAGCAGCTAAAAACGCTGCTTCAATCAATAAAGTTCCTGAGCCACAAAATGGATCAATGAAAGTAGATTTTCTATCCCAACCTGACATTCTAATCAAAATAGCAGCCAAAACTTCATTTAGAGGTGCAATTCCAGCTTCTTGTCGGTATCCACGCATATATAAAGGCAAACCACTTGTGTTTAAGGATAAATTAACCTGGTTTTCTTTGATGTAAATATCAAACATTACTTGTGGTTTTTTCACATTAACATCTGGACGTTCTCCCTCTTTTTCTCTAAAAGTATCTGCAATTGCATCTTTGATTAAAAAATAGGGATATTGAGTATGAGAAAAAAGTGTTGAGAAAACTGCTCCCTTTACGGCAAAAGTTTTGTCAGAAGTAAAATATTGAGTCCAATCAATTTTCTTCGCTTTTTTGTATAAATCTTGTTCATCACTAATTCTGAATGAAGCAATTTCAACAATTACTGAAATTGCACAACGTACATGCAAATTTAAAAAATAAACATCTTTCCATGTTCCTTCAATTTGAACTGCACGGTTTAATAAGGTAACTTCAGGAAAACCAAGTTCAATTAATTCGTCTTTCAAAACTTCTTCAGCTCCAAATAATGTTTTTAATGTTATTCTTATTTTTTCCATATTTAATTTTTTTGTAAAAGCGATTAAGAAGAATTTTTAAAACCTCGTTGTATAAGCTTATTTTTTCTTTAAGTCTTTCCTTCGCAATAAGAGTCAGTTTCTTTGATTAATGTAATATCTCCCAAATTATTTGCACTGGTCTAAGCTTCGCAGTCATCCATTTCATTGCCTAATTGAATATTTATCAAAGCCAAATATTGACCATTAAATTTAATTTAAAACATCAAATTTTTTTATTGTTTTTTGATTTTCAGTTCTTAACTGAAAAAAATATTCACCGTTTATGATTTTTGTTGAATCAAAGCGAATTATGTGCCCACCGATTTTATGTTCTTTGGCAGAAATTTCTTGATTTAAAGTGTAATCATTGTTTAAAATTTCAAAATGCACAAAACTTGGCTCTTCATTAGTGAAATAAAATTCTATTTCACCTTTTGCAGGATTTACCTCCAAACTGTTTAAAACACAATATTTATCAGGTGGAATTTCTCCTTTTGCTAAAAAGGCAAGAAACTTTCTATACGCAATAACTAAAATCAATACTGCTAAAGAAACTAGCAATATTCCAACACCAATTTTGGCATAACTAAAACCCATTAAAATCATAACGAAATTATTCCTTTAATTAAACTTGCTTTTTTATATATTTCAATGATTGAATTGACATCTAACATCACTTCTTTTACTGAAAAACTCATGTATTTTCCTGTTTTTGAAGGATGCATAACAATTTCAGGTTCATTATTAAAAATTGCTGAAATAAGTGCTAATTTTTCAGATTCATTAGGAATAATAAATTTGAATAAATAAATATCTGGCCATTCTAATAATTCAAGTTGTACTTTTAATTTCTCTAAAGAATCATCAATCGCATTGTCTCCCATAAAATCTTAATACTTTTTAAACAGCAAAGATAGTCTTTTCATTTCGCTAATTAATAATTCTGGCGGATTGTTTCTATTATTTTTTAAATCAATAAAAGTTTTTGCGGCAGAAATTTCATATTCTTTTATTGCTTTTAGAATTTCCATTGGGTCTAATTCTTTCGAAACAAGAATTGTCTCATCCCAACAATTTTCTAAAAACCAATTTTTAGCATAATCTTTTTCTAATTTTATAAGTTGACAAACTAAATACTTAATTTCAAGTGGATTTTCAGAATTTAAAATTGAAATCTTTAGTTTTTGCTTTATAGCATTGTAGTTTTGAAACGTTTGTAAAATCGAATCACCATTTTCAAAAGTAATTTCTTTTTGCTCAAAATCATATTTAAAATCTAATTTTAAAACATCCAAGGCGGTTTTCAAAATACACATTTTCTTCAGCCTAGAATCAAACATTTTTTGAATTGGCGCTTTAGACAAAAAGAAACTTTTATGCTCAAATAAAAATGATTCTTTTGAATCCCTTAAATCATCTTCAGTAAAGGCTGAGCAATTTTCTTTAAGTTTTAAAAATATCTGTGCTTCCTGAACAGTCATCAATGCTCAGATTGACCTTTATTTTTTCGCATTTTAATATTGATAAATTCAACAATGAGTGAATAAACCATAGCAAAATATACATATCCTTTTGGAACTTCTTGATGAAAGGCTTCCATAATTAACATTATTCCAATTGTAACTAGAAAACTCAAAGCTATCATTTTAATTGTTGGACGATTGTTAATAAAATCGCTAATTGCCTTAGCAAAAAGCATCATAATAACCATAGAAATAATTACCGAAATATAAATTACGACCATTGGACTATGCCCAGTTGAATCTTTTAAGCCATTTGTCATTCCAATTGCTGTGATAACTGAATCGAAACTAAAAACAATGTCCACCAAAACTATCTGCATAATTACAGAACTCAATTTACTTTTTGCTGACGCTGATTCTTCTTCTTCACCTGTAACAGCTTTGTGCATTTCTGTTGTTGACTTATAGATTAAGAATAAACCTCCCGCCAATAATACCAAACTTTGCCCTGTTAATTCAATTCCAAATACAGTGAACAAAGGCTCAGTCATACTCATTATCCAAGCTGCAACAGCTAGCAATACCAATCTTACAATTAATGCAAGTGACATGCCTACATTACGCGCATAGCGTTTTTTCTCTCTTGGTAATTTATCAGTAATTATAGAAATGAAAATGATATTATCTATTCCTAATACAATCTCTAATAAAGATAAGATGAATAGGTATAAAATTCCTTCTGGAGTTCCTAAAATTGCAAAAAATTCTAACATTCTTTTTTTCTACAAAAATAACTACTTATTTATGAATTAGATTAGTTTTTTGAAAAATATTATAGAGAAAATTACATATCTCCCAATAATACTCTAAATGTTTGAATGCCATTGATTGGATTACTGACTTTAATCAGTAACATCCCTTTCAAGTTTTCGTTTATTTCAATTTTTTTCGAGGTTACGCTTACTTCTTGAGAATAAATTTGTTTTCCTGTAATTTCAAAAACTTCTATTTTAGAACCTTGCGAAATATTTTTATTGAAATTTAAACTTATTTTATCCAAATATTTATTAATTTTTAAAATTGCTAATGCATCTCCTGCAATCGTGACCGATTTTATTTCAGAATAAGAAAAATCGCCATTATAGTCTACCTGTTTTAAGCGAAAATAATAATAACCTTCCTTCATATTTTCAACTAAAAATGAATAATAATTTTCAGTTGAACTCGAGCCATTTCCATCAACTCTCCCTGTTGAAAGAAAATCTAAACCATTTACATCAGCCATTTCAACTTCAAAATAATCGTTATTTCTCTCAGTATAGGTTGACCAAACAAGGTAAGCAGCATTATTTTTTGATTCAATTTCGAAAGATTTGTAATCGAGTGGGAGAAGAACAACACAACCATTGTTACTATAAGACGTAGGAGCACCTCCATCACTATCTAAATTGATAAATGCACCATTACCTCCACTTGGATTACTGTTTGGAATATAACTATAATCTAGTGTGTTTGCAAGCGTAGAAGTTGTTATACTATTAAACCTAAAATATCGCAATGCAGTTCCACTATTATCAAAATTTCCTAATGTAACCCAAGTTGCATCACTAGAATACAAAACATAAATTGGACCAGCACCACAGAGATTAGTCCAGGTATAATCATTTGGACAAAAAGTACTCCTTACAATCATAAATTTAGCGCCCACAGGCATCATTACACCATTTCCGTCTAAAAAAGTTCCAGGACAGGCTGTATTTAAAGTAGTTGTTGTAGCCGGTACATTAGTATAAGCATCTGTATAAGTAACAGAAGCTGGACTTGAATTTCCATATCTAATATCAATATTGGAAGTATTTGCAAGAACTGAGTAGTCTGCTGTTGTACCAAAAATTATTTCATTATTTCCTTCTGCACATGTTGCATCGCAAGAATTAATCATGACGCCTGTTAAAAAGGGTCTTACAGATGTTGTAGTAGTTGTGAAACCGGCAGATGCGACACTTGATGTCATGTATTTCGTGCATAGTGATGAACCATTAAATTCATAAAAATTAATGCAATAAGTCGTCGATGCGCTTAAACCCGTCAAACTAAATGATGAACCAATTCCGTTATAAACAACAAAATCGCCCGCAGCCGTAATTGAACCAATTCCAAAAACAGTATTAGCAGTATATGCTGATCCATCAACAGGATCAACAATAGAGCAGTCAGTAGCAGTAATTACTGCTAAAACATTTGAACCATTTCCACCTGTAAATGAAACTGAGGCTGTTGTTGAACCCGTCGTAACAGTGACAGCGTTTGCATTAACAGTTGGCGTTGCAGCTAGAGCACAACCTGCAAAAGTTGCAGTAACGCTTACATTATCTATCCCAATTCCCTGAGAATTTGATCCAGTGGTATTCAAATTCCATCTTAAGTAAATATCTGCTCCACTTGCAATACTAAGACCTGAAATTGCAAATGAACCACTTGCAAAGGTTGCTTGAGGGGCAAAACTATAAGCACTAGCTCCTGCTGTCCCGATGGTAGCTGCTGAAATATTTCCCGATGCAACAGCGGTCCAAGTTGAGCCATCAGTAGAATAAAAAAATTGAACTGAAGCAGAAGCAGTGTTAATTCTATATCTTTCTAAATCGTAGCTGATAGATAAGTCTGTTAAATCTTGTGTATTTGTATTTCTATAAAAAGCCATTATACTATTTGGACTTGCATAACTTCCAGAAGTCATAACACCAAGAGCTCTTTCAGCACCTGAAGTTCCCCAATTAAATTTCCCTCCGGTTGCAGGAGTTCCTGAACTTGCTTGAAAATCTAATGTACTTGTACCTCCTGCATAAGATGGTGTTGCGCTTTGATGCATCTTCCAATTTGCAGGGGTGGTTGTGGTCGCCAACATTCCATCAAAATTTTGAGTTACAGGGGTGGTATTCGGAATTGATATTTGTGAAATAAAATTTATAGGAAAAAAGAAAGTTATAAAACAAAATAAAAAAATAATAAAACTAATATTTAAAAATCTCAGTCTTTTAGAAAGAAAAATATTATCTTCAAATGTAAATTTTGTTTTCATGCAATTAAATAAATTGCATGCATTTAAATTTATGACTTCCATGTAACAAAAATACATTTTTTTTTTAATCTAGCTGTTAATTAATAGTAAAATATTGATTAAATTAGTAACAAAATGCAGCTAAGTCGATTTAGCTAAGGATTAAATTAACATATTAATTACTATTTAATTTTAAAATTAAAACTGCGAAAAAAAGTAACTAAATTGATTAAAAATTTAGATAAGCGAGTAATAAATCTAGATTAAAATTCAGCTCATATATTTTTATTATTCAATTAATATTAAAAAAGGAACGACAAATACAGTAGAAATTGAAAATGAATGGAATCCAAGTTAGGAAATATCATTTTTCATACTTCCTTTTAGGAACTATATTCACTATTAACATTTTGGTATTAAAAAAATCATTTTGTTAATGTTTTTTTGATTTTAACTTGCAATATCTTTGCAATATGTTAAGTGTACAATCAGTTCAAGCATTAATTCATTTGGTCGATGATCCAAACGATCAAGTATTTGAGCATGTACGATGTCAGTTAAAATCTTACGGAAAAGACGCGATTCCATATTTAGAATATTCTTGGGGAAGCGAGGATTTTGGTTTATTATTTCAGAATCGGATTGAAACTATCATTCACGAAATTCAATTTGAAGAAAGTAAATCTGATTTGCTTTTATGGAGAAATTCAAAGGAAAAGGATTTATTACAAGCTGCAATTATAATAGTGAAATTTCAATATCCAGGAATTAATATTGAATTTATTTACCAGGAAATTGAAAAAATCAGAAAGTCAATTTGGCTAGAAATAAATGAAAATCAAACAGCTTTTGAAAAAATAAATGTTTTCAATAAGGTTTTTTACGATCTCTATCATTTTAAAGGAAGTACGCAAACTTTTCATTCTCCACTCAATTCATTTTTGAATACTGTATTAGAAACAAAAAAAGGAAATCCCTTAACGTTAAGTCTTATTTATAGTGTAATAGCTCAAAAATTAGAGATACCTGTTTTTGGAGTAAATTTACCTAACCATTTTGTTTTGTGTTACATGGACGAAAATCAAGTTCATTCAATGTTGGAAGATAAAAGTAAATATGGCGTCCTTTTTTACATTAATACGTATTCTAAGGGGAAAATCTTTTATGAAAATGACATTGTTCAATTCCTAGCTCAACTTAAAATCACACCTGAAAGAAATCACTTTGAACCTTGCTCCAATTCAATCATTATTCAACGAATGTTAACGAATTTAATCGCCTCTTTTCAGCAAGTTGGAAATTTAGAAAAAGTAGAAGAATTAATTGAGTTAAGAAATATATTCAATTGTTAAAATGTCTGATATTAATTTTTAGAAACTTTTAACAAGATTGAATTTCATTCTTGCAAAGAAAATATTAACTTTGCGACATGAAAATTATTTTTTATCTTTCTTTCTTTATTATAATTATCACTTCTTGCTCAGAATACAATCGGGTTTTAAAGGGTGACGACTATACGAAAAAATTCAATTTAGCAAATGATTTATATGAGAGAGAAAAATATTCTCAATCAATAGCCTTATTTGAGCAAGTTTACCAGCGTCTTCCTAAAGCAAGCGAAGGAGAAGTTTCTTATTTTAGAATCGGTAAAGCCTATTACGAAATTGAAGATTATTACATGGGAAGTTATTTCTTAGGATCTTTTTTTGATAAATATCCGATGAGTAAAAAAGTCGAAGAAGCATTTTTTTTAAAAACAATATGTAGTGTTAAAAATTCTCCAAGTAAAAGTTTAGATCAGCAAGAAACAGAAATTGCTCTAAATGATGTTCAGCAATTTATATATTTATTTCCAAGCTCACAAAGAATTGATACTTGTAATATTATAATTGACCAACTTCGCTCAAAACTGGAAGAAAAAGAATTAGACAATATAAAAATCTATTCTAAAACATTAAACTATAAATCTGCAGTTACAACTGCTGAAACTTTCTTAAATGATTTTCCAAAGTCAATACATCGAGAAGAAGTAACTTATATCAAAATTAAAAATTCTTATTTTCTAGCAAAAAATAGCATTGATAATAAAAAAAAGGAACGAATTGAGAAAACTATTGAAACTTATCGTACCTTTGTAATCCAATTTCCCGATAATAAGTACACAAATGAATTGGAATCGTTGAACAAAAGTCTACTTCAACTATTAGAAGAAGAAAAAAAATAAGTCCTTAATGTTCTTGAAACTAGAACTATACATTAAATTAAAAATTGAATAAGATGGCAATTAATTTTAAAAGTATCGATGCTGAGCGTTCTACAATCACACGTGACACAATTAAATTTGAAGAAAAAACAGGTAACATTTACGAAGCAATTGTTGCAATGTCAAAACGTTCAAATCAAATTTCTTCAGAATTAAAAGAAGAATTAACGGGTAAATTGCAAGAATTTGCTTCATCAACAGATAATTTAGAAGAAGTTTTTGAAAATAGAGAACAAATTGAAATTTCTAAATTTTACGAAAAACTTCCTAAGTCAGTTGCTATATCTATGGCTGAAATGTTGGATGATAGACTTTATATTCGTAAAATCGAAACTGAAGATAATAAATAAAATTTAAAAAATAATATGCCTACAAAAACGAAAGCCTTTTGTCTTAAGTCTTGTAGTCTAAAGTCTATATTGAAATGAAAGGAAAACGCATCCTTCTGGGTATAACTGGAGGTATTGCAGCATATAAAATTGCTTTTCTAATTCGTTTATTAAAGAAAAAGGAGGCAGAAGTCAGATGTATAATGACTCCTGCCTCTTGTGATTTTATAGCTCCACTAACAATTGCTACTTTATCTGAAAATCCTGTTTACATTGATTTTTGGAATCATAAAAATGGAGAATGGACAAATCACGTTGAATTAGGCATGTGGGGAGATATTTTTCTAATTGCTCCGTTAACCGCAAATTCTTTAGCAAAAATAAGCAATGGCTTTTGTGATAATTTACTCTCTGCTACCTATTTATCTGCAAAGTGTCCAGTAATTGTTGCTCCAGCAATGGATTTAGACATGTATTCCCATGAAACGACAGATTCAAACCTTAAAATCATAGAGAATCGAGGGAATTTCGTCATTCCTGCAGAATTTGGTGAGTTAGCAAGTGGTTTAGTCGGACAAGGTAGATTAGCTGAACCAGAGACAATCGTAACTTTTTTAGAAGATTATTTTTCAAATGAAAATTCTTTTTCAGAAAAAACAGTTTTAATTACGGCTGGACCAACACAGGAAAAAATAGATCCTGTGCGTTTTATTGGAAACAATTCATCTGGAAAAATGGGATTTAGAATTGCAGATGAATTTTTATCTCGCGGCGCAAAAGTTATTTTGATTTCAGGACCAACAAACGAAAAATTACATCATCCCAATTTAACACTTTTTGAAATTGAATCTGCACAAGAAATGCTAGAAAAAGTTCAAATGAATTGGAAAAACTGTGAAATAGGCGTTTTTGCTGCAGCAGTTGCAGATTATCGTCCAAAAAACGTGGAAAGTCAGAAAATCAAAAAAAAGGAAGAAGAATTAACAATTACCTTGATTAAAAATCCTGATGTTTTAGCATGGGCTGGGAAAAATAAAACTGAAAAACAATTTTTAGTAGGATTTTCCCTTGAAACAAATAATGCTTTTGAACATGCAAAATCAAAATTAATTAATAAAAATTTAGATTTAATTGTCTTAAATACATTGGAAGATGAAGGAGCTGGATTTAAAAATGAAACAAATCGCATTCATTTGATTGATAAAAACAATAAAATTACTAGTTTTGAGTTAAAAAGTAAATCACTTGTAGCAAAAGACATAATTGACTGTATCAAGGATTCAATTTTATAAAAATTAAAATTAACGCATTTTAGATTAAGTTTTAAAAAAATCAACATGAAATTAAAAATCATATTTTTCTCTGTATTAATTAATTGCTATATTTCAGCTTTTGCTTTTGGCCAAGAATTGAATTGTCAAGTTACCGTGGTAGTTGACAATCAAATCCCTTTAACTTCAATTGAAAAAGAAGTTTTTGACATTTTGAAACAAACTGTTTATGAAATGATGAATAACACAAAGTGGACGAAAGAAAAATATAAATTAGAAGAGCGAATTAATTGTAACATTCAAATTCAAATTTCTTCCATCCCATCAAGTGGCACTTATGTTGGCTCAATTCAAGTGCAATCAACTCGTCCAGCTTTTAACAGTTCTTACAACTCGACTATTTTAAATTATCAAGATGATAATCTGAGTTTTGCTTTTACTCGAAATTCAATTTTAATATATTCTCCAAATCAATATAGAGATGAATTGACATCGATATTGGCATTTTATGCGTATTATATTATTGGAATGGATGCTGATTCATTTTCAGCTCAAGGCGGTACGCAATATTTCACTGAAGCGCAACAAATTGTTTCTTTAGCTCAATCTTCTGGTAGTCCTGGTTGGGCAAGTAATGATACCAAAAAAAGAAACCGTTTTTATTTAGTTGATAATATTTTACAACAATTATTTGAACCTTTAAGAGCATGTAACTATCAATATCATAGAAAGGGGATTGATTTGCTATACGAGGATCAAGTTAAAGCAAAAGCAAATATGTATCAAGCACTAAGTTTGTTAAACAAGGTTGTTTCAACTCGCCCAAATTCAATCAACTTACTGAATTTTGTGCAAGCAAAACAAATTGAAATTAAAAATGTCTTTGCTGAGGCCGAACAAACGGAAAAAAATGAGATTGTAAATCTTTTAAAGAAAATAGATCCTGCTAATTCAAGCAAATATCAAGAGATATTAGAATAAATAAAAATTAAATAAAATGCTTCGCTCCTTAAACATTCAAAATTTTGCTTTAATTTCAAAATTACATTTAAACTTTGAGGAAGGATTTACTGTCTTTACTGGTGAAACGGGCTCTGGAAAATCTATTTTACTTGGAGCTTTGAACCTAATTTTAGGCGAAAGAGCAGATTATTCTGTCATTAGAGATGAAAACCAAAAAACAATTGTTGAAGCTGTTTTTAAAATCAAAGAATACAAACTTGAACAATTTTTCTCTGAAAATGATTTAGATTTTTCTGAAGAAGTAATCATTCGTCGTGAAATTACACACCAAGGAAAATCAAGGGCTTTCATCAATGATTCGCCTGTTCAATTAGCCATTTTGAAAGAATTTTCTGAAAAATTAATTCACATTCATTCGCAACACCATACTTTAGAACTAAAAAGTGAAGCTTTTCAATTGGATATATTGGATTATTTAGCTGAAACAATTGAATTGCGAAAAAACTTTAAACTTGATTTTCAAGAGTATAAAAATTTAAATAAACTTATTTCAGATAAAAAAAGTCAACTTTCAAAGGCTTTATTGGAAGAAGATTATGTAAATTTTCAACTTGTTGAATTGGAGAAATTAAATATTGACAAACTTGCTTATGCCGATTTAGAAACTGAATTAGAACAAATGGATCATTTGGATAGCATAAAAGATAGTTTTTCGACAGTTTTTAAAGCAATTTCAGAAGAAAATCAAATTATAGACAAACTTTCTATGGTGAAAAGTTCACTTGAAAAGAATAAAAATTTACATCCTGAATTGAATTCATTTTCTGAAAGAATTAAAAGTATTTCGCTTGAATTGAAAGATATTTCTGCAGAATCAGAAGATTTATTAGAAAGTTTACAAGCAAGTCCAGCGCGAAAATTTGAATTAGAAAATCTTTTATCTGCTTACAACTCTGCTTTGATAAAACACAATTGTAAAAATCAAGAAGCACTTTTAGCTATTTACAAGGATTTTCGTTTAAATGAATCTTATGCTTCAGATTTAAAAAATGAAATCGAATCTTTGGAGAAAAAATTGACTAGTTCATCTAAAATTATTTCTGAAAAAGGAGAAAAATTACATCATCTTAGAACAAAATCAAGCGTAGAAATTACTAAAGGATTGACGGAAATTTTAGTTGATTTAAAAATGGAAAAATCTGTTGTACTTTTTGATATTTCGAAATTGGAAGTACCAACAGAAACTGGTTTCTCAAAAATTACCTTAAATTTTAGTCCAAACAGTGGAATTGCCCCAAAACCAATTGACAAAGTTGCCAGTGGTGGAGAATTATCACGTTTTATGTTGGCAGTTCAATTATTAATGTCCCACAAAAAAATGCTTCCAACCCTTATTTTTGACGAAATCGATACCGGAGTTTCTGGAGAAGTTGCCCAAAAAATTGGTGAATTATTGCGAAAAATGGGTTCAACTTTGCAAGTTATGGCAATTACACATTTACCACAAGTTGCAGCAAAAGGCTCATCTCATTTTAAAGTAACAAAATCTGATGCCAAAGGAAAAACTGAAACTGATGTAATTTCATTAAATTTAGACGAAAGAGCAGTTGAAATTGCGCGATTGATGAGTGGAGAAACAATCAATGAATCTGCGATTTTGAACGCAAAGGAATTGATGAACTAATCCGCCAAGGCTGGGACAAAAGACTTGAAGATCAGCCATTGCTGAACGAAAGACTTTATTCTGATTTAAAATTTGAATTTTATTGTTTCAATTTAAATAATTTCATAACTTTATCTTATGGAAAAGCGAAAGAAGAAAAGCGACAGCTTTGATAAATTGAACGATAGTTCAATGAAAAATAGTTCAATGAAAGATGAGAATAAACCAAAAAATTCAAAATTAGAATTAAATCAATCAGAGTTAAAAGTCACTCAAATTACAATGCAAGAAATTTGGGCTGCGACAAAACCGATTGTTCATAAAAGTAAGAAAACATATACTCGAAAAGGCAAAAAAGACGATACTAAGTTGGATGATATTTGATCTTTTCGAGTTTTAACACTAAAAAAGTAGAACCAATCTTTTATAAAATAGAAAACATCCAATTCCATGTTTTTTATTTGCAAATCAACCTTATCTGAGGTCAAAAAAACTTGCTTTAAATTGTCAAATTTTATACAATTCCCAAAATCATCAACAAACCAAAAAACACTAAGCAGATAGAAATTATCTTTTGTAAAATTCCAATGGTGATTTTCTTTAAAAGTTGATTTCCAATGTTTACACCAATTATTGCCCCTAGTATACCGGCAATTATATACCATTTTGTTGAAGAAGAAAAAATCTCTAAAAATGAAAATAAATTGATGTAAACAATGATTCTAAGAATATCAATTCCCAAAGAAATAGAATTTGATGTTGCAACTAATTGTTCTTTCGATAAATTAGTTTTCTTCAAAAATAAAGACCTCAAAGCTCCTTGGTGTCCAGAAATTCCACCAAAAAAACCAGATAAAAAACCACCTAAAATCAAATGTTTGGAGCTGAAAGCTAAATTTTTGAACTTTTTATTTGCTTCAAGCAAGGTAAAACCTATTATTAAAAGTCCTACAATAAAATTTACTCCACTAACCGTTATTTCTTTTTCACCAAAAAATGAATAAGTATATAAATTTTTAAATGCTGAAAAATAGAATAATAATTCGGAACCAATAAAAGCAGCAATTACAGCTGGAATTCCAAATTTTAATAGAATTGGAAAATGAATATTTTTATAAACAACAACAAACTTTACAACCGAATTAGAGAAATGAACAAAGGCTGTTGCAGGAATTGCAATTTCTAAGGGAAAAATGACTAAAAATACAGGCAATAAAATCGTTCCTAATCCAAAGCCAGAGAAAAAGGTTAGTGCTGAACCTAAAAGTGTGATAAAAAAAATAAGAATTAACATTGTATAGACTTACATATTCCTCAAATTTAATGATTAAATTTCCTAAAAATCGTTAATTTTTCAATTAATTTATTTACCGTGGTAAATAAATTAAAAATTATATATACATTTGTAATATAAAAATATAATTATGGACACAATTTTTCACGAAGCGGACTCAAGAGGTGCAGCAAATCATGGCTGGCTAGAAGCAAAATATTCATTTAGTTTTGCTAATTATTATAATCCACAAAGAATGAATTTTGGAGTTTTACGTGTTTTAAATGACGATAAAGTTGCTGGAGGAAATGGATTTGGGACACATCCGCACGACAATATGGAAATTATTACGATTCCCTTGGAAGGAGCTTTGGCTCATAAAGACGATATGGGAAATGGAACAACTATTCAATCTGGAGATGTACAAGTAATGAGTGCTGGAACTGGAATTTTACACAGTGAATTTAATGCCAATGAAAATAATCCATGTAAATTATTACAAATTTGGGTTTTCCCTGACAAAAAAAATGTTGAGCCACGCTATCAGCAAATCACTTTGGAAAAGGAAAAAATGAAAAATAATTTCTTGCAAATTTTATCGCCAAAAAAAGAAGACGAAGGAGTTTGGATTCATCAAAATGCTTGGTTTCATTTGGGAGAATTTGATGAAAATCTAGAATTTTCATACAAAATAAAAGACCCAAAAAATGGCCTATATGTATTTCTAATTTCTGGAAAAATTGCAGCAAATAACCAAGAACTTGAACAAAAAGATGCGTTTGGTGTTTGGAATACAGATAAATCGTCTGATATCATAAATTTTAAAACACACGAATTTTCAAAAATACTCCTTTTGGAGGTTCCAATGGGAGTTTAAAATGATTATAAATTAGCAGAATACAGTTTTGTATTCTGAAAAATTATTTTTTATAAATTAACAAGACTAAAATTAAATTAAAAAATGAATCAAATAATTAAAGACTTAAACTGGCGTTATGCCGTAAAAAAATACGATTCTTCTAAAAAAATTGAAGAACAAGATTTAGCAATTTTAAAAGAGACAATTAGTTTGTCGCCCTCTTCGATGGGCTTGCAAGCATACAAAGTGTTGGTAATTGAAAATCCAGAAATACGTTCTAAACTGCAAGAAAAATCTTTTGGACAAACACAAGTAACTGAAGCCTCTCACTTATTTGTATTTTGTGGTTTTACAGAAATCACCGAGGATTATATAAACTTAATGGTCGAAAAAACCGCAGAAACAAGAAATCAAACACTTTCTGAGTTAGAAGGATTTAAAAATTTCTTGGGAAGCAAAATGACAATGGATTCAGATAAATTAGAAATTTGGACTGCAAAACAAACTTATATTGCACTAGGACATTTGATGCAAACTGCTGCTCAATTGCGCATTGATTCAACTCCGATGGAAGGTTTTGATCCACATGGATATGATGAAGTTTTAAATCTTTCAGAAAAAGGGTTGAAAGCAAACCTAGTTTGTACACTTGGTTTTAGAGCAGAAGACGATATATATCAGCACATGCAAAAAGTGAGAAAAAATCACACAGATTTGTTTGAGTTGGTTTAAAAATAAAAGCTGTTTAGAAAAATCTAAACAGCTTTTATTTTTTAATTTAATTTACCTTTTGCTCTTCTTGATTCTAAAATTTTCAAGAAAGAACGCATTCTAATTTCCTCCATTGTTAGGCCTGTTGCTAAAACATCTTCAGCAGAAATTGCTCCACAGTTCATCGCTCTCAAGAAATAATTCAACAAACCTTGCCCCGTTGCAGCATCGTCAAAAACATCATCTGTAAGTGTTGCACGAGCAGCTTTTTCAACAAATGCTTTCAATCTTTTTGCTGCATCTTCGTAACTTTCTAAAAAGAACGAATAAACAGCAGCATATCTCATCGGAAATTGCGCTGGATTCAAATCCCAACCTTGATATAATCCTTTCCACAGTGAATAACGGGTGTGATTAAAAGCTTTTTTCCAAGATCTATGAACAACTGTTCGGTTTTCAGCAATTTGTTCTGGAGTTAAATCATTTCCTCTGTGCGGTCCAATCGGCATTACATTTGTTGCGCCATCTGACAACCAAATTCCTGTTGCTCCCAATGAAACTTTCATGAAGTGGTGAGCGAAATCACAAACTGCGTGTCCCATATCTTGGTATTTCGCAGTAATGTTGCAATGTGCCGTATAATCATACGTTCCAAATGCTGTAGCAATCATTCTTCCTTTAGAAGCTAAAACGAAATCTCTCAAAGGATTTTTTCCATCTTTGTCAATGACAGCTTGCGTTTGCTCAACCATCATTTCCATTTTAAGCGAACCTTTTTTGAATTTTGTATTTGCTTCAATTGCTTCAAAAATTTTCACTAATGCAGAAACTTGTTCTGGAATAGTAACTTTTGGTAACATTACCACAAAATTTTCAGGTAATTTACCTTTTGTTTCTTCGTTTAAAGTTGTCAAGAAAATATCCAATGTTCTTGTTCCTCGTTCTTTTAAATCTTCAGTAAACGGTTTGATTCTTATTCCAATAAATGGTGGAAGCGATTTGGCTTTCATCCCTTTAGCAACTTCTTTTGCAGCTTTCACTGCAGTTTCATCTTCTTCGTCCCAAGATCTATTTCCAAAACCATCTTCAAAATCAATTCTGAAATCTTCTAAAGCTTCCGTTTTTAATTTCTCAATTACCTTATTATAAGTTGTATAAGCCAACCAACTGTAATTATTTTTACGTTCTTTCTCAGAGAAATTATCCATTTTTTGGATTAATTTTTCTATTTTTTCTCTTCTTGTAGGCAAATCTTCAAAACCAGGTAACTCAATTGCTTTTGCAAATTCTACGAAATTAGCCGCATTGTTTGTCAAAGTTTTCATTGCAGCACCAGCCATTTTTTCTGCTGTATCTGCTGTAAATAAATCAGCACCACCATAAACTGTGTGTACTGGTTGTCTGTCTGATCGATCTCCGGGATAAATAAGTTGAAAAGCCTTGTTCGCTTTCCCTAATTCATTTAAAATCGAATCTTTTGCTTCGTTTGTTAGTGATAAATTCATATTTTTTAGTTTTTAAACGCAAAGTTTGCAAAGATTGGTGCAAAGTTTGCAAAGATTTTTATTTTATATTAATTATTGAATTTTATTTTTTCGAGCAAAATCAAGGCGTATTTATAATTTAATTTTTGAGTTTACTTCAGTAAATGATAAAATAAAATTTTTATTACAACGATGAGTTCGTTTGATAAAAACTAAAATTTAACTTCCTCGATAAGTGCTGTACCCAAATGGATTCAGTAACAAGGGAATGTGATAATGTTTATTTTCTGTAACTTTAAAAGCTATTGAAACTTCAGGATAAAGTCCTTCAACTTCTGTATTTTTGTAGTAAGTTTCTGTATCAAAAATCAAACGGTAGATTCCAAAATCTAGGAAAGTATTTTCTGCCACTAAACCTGGTAAGCGACCGTCTTCGTTTGTATTTCCTCTTCCAATTTCTTCCCACAATCCCTTTTCAACTTGCTTTTCTAAACAAATTAATATTCCCTTCGCTGGTTTTCCTGTGGAAGTATCTAAAATATGTGTTGTTATTTGACTCATGTTTTTTGGTTATGAGTGATGAATGTTGAGTGATGAATAATGAGCAATTCAACTCATAATTCATAACTCATAATTCATAACTATTTTATCAGTTTTTCTAATCTAATTTTTGTAATTTTATTTTGTTCGCCCATGGCAATTTCAAATTCAGTTTCAAATTCATTACCGATTCTTTCGTTTAATAAATCCAGCATTTCTTGGGCAGTTTTTCCTGTAGCACATACTATAAATATAAAACCAAATTTTGCTTCGTAATCAGAATTTCCTTTTGATAAAGCTTCTAATACTTCTCGATTTGCAGTATTTACTCCAGCTTGCTCTCCCCCAGCCCATTCTTTTGTTGAAGCAAATTTTTTCTCTAATTCTGAAACATCGCCAATTTTAGGATGATGCGTAAAAGCTTCTAATCCATCTGCTTTCGTTGATTTTGACCAACAAAAATCCGACTTTTTAAAAATATCTTCTAAATCTTTATACGGTTTTTCTTTCACTAAATTATTCGCCCAAGTTGTTGAACCACAGCACTTGAATAATTCATTAAATAAAATCTTTGAATCTAAGTCATTTAAGCTTTCTACTGTCATTATCAAGATTTAATGTGTCCAAATAATCTCAAACGACTTACTCCTCCGTCAGGGAAAATGTTTAATCGAATGTGTGTAAAAGATTCGCTACTTGCAATTTCTTTTTCGAAAAAATGCTCGAAATCTGCTTGTAATTTTTGTTTTGGTAAAATTTCTGTCCAAGTTAAATCTGCAGAAGAAAAATCAACAGTTTCATCTGAAATATTTATTCCTTCAATTGAACAGGTATCTGGATAATTTCCTTTGAAATGGCACGTATCAACTAAAATTTCAAAAATCTGACCTTTGTGAGCTAATTTAACAATAACCCAATCTCTGTTATTTGGAGTTCTATTTCTTTTTGTCTCCCAACCATCGCCCATGTTTGCACCGCGATTTGGCATCAATAAATTATCCATATGACTGAAAAACATATCGTTACACAAAATAGATTTTGCACCATTTACAGCAGAAGCCAAATCAATTAATTCATTATCTTGAACTAAATCCCAATTTTTGTATACTTCTCCATATACTTTCAAACGAGCAACTCCACCATCAGGATAAATATTTAAACGCAAATGTGTCCAAATTTCATTGTTATTTACCTCAAAAAAGTTTTGACTTCCAGCATCTAAATGCGATTTTGGAGTAATTTCAGTCCATTTTACCTCATCAGATTGTAGAAATTCATTTGAAGGATTTCCCGCCAGATTACACACTTCAACTGAAGCATGTGGTGGATGATTTCCTAAGAAAAAATTGGTGTCAATATCCAAACCTTTTATGATTCCAGAAGCTCCCAATTGGATAATACACCAATCGTAACCTGGAGTTCTTTTTCTGCGAGATTCCCAACCATCCATCCATTTTCCGCGGTCGGTATATTCATCAACGATAAAAACTCCTCTTCCAGGTTTCAATAAATTCTCTTTTTCAGCAAAAAAATCATCACTACAAACTAGTGCTTTTCCTCCCAATTTCTCAGAAGCTAAATCGATTAACGATGTGAATTTTGGTTTTTTCGTTCTTATAATTTCCATACTATCAATTAGTTATAAAATGTCATGATTTTCTCATTATTTTTTCTCCAATTGGTAAAGATACAAAATTTCCCTTTTCAAATACTTTTTTTCCAGCAATAAATGTTTCTTTTACGACTCCAAAAAGTTCTTCATGCAAGTAAGGTGTATTTTTATGCTTGAAATGAATGTCTTCCGTTTTTACAATGAAAGTTTCTTCTGGATTCCAAACAACTAAGTCAGCATCAAAACCTTCTTCTATTTTTCCTTTCGATTGATCTAGTTTAATGAATTTAGCTACATTTTTACTCATTAAGTTTGAGATTTGTTCTATAGAAAATCCTCTTTTCTTAGCTTCTGTCCAAATAATTGGCAAGGAAAATTGAATACTTGAAATTCCACCCCAAGCTTTTTTCAAATTTCCACTTTCAATTTCTTTCAAATTTGGCGTAGAAGGTGAATGATCTGTCACAATAAAATCAATGGTTCCATCTTTCAAAGCTTCCCACAACTTATCATTATTTTCCCTCTCACGAATTGGTGGAGCGCATTTGAATAAAGTATTTCCATTAGGAATATTTTCAGAACAAAAATACAAATACTGCGGGCAGGTTTCAACCGTTAATTTTAATCCCTTTGATTTTGCAGCCCGGATTTTATCAAGCGAATTTGATGATGATAAATGTACGATGTGAACTGGAGTATCAAATTCTTCACATAAAGAAATGGCCATTTCAACTGCATTATCTTCCCAAATATTTGGTCTCGATCTTAAATATTTTTGGTAATTTGTTGGATCTTTTTCCAATTCTAAAATTCCATCGTGCAATTCGTCCAATTCAGCATGAACCAACAATGGTACTTGGTATTTCTGTAAAGTTGTTAAACCTTTTTTCAAATCTTCCAAAGTCACATTTGGAAAATCATCAATTCCAGAATGGGTCAAAAAAGCTTTTACTCCCAATACTCCTGATTGAATTAATTCATCTAAAAGTTCAGCGTTTTCAGGAACAATTCCGCCCCAAAAAGCACAATTACAAAATAATTTCCCTTCAGAAGCTTTTAATTTGATTTCAAAAGCATTTTTAGAAGTTGTAACTGGACTTGCGTTCAAAGGCATATCTACTAAAGTTGTAATTCCACCAGCGATTGAAGCCTTGGTAATAGTTTCAAAACCCTCCCATTCCTTTCTTCCAGGTTCATTGATATGTACGTGAGAATCAATCAAACCAGGCATTACAACTAAATCGTTTAAGTAGTTTATTTCAAAATCATTACTAAAAACTTTTCCTTCAATAAGTTTTGAAATGCGCCCATTTTTTATTAGTATTGTACCATCAAAGAAGCCCTTATCAGTTAATATTTTTGAACTATGCAGTCCAAAATCAGGGTTAGAATTTGTCATATTTTAAAATAATTTTAACAAATGTATAAAATTAAGTTTACAAAATCAGCTCCTTATTTAAAAATCATATAGCTTCAATTAAATAGCTCGATTTAAAGTGAATTTTATCGAAAATAATAAAATTACATACATGAAAAACAGTTTTATTCTTATTAAATTATCCTTACTATTTTTATTCATCAGTTTCACAAAAGAATCTTTTGCTGCTGAAAAATTTAAAACAAACTTCAGTTTCTCCAATTGGCTTTTTGTCATAATTTTACTTTTCATCATTATTATAACTTATGGAATTTTAAAAAGTGTTATTGTTGCTCTCAAGCAAAAAAATGATGAAAGTTTTAGCGAAGCTCTAAAAACTAAATACGAGGATATTTACGAAGCGAAAAATGTTTTTGTTTACCTTGCATTGATTTTCTTATTCCTATATATTGTTTATTATTTCGTACAAGGAACAACGTGGGAATCACATGTTGTGGAATGGCTAAATCTAGTAGTACGTTGGGCGCACGTTGTTTTCGGAATTGCTTGGATTGGTGCTTCTTTCTACTTTAACTTCTTAGAAAATAGTTTAAATAGAACTAAAGATTTACGCGATGAATTAGCAGGAAATTTATGGGCTGTGCATGGCGGTGGATTCTATTATTTAGAGAAATACAAAGTTGCTCCAAAAGAAATACCAAAAGATTTACATTGGTTTAAATATGAAGCTTATTTCACTTGGCTTTCTGGATTCACCTTACTTGTAATTGTCTACTATTTAGATGCTAAAGTTTATTTGATTGACAAAGAAGTCTTGGATATTCCAGCAAATATCGCAGTTGGAATTGGAATGGCTTCGCTTGCAACAGGTTGGATTGTTTATGATTTATTGTGTAAATCTCCACTAGCGAAAAAACCAATGCTTTTTTGGTTCATTTTATTTCTTTTTTTAGCAGGATTTGCCTACTTTTTCTTAAATGTTTTCAGCGCAAGAGCCGCTTACATCCACGTTGGAGCACTGATTGGAACAATGATGGTTGGAAATGTATTTAAAGTAATTATTCCATCACAAAAAGCCATGGTAAAAGCTGCCAAGGAAGGAAAAATAGTAAATCCACTTTTCGGGAAAAATGCACTTTTACGCTCAAGACACAACAACTATTTGACGTTGCCCGTGATTTTCATAATGATCAGTAATCATTTTCCAAGTACTTACGGAAATTCATTCAATTGGATCGTGTTGATTGCGCTTTCCATTTGCAGCGCGATGGTAAAACATTATTTAAATAAAATTGAAAAAGGAGAAAAAGCCGTTTGGATTCTTCCAGTTGCGATTTTAGGAATGATTTCTTTAACATTTGTGACTGCTCCGAGAGAAAAGCAGGTTTGCAAAGACGATGTTCCTGCCACTTTTAAAGAAGTTAAAGCTATAATTGAAAAACGTTGCGTTCAATGTCACTCAGCAAATCCAACGGATGACGTTCAGAAAATTGCACCAAATGGAGTTATGTTTGACACGCCAGAGCAAATAAAAGGCTTTACAGATCGAATTTTAAACCGTGCGGTGATAACAAAAACAATGCCTCAAGGGAATAAAACTGAAATGTTGCAAGAAGAACGCGATTTGATTCAGTGTTGGATTGAGAATGGGGCGAAACTTTGAA
>CANLGD010000010.1 GCA_947490145.1 Flavobacteriia bacterium
ATGGTGAAAATTCCCATACTTGAAGACGATAAATTCAAGGCCAAAATTGCTCCAATCAAAGAAACAAAAATGGAGAAGATTACCACAAATGGATAAATGAAATTGTCATACAAGGCAACCATGATTAAGTAAACCAAAATTAAACCAATCAACATCGCTGTGCCCAGAGCTCCCATGGATTCTTTTTGACGTTTTACTTCTCCACCCCAAAGCATTCTTACGTTTTCATCCAATGGATTTTTTTCTAAGTATTTTTCAATTTCGCCAGAAACAGTTCCAGAAGCTGTTCCTAAAACATAGGAACGAATTGTGGTATTTGAAATACGATTTTTACGTTCCAAAGATCCATTTCCATTTTCAATTGTGACATCAGCAAATTCACTCAAACGAACTTGTTTTCCATCATTGGCAGTGAATGTCATTGCTTTTACATCGTCTGAATTTTTACGGTCAAATTTATCCAACATCACACGAATGTTATATTCCTGCCCTTTGTCGTCAAATTGTGCATCGTTATTTCCTGTCAAGGCATTTTGTAATTGTAATCCTACAACCGCAATTGGTAAGCCGAGTTGCCCCATTTTTTCGCGGTCTAATTCAATTCTAACTTCTGGTGTAACATCGTCCGTTGAGATTGTTGGATCTTTTGCTCCGTCAATTGAAAGAATTTTATTTTTCAAACGGCGTGCTTCTCTCATCATTAATTCCGGATCATCAGAAGATAAGAAAATCTCAATTGGCGCTTCTTCTGACTCAACCATTCCGATATTTAAAGCTTTCACCTCGATACCAGAATGTTGTTGCTCAATTTTCTTGCGAATTTCATTCATGTATTTTGCAGTAGGGAATTTATTTTGCATTCCTTTCTTCATTTTCACGGTTAATTCTGATTTGTTTTCAGCACCAAAAGATGCAGCTCCCATTCCAGAACTTGGTCCACCAACGTTTGCAAATACAATATCAACAACATCTTTCTGAGCCAAAATCATTTGTTCTATTTCCAAAGTTGTTGCATTATTTTCCTCAAAAGTGGTTGCTTTATCGTACTTCAATTTAATCATGAATTTTCCCTGATCACCTTGTGCAACAAATTCTTGTCCTACAATTCCTAAGCCCATCGTTGCCATACTTGCAAAGAAAATTACAATTACTCCAACGCCCATAATTATTTTGTGACGCAAAGACCAAGCAACTAAATTTACATATTGCTCCGTGAAAATCGTAATTCTTCTTTCAAACCACAACAAAAATGCTTGGAATGGATTCTTTTTGTTTAACTTCACTTCTTTTGCTAAGCGAGAAGCCAACCAAGGAGTCAAAGTAAAACATACGAATAAAGACATCAAGGTTGAAATCACAACAACCACCGAGAATTGTGTTAAAATATCTGAAATTGTTCCTTCAATAAAAATCACTGGAGAGAAAACCACAACATCCACTAAAGTAATTGCGAGTGCTGTGAAACCGATTTCGTTTCTTCCGTCCAATGCAGCTTTTCTTCTATCTTTCCCCATACTTAAATGGCGGTAAATGTTTTCCAACACAACAATGGAATCATCCACTAAAATTCCGATTACCAATGACATTCCTAATAAAGTCATTAAGTTTAAGGTGTATCCTAAAAGATACATGACGATAAACGTAGCAATTAAAGAAGCAGGAATTGAAATCAATACAATTAAAGCGTTTCGCATACTATGCAAGAATAAAAACATCACTGCTGCAACCAATAAAATTGCGAGTTCTAAATCGTGTAAAACGGCATCAACTGCTTCTAAAGTTGGAATGGATGTATCCGTTGCGACTGTGAATTTTAAGCCTTCTTTGCTATATTTTTTCTCAATTTCTGTAAAGCGATCTCTTGTGGCTTTTGACATGTCAACAGCATTTGCATCACTTTGTTTGGTGATTCGCAGTCCGATTCCATTTTCTCCATTGAAGCGACTAACTGTTAATTGATCTTGTGAACCATCAACTACATCAGCAACTTCGCCTAATTTTATGGTAGAAGTTCCGTTGGAAGAAACTATTAAATTACTTAAATCTTCAACAGTTTTAAATTTTCCTGCCAAGCGAACAATCATTTGTTCAGAAGCATCTTTTAATTTTCCAGTCGGAAATTCAACATTAGACGAAGCAACCGCTTGATTGATTCCCGCCATTGAAAGGCCATACATTTTCATTTTTTCTTTGTCAACATTGACACGAAATTCTCTTTTTTCACCACCAATAACTTGTACTTGAGCGACACCCTTTGTTTGTTTTATTTGAGGCAAAATTTGATCGTCCATCAACTCCATAAAATCTCTATCTGCCATGTTTTTTGCTATAGCACTAACCTGCAAAACGGGCGAAGCGTTTGGTTCAATTTTAGACAAAACTGGAGTTGAGGCTCCATCAGGTAAATTATTTATAATTGTATTGATTTTACGCTGTGCTTCGGTAACCATTTCATCAATATTTGCTGAAGCTTTAAATTCAACAATCATAACTGAAGCGTTATCCAATGAAAAAGCTGTTACTTCCGAAACATTTTCTAAGCCACTCAAAGCATCTTCCATCGGTTTTGAAAGTTGACTTTCTACTGTTGCTGGCGATGCTCCTGGGTAAGTTGTAGTTACAGTAATTAATGGAGGAGAAAAATCAGGTAATAATTCATAACTCAATTGATTGTAACACAATAATCCTCCACCAATTAAAATCGTAAAAATCACGATGATAAAGGAAGGACGTTTGATTGATAATTCTGTTAATGTCATTTTATTTTTATTTAATTAATGCTTTTATAATTTAAAAAAAGAATTCAGAATTTTTTTAAAATGTTTGAGTTTTAGGTATTTTTAAAGTTGAAAATTTTGAGATAGCTTTTGCTAATGATAACTTTTTCAACTAAAAATAACGACAAAATCAAATTTTCTAGGGGAATTCAATTACTTAACTTTCACGTTTGATTTATCCTGTAAATTAACTTGCCCCTTCACAACAATTCTATCTGATTCTGTAATTCCGTTAATAACTTCAATGTATTCTCCGTCAGCTGTTCCAGCAGTAAACGATGTTAAAACTGATTTACCATTTTTGATAACATAGACTTGTGGTTTTTTTGTTGAACCAACTAAAGCCTTTCTAGGAATCGCCAAAGCAGTTACACTTTTATTGTTATTTAAAGCTACAGAACCATACATTCCTGCCATCAATTCTCTTGCTGCATTGCTGATTGTTACTTGAACTTTAAAATTGTGTGATTTGTCAGCTTGAACACTTATATTTGTAACTTTTCCTGCAAATTTTCTATCTCCATAAATATCAACTTTTGCATTTACAGTTTGATTCATTTTGAATTTCAAAATATCTCTTTCAGGAACATTAATTGTTAATTTCAGGGATGAAATATCAATAATTTCAACCAAAGGAGTTCCAACACCAATTACTGAACCTAAATCAACCATTTTTTTAGTAATTACTCCAGAAAAAGGCGCTGAAATTGTTGTGTTTCTAACTTGTTTTTGAATTTGCTTTTTCTGAATTTCAGCTGAGCGAAGACCTAATTTTGTTTTTTCAACTTGAACTCCTGCAATTGCATTTTCATTTGAAAGATTTGTATAACGTTTGTCGTCATTTTTTTGTCCTTCCAGGTTTACATCAGCATTTTGTAGCTGTAATTGAAGTAATTCATCATCGACCTTAGCAATCATTTGACCTTGTGATACTTTATCTCCTTCTTCAACAGTTAGTTTAATTATTTTTCCTTGTGAATCAGACCCAATTGTATTTTGTCTGTTTGGTTCAAAAGTTCCTAAGAAAGATAGTGAACTTTCAAAAGTGTGCATTTTCGCATTTGATTCTTCCACTAAAACTGCAGCATCCATGTCGTGGATGTAAATTTTTTCTGCTACAACTGCTTTATTTGACATTAACTTCATAACGATAATTCCAACAAAGACAACTGCTACTAAACTTATAATAATTACTCTTTTCATTTTTGTTTTTTTTAATTTGTTTTAAATGTAAAATGTGACGATGATCACAATTATTTTAGTGATTTTATTTAATGTTTCCGATTGATTTTAAATATGCCAATTCTGCTTGACGCAATTGAATATATGCTGAAACAACATTTGTTTGAGCTTGTTGTAAACTATTTTCGGCAGTAATCATGTCGTTTGATCCAATTATTCCTTCTTTAAATTGCGCTTCAGTTTGTTTATAAACTTTTTGAGAAAGAAATAATTGTTCTTTTGATATTGACAATGAATTTAATTGTATTCCAATTTGTTTTTGTGCGTTATCAGTTGCTAATTGCAATTGTTGAGCAACTAAATCTTTTTGATTTGCTATCTTTTCTCTTGAAATAGCATTCACTTTCTGCTTATTGTATTTTTCAAGGCCATCAAACAAGGTCCAATCCAATCTTAAACCTAAAAAAGCAGATTCAATTCCTGTTCTGAAATCATCTTCTGGCTTCATATTGTATGCATAATTATAAGCAGCATAAAAAGAGAGACTTGGTAAATAAGCTAAGTTTGTACCCTTTCTTTCTTCGGTATTCATTTGAAGTTGTGCATCAATAATTTCTAATTCAGGATGACTAATTGTTTCTTTATCAACCAAGATTGAATTTTGGATCATTTCATCTGAAACCAAGGTAATGGTTTTGGAGGAATCCATTCCTATTAATATTTTTAATAATGTTTCAAGTTGATCTTTAGTTGCAGTTAATGTTTGCTTAGAATTCAATATATTTAGTCGATTGATTTTTAGTTTATCAACTTCCGTTTCTACAATTAATTCAGCTCGTAACATTGCTTCCATGTTTGCAATCAATTTATCCATGTTTGCAATGTTTTCAGTCAAAAATGCTATTTGCTTTGACATCGCTTGCAAATTAAAATAAGTGCTAGAAACCTGTTGTTTAATATCTTGCACCGTTAATTTTTCTTGAATTTCAACAATTTTTTTGTTCAAAGCCAAGGCCTGAAGAGCATAATTAACTTGTGGATTATAAATAACTTGTGTCAATTGAATTGTGTTACTTAAATTGTAAGGAACTCCAAATTGAACTGTCGAATAAGTTCCAGGTGTTCCACCAAAAAATGCAGCGGGAACTACTTGGCCCGGAATGATTGCATTGTATTTATAATCTCCTATAAAAGTAACTTTTGGAGTGATAGCAGATTTATATGCTTTTATTTGTTTTTCATTCATTTCAATCTCTAAACGAGCATTGCGAATGGTCAAATTTGCTGTGTCAGCCATTTTTAAACAGCTTTCTAAATCTAGGTTTTGAGCCTTAACTGAGTAAGGCCCAATTAAAAGCAGAAGCAATAAATACTTGTTTTTCATTTTTGTGATTGTTTAATTGTTTTTAATATTTCCATTCCTTTTTCATTTGCCATTCCGTGGATTTGGAATGTCATAATGTCCATAAATATTTCGTCAGATGTTAATTTTGATTCTGCAAAAACTTCCCCATCTGAAATTAAGTCTGTGGAATTAACGTATAAGGTTGAAACAACTTCATCATTTAAATCAAGTCTGTAAATTCCTTCTGATTTCCCTCTAACAATATTTTCTATAATTGCCTTTTTGACAAAATTCCATTTGTGATTTTTAAGAATCAATGATGCCTCTGGATGAAATTTTTTCAAATCGTAAAATACAGACGGATGAATGTTTTTCATCATCACAGAAACATAAGAACTAATGGCAATTAATTCTGCTATTGCATTTTCCGCTTCCTTTTTTACACAAGAGCATTGATTTTCATCAAATTCAGTCTTCAATTTAATAATATGGACTACCAAATCATTTTTATCAGAAAAAAAAGTATAAAGGGTTTTTTTAGACATAGAAAGTTCCCTGGCCATATCGTCCATGGTGACACTTTTTATTCCAAACTTCAAAAAAACATGGGTTGCTTTTTCTAGAATTTCAAGTTTTTTAATTTCCATTTGACAAAACTACAAATAATTTTACAAATGGAAACGAAAAAAACAAAAAATGTTTCCTAAAAATTAATGTTTTTTGTGTTTTACACGTTTTTCGCTTACTTTGATAATCTCTTTTTCTTTTTAATTCTGAAATTTCCAGTTTAATTTTTAAATCAAAAAAAGGGAGAATTTAATTGTTCTCCCTTTAAAAAAAATTATTTTAATCTTAGTTTTTAATCAAAAAATCAGTGATTTAAATGCATTAATTGAGTAAATAAAAAGTTCTTTACTAGAATCAAATCCGGATAAATTAAAGCTTCATTTTTCATTGTAAAAAAGTGGTAAACGGATCAAAACGATTTAAGTGATCTACTTCTTTTAAGCCCGCATTTTCAACACGGATAATTCTTCCAGGGAATTTTTCAACCATAGACATGTCGTGCGTAGCCATGATTACAGATGATTTTTCTTCCTTTGCAACTGCAATTAAAATACGCATAATTTCCTCAGAGGTTTCTGGATCTAAATTTCCTGTTGGTTCATCTGCTAAAATTAATTCTGGCTTATTTAGTAAAGCTCGTGCAATTGAAACTCTTTGTTGTTCTCCGCCAGAAAGTGCGTGAGGCATTGTGTTAAATTTGTGTTCTAAACCAACCATTTTCAACACTTCTGATGCTCGTTTTTGCATCAAGTTTTTGTCTTTCCAACCCGTTGCTTCCATGACAAAACGTAAATTTGCAAAAACATTTCTATCCATTAAAAGCTGAAAATCTTGGAAAACAATGCCAATTTTTCGTCTTAACATCGGAACGTCTTTCTTTTTTAAATCCAAAAGATCGTAACCAACAACATTTCCTTTTCCAACTTTTAACTGCAATTCTCCAAAAAGCGTTTTCATCAAACTACTTTTCCCGCTTCCCGTTTTTCCAATTAAATAAACTATTTCATTTTCCTTTAATTCAAAATTTATATTGTTCAATACCAATTCTTCCCGCTGAAAAATTTGTGCTCCTTTGATTGAAATTACATTTCCGTTTGTCATTGAATTATTTGTTTTTTCTGTTCTGGCAGAGTTTAAAAACTTTGTGATATGCTTAGAATTTACAAAGTACAACATAATTTAAGCTAAAAATTTATTTTTTTGAGAATTCTCTCAACAGATAAGCGTTTAAAACTTTTGTATTTTGTAAAAATCCGCTACGAAATGTAACCTAATTTTATGAAATTGTTATAGTCATTGAAAAGCCTCATTAAAGTTGAAGTAAAATTTTCAAATAAAATACATCTGAAACCATTTATAATGAACACAATAAAATCAAAAAACATTTTCTTTAAGCATGCAATCTTTTGGCTTGTTTTGTTTTTTTCTCAACATACTTTTAGTCAAGTGACATCAAAATACTCAGGAAAATACGAAAATTATTACCGAGCTGAAGAATTATTTGAGAAAGAACAATTCAGTGCTGCACGAAATGAATTCAGGAAATTTATCAATGAAAACAAGCAGCAAAACGATCCTTATTACATCAAAGCTTTGTATTACGAAGGCATTTCAGCACTTGAATTATTTAACAACGATGCAATTGAATTACTCGAATCTTTCAACAGAAATTATCCTGAAAGTATTTACAAATACAAAATTTATTTCAAAATTGGAAAATATTACTACCAAAAGAAAGATTACAAAACAACTTTAATTTGGTTAAATCAGTTAGCAAAACACAATTTACAAAAAGAAGAATTAGATGAATTTTATTTCAAATTAGGTTATTCTCACTTCGAATTAGAACAATTTAACGAGGCACGAAATGCTTTTTACGAAGTGAAAGATGGAAATTCAACTTTTGCTCCAGCAGCTTTATATTATTTTTCGCATATTTCTTATCAAGATAAATCTTACCAAAGTGCTTTGCAGGGTTTTGAAAAATTAGTTTTATTGGAAAGTTTCAAGCAAATTTCTCAAATTTACATTATTCAAATTTATTACCGTTTGGGGAGATACAAAGATGTAATTGCTAAAGGTCCAGATTATATTGATAGTGCTTCAGGAAATGCCTTGCTGGAAATGAATCACTTAATTGGTGATGCATACTATGAATTGAAACAATATGATGAAGCGGTTCCATTTTTATTAAAGTTTAATACTGAAGCGAAAACGAAGAGAGAAGACGATTATCAATTGGCTTATGCTTTTTATAAAAGTTCAAATTACGAAAATGCCATTGAATTATTTGATAAAGTAGCTCGAATTAAAGACACTTTAGGTCAAATTTCGTTGTACAATATCGCTGAATGTTATCTTAAACTTAAAAATGTTGCCTACGCAAGAACCGCTTTTGAAGCTGCCGCTGTCATAGCAATTGACGAAAAAATTCAAGAAGATGCACTATATAATTATGCAATTTTATCTTACAAATTGGATATTAATCCTTACGATGAAGCAATTGAAGCCTTGGAATTATACTTGGAGAAATATCCAAATTCTGATAGAAAAAAAGAAGTCTATGAATATCTTTTGAACGTTTTTACGCAAACAAATAATTATGAATTGGCTTTAAAATCTTTGGATAAAATTGATGACAAAGATGTGAGATTAAAGTCTGCATATCAGATTATCGCCTTTAATTACGGAGTAGAGCAATTTCAAAAATCTAATTTTGATAAATCAATTTCCACTTTTGCTTTGGTTGATAAATTTAATATGGATGACCAAATTTCTGCTGATGCAAAATATTGGACAGCGGAAGCACAATACCAATTAAAACGAACGGATAAAGCTATTGCTTCTTACAAAGAATTTATTTCAACACCAGGAACTGCAACATCTTACCGTCGAAAAGATGCATTTTACAATGTCGCGTATGCCTATATTGAAAAGAATAAAATTGCTGAAGCCATCGAATATTTCAGACTTTATTTACAAGAAATCACTCAAAATGCACAAGTAATCGATAAAGAGCAAAAATCAGATGTTTTGGCAAGAATCGCTGATTTATATTATTCTACAAAACAAAATGATTTGGCTATAAAATATTACCAAGAAGCAATCGATTTTAATTATACTAATCAAGATCGTGCTTTATTTTTCTTAGCAAAAACGTATGGATACAAAAATGAAACGGAAAACAAAATCAAACAATTAGTTGACATTATAAATAATTATCCAAAATCGAAATACATTGTTAATTCTATTTATGAAGTTGGATTGAGTTTACGATATAAAAATGAGGACGAGAAAGCGAAAAAATATTTTACAAAATTAATAACTGATTATCCAAATTCTTCGTTGGTGAAAGATGCTCAAATTGAAAATGCAGATATTGCTTTTAAGTTAAAAGATTTTAGCAATGCTGAGCAACTTTATATCGAAGTTTTAAATGGAAATGAATCAAATAGATCCACTTGTTCAAAAGCACTCAAAGGAATTGTTGAAATTTATAAAGTACAACACAAACCAGAAAAAGTTGAACCTTTGGTTGCAAAATATCCGTGTGCAGATTTCACAATAGACGACCAAGAAGAAGTTTATTACAATTCTGCAATCGAACCTTACTTGGATAGTTCTTTCCAAGAATCAATCACTGAATTAGAGAAATATTTATCTAAATTCCCGGAAGGAAAATATGAAATTGAAGTTAAATCTTATTTAGCAAATTCATTTTACAGAACAAATAATGAAGCAAAAGCTATTGAAGTTTACAAAGATATTCTCAGTAAACCGAATACAGATTTTACTGAATTAGCTGCGATTCGAGTTTCAAAATATTTATACAACAACTCACTTTACTTAGAAACATTGCCATTCTATTTAAAATTAGAAAAAATTACATCCAAACCAGATGTTTTGTATAATTCACAAATTGGTTTGATGCGTTGTAATTATTTATTAGAAAATTGGGAAGCAAGTTTGGAATATGCTAATAAAGTTCAAGGAAATGCTCAAATTGGTAATAATATTAAACTTGAATCAGAATTTGCCAAAGCAATCTCCCTGTATCGCATAGAAAGATACGATGAAGCGCAAATTTCCTTGAATTGGGTAATAAAAAATACAAATTCAATTTTTGCAGCAGAATCAAAATTTTGTCTCGCAGAAATGCAATTTAAGAAAAATGATCCAGCAAAAGCGGAGTTAGAAGTAAGGGAATTATTGAAAATGAAACCAGCTTATGATTTTTGGGTTGCAAAGGCATTGATTCTTCAAACCCGTGTTCTAATTGCCAAGAAAGATTTATTCCAAGCTGAATATACCTTGAAATCTGTTATTGACAATTATTCGGAACAAGAAGATGGAATTATCATGCAGGCAAATCAATTGTGGGACGAATTAATGCAGGTAAAAAACAAACCAAAAGATGTTAAAGATCCAGGAACTACAGTTATTGAGATTGAAGATGGGAAACACTGAAAAGAGTCATTTAATATGACTTATGAATTATGAGTGGATGCAAATCGGCGAGTTCAAAATATAAATAAAAACGATTTAACGGGTTGAATATTTGTAACCCCAAAATATAAATAAAAATGAAGATTACAATATTAACTATCCTATATCTTGCTGTGCAAACATCCGTTTTTTCGCAAGAAATAAACCTTGAAGTTTCAGGAAATAGAGAAATTGAACCAGCTTATCGTATCACAAAACATCCCAAGTTAATTGATACAATTATTCCTTATTCTGAAATTCAATTTCCTTTGTTGGCTTTGAAGTATGAAACGAATTTTGCTCTTGACACCATAAAAACAGCAAAAATCAAATTAATTGATAAACTATCAGACTTATTTCCTGGCTATGTTAAAATTGGTGTTGGAACTAAATTCATGCCTTTGGCAGAAGTTTATTACACTAGTTTACGTTCTAGAAAACATGTTTATGGTGTGCATTTCAAACATTTGAGTTCTCTTGGCTCCATAAAAGGTTATGCACCGGCTCAATTTGACAAAACAAACATTTCGCTTTTTGGAAATCTAAACGAAAAAAAATACAGTCTTGATGGGAAAATCTATTTTTCAAGTTTTGGATTGCATCAATATGGAATTAGAAATGAACTTGTTCCAATAGACAGCATTGCTCAGCGTTTTTCTGATGTTGGAACAGCCTTAATTTATGCGAAACACAAAAAAGATACACTTTCTTTTAATTACAATGTCGGTTTGAAATTAAATTATTTCAGCACCAATAAGCCAAGTTTAGCAACTTTATCTCAAGCCAAAGAAACGAATGTGAATTTACATTCAACACTTTGGTACAAACTTAAGAAAGAAATTATTTCTGGTGATGTAGATTTATTCATCAATAATTTTGAAAACGGAAATCCTACTGTTTACGATATTTCCCCAGATATTATTTTTAGTTTAAAACCCTCAATTATTACCTACGCAAAAAATAACCGTTTGAAAATCAAATTTGGAGCGAATATTAATTTAAACAATGATTATTTAGGAACTACAAAAGCTTACATTGCTCCAGATATCGAATTGAAGTACTCAGTATTCGACGATATTTTGATTCCTTATTTAGAGGTGAAAGGTGGTTTAAATCAAACAACTTTCAAAAGTTTGAGTCTACAAAATGAGTTTCTTTTAAATAACATTAATCTTGTGAATGAAAAAAACCTAATCCATGCAAAAGTTGGTTTAAAAGGAACTTTATCAAATGCTTTAATGTTTAATGTAAGCGCTAGTTTTGGATTTTATAGAGATAAAGCCTTGTTTGTTAATGACACCTTATTTAGTGCAGGAAATCAATTTAATGTAATTTACGATGAAATGAACATTACAACAATTCAAGCATCCTTAATTTATCAAGCCGCTGAAAAATTGAAAATAGAAGGAATTGGAATCTTTAATTCCTACGAAGCAAAAAATAATATTTTCGCATGGAACTTGCCACAAATTCAAGTTATTGCAAGAGCTTCATATAAAGTTATGGACAATTTGAGTTTAAAATTTGATTTCAATTTAGAAGGCGGTCGATATGCGAAAGTTTACACAAAAGCAGATTCAGATAGAGAAGAAAACTTACAATTTGCCAAAAAATTAGGTTTTATTCCAGATTTCAACTTGGGAGCCGAATATCAATATAATCAAAAATTAAGCGCCTTCTTGCAGGTAAATAATTTTGTTGCGCAACGCTACAATAGATGGTACAACTATCCAACGCAAGGTTTTCAAGTATTGGGTGGAGTGAGTTTTAAATTTTGATTTTGTGCAAACAATTTATTCTTTTAATTTTTTCAACACGTGGGCACATAAAAAACGTAGCTCTAATGGAGGTAAAATGTAATTCTGAAAAACCTAACATTTTATTACTCCGCTAAAATCAACAAAATAGTCTCGTCACATAAACACAATCTATGTTTTCTATGTGTCTATGTGGTAATTTTTTTTATTAATGCAACTAAATTTTCAACGATGTTGATCCATTAAGATAACATTTCCATCAGGATCTTTGAGCATAATATAAGCTGGTCCAGTAGTTTTTTCATCGGCTTCAACATCTAAGACAATACTTTTATTCTTTAATTGTTTTTGAATTTCTCTTACATCCTGAAATGATTTTACATTTTTTTTGTTTTCATCCCATCCAGGATTAAATGTCAACATATTTCCCTCAAAATAACCTTGAAAAATGCCAATTAAAGTATTTCCATTTTTCATAACCAAGTAATTTTTGGATTGATCACCACCCGAAATTACAAATCCCATTTTTTCATAAAATTCTTTTGATTTTTCAAGATCTTTTACATTTAAACTAACTGAAAATGCTCCTAACTTCAATTGTTTTTCTTTCTTTTTTTTGCTCACATCAGAAAAATGATCTTTTGCCACAAAACTATTTAAAAAAAATCCAAGTCCAACTGAGACTAAAATTACTGAAATTGATAATGCTGTTTTTTTCATGGTTTAAAGATATTAAAATTATTTTTCTTTCATGTACTGAAGTTTCAAATTATTCTCTTTGTCAATTAAACCTGCTTCCAGCTAGGCGAGGACAAAATAATTCACTTCCTCCCCATTCTAAAACGGTGAATCCAGATCTTTTAAATGAATAAAATTTTTGGCGTTCAAAGTGAATAGAGTTTGCATCTGAAATTTCTGAGAAAACAAGGTAAATCCTTCTTAAATTATCGGGTTTTGGAACAATTTTTAATGTTGCTATCCTATCATATTCCTCGTCAATTAAAAATTGAACAAATACAAATTCGTAGGGAATCATTCGTGGCCCCCAAAACGTAATAAAATCAGTTTGCTCTTTTTCATTAAGCCCTAAATTTGTAAGTGTTGTCTCAAGAAAGTTAATTATTGAATCCTTTTTAACAACATTTCCAAAATACCTTCCTTTTTCTTGAGAAAACTTTAATTTTTCGTCTAAAGTTCCCTCGTAAAACAAATAAGGATAATTTTTTCCTTTTTTATCTGCTAAGCTTCCGTCACTTTTACTTTTAAATTCCCAGCAATTATTTAGAATTTGTGGATATGTAAAAGTTAAATTCCCTTTGTAATTTAGCTCAACCTTTGCATCAATTTCTTTTTCAGAATAGGCATAAATTATGGGCTTTAGGGTTATTATTTGTGATTCAAGACAATAAATCGAAAGTACATATTGTTTTCTATTTTTAAATTTTGAAAAATCAAGTTTTACTGTTTCAATTCCTACAAATGAAATTTCAATAAAAGTCGCTGAATCAGATATTAGGAGTTCAAATTTACCATCAAAATCAGTAAATGTTCCATGAAAATTAGAAGTTGAAATTTTTGCAAAACCCAAGATTTCTTTATTTTCTCCATTACCAGAATATACAATTCCTGAAATTTTAAACTTATCTTTTGGAATTGTTTCATCAAAATGTTCTGATTCAATCTTATAAAATGGTGAAGTTCCTTTTTCTTTGCAAAAAAGAGTGAAAGAAAATAAAACAAATAAAATGCTGGCTAAATAATTCATGTTATTTTTTCATTAGATTAATTATAACTCATTTGTATCAAGCGATTTAATTTCACTTCCTCCCCATTCTAAAACGGTGAAGCCTTTTCTATCAAAAGGTTTTAGATTTAATGGTTTTGAATTAAAATCAGTATTAATTTTGGAATCAGCTCGAAACAAAACATAAATTCTTCGTAAATTATCTGGTTTTGGGTCGATATTCATTTCTCCGATAACGGAACAATTATCGTCAACAAAAAATTGAACTTGCACCATATTAGAGTTAATAAATTTTGGACACCAGTAAGTAATAAAATCCGTTTTCTCCTTTGCATTGAATCCAAGTTTCGATAATTCTTTTTCGAAATAAGGAACCAAATCTTTTCCAGCAATTGTTTCATTTGAACTTGTTTTAGATAAATCTAAACTGGAGGCATCTTGTTTTGCTTCCCAAAACAAATAAGGAAATTCAGCACCATCTGCTGAGATTAAGTTTCCATTTTCTCCTATTTTCATTTTCCACGAATTATCTGCAGTAATTTTTGGATAGGTAAAGGTTAATTCTCCTTCAGTTTTTAAATTTAATATAAAATCAAGTGCTTTTTCAGAATAAGCATAAATAACTGGTTTGTCAACTGTAATTTGATATTGTTTACTTTTTAATGGAAGATATACAGCAATTTCAACTTTGTGCTGACTTTGAAATTTAAAATTTTCAAAGTAAATCTCATTCAAAAAAGAAATTTCTGTTTCACTTAATTTATCTTTAAACAAGAAAAATTGAATGTTAGTATCAATTAGGGCTTCAAATGTTCCATCAGAATTTATTTTTTGGAATTTATTCTTGTCATCTTTATAAAATGCTGCATTTTTTTCGTTACACAAAATAAATTCTGACGTATATGGTTCTGTTTCCACTTCATAATATATTTTCCCAAAAACTTTACATTTCCCTTTCGGGATTGATAAATCCAAAGAATCAGAAATCACGGAAACTTGTCTATAAATTCCTTTTTCCTTTTCTTTATTTTCTTTGCAGAAAGATAAAAAAATAAGTCCTGTAAATACTGTTGTTATTATAACTTTCATAATTGCAATTTTTAATCCTGAATAATTATTTGTTCACTTTCAGTTAAATCAATTCCTCCCCAATCAACCAAATAAAAACCTTTTCTTGTAAGTGGTTTTAAAACTTGTTTTTGACATTTAAAATCATAAGGATATTTATCTGAACCATGAAATAGCATGTAAATTCGATTTACTTTTTGAGGTTTTGGTTCAATTTCATAATTTGCAAATTTTTGACATTCATCATCTTGAAGAAATTGAATAAAATAATAATTATATTCCCACATTTGAGGGCCCCAAAAAGTAATAAAATCAGTTTTTTCCTTGGAATTGAAACCAATTTCTGTTAAAGTTGAATCTAAAAAATCTACTAAATTTTTTTTCCAAACTAAGCTTCCCTTAAATTCATTAGTTGAAGTTTTATCAAATGTAATTCCAGTTTGTCGACTTTCCCAAAACAAATAAGGCAATTCAATTGTGTCATTTTCAAACAATTTGTTGTTTTTCAAACTCATATTCCAAGTATAGGTTGGTTTTGTTTGGCCAATAGAATTTATCATCTCTAAACCAACAAATAATTTTGGATAATGAAATATCAAATCGCCAATTGGTTTTAACTCAAATTTAAAAAAATCCAAATCTTTATCCGAATAACAATATACAACTGGTTTCTTGACATTAAATTGTCTTTCACTTTGCTGATTTTGCAAATAAATATCTACCTTTATTCTGTGTTTAGATTTGAAAGCATAATCTTCAACATAGGAATCTGTATAAAAATCCTTACTAAAATTTAAATATTTGACACTTACTTTTTGAGAAAATTTAAACTTTCCAGCGTCATCGTTTTTATACTTTTTTGTACCTGACAAAATAGTTACTTCAGTTAAAATTTGATTCGTTTCGGCATCATAAATTGTTCCTTCAATAATGCATCTTCCTTTTGTAATTTTTGATTCATAAGTATTCGAAATTATTTCAAAAGGGGCTCTTTCATGCATCGACTCTTTTGAAAAAGAAAAACTTGAAAAAAACAGGAAAAATAAATAGATTAATCTTTTCATTTTATAAATTTTGATTTAGAGTTTCATTATTTACTTCAACTCCGCCCCATTCTAAAAGGTAAAAACCATCTCTATTGAATGGAGTAAGTTTTTGTGAAGTTACAGAAAAATTTGTTGGGAAATACTCAAAACCTGAAAACAAAATGTAAAAACGATTAAAATTATCAGGTTTTGGTGCAATTTCGTAATCAGCAAATTGTGAACATTCTTGTTGCGTTTGAAATTGAATAAAACAAAATTCTGTTTGAACCAATCTTGGTCCCCAATATGTAATGAAATCTGTTTTTTCTTGTGAATTAAATCCAACTTTTGACAAAATAGAATCTAGGTAAGAAACTACATTTTCGTTGGCTAAAATTGCTCCAAATAAGTTATTTTCACTTTTTGAAATGTGAATATCTTTTTGTTCAGAATCCCAAAAAAGATAAGGATATTTGTTTCCTTTTTGATCAAGAAAATGATTGTTTTTCAATTTCATTTCCCAGGAATTAGATTCTGTTATTTGGGGATAAGTGAATTTTAGTTTTCCGCTTGGATTTAAATGTATCAATAAATCTAAATCAAGCGGACTATAAGCGTAAACTACTGGTTTTTCAGTCATTTTTATAAATCTTTCTTCTTCTCGATCTATGTAAATTATCACATTCATTCTATATTGAGATTTTGCATTTAAACCATAAATATCTGATCTATGCAAATCTGTTGTTCTGAAAAGTAATTGCTGCCTATCCAAATTTAGCGTAAGTTTGAAAAACCCATTTTTTGAAACAACTTTTGATTTTTCATTTTCAAGATAAAAAATTTCGATATTTTCAAGAATGACTTGGGTATTTTTATCCACAATTTTTCCTTCAATGACGTATTTATTTTTCGGAATATTCGAATCGAATTCATTGGAAATAATTTCATAATTCGGTAAACTTTCTTTTAATTCTTTTGAAAAACCAAAATTTGAAAAGACGATAATTGTTGCGGTAATAAAATATATTTTTATCATGATAAGAGGATTATAATCAGTTCTTACAATCAAATCTAAAAAAGGTTCAAAATCCAAAAAAAATCAAAAATTCAATGTTTCCTCACTTCAAATTTTTCATTAACTTTGTGTCTTAAAATTTTTAGAGAAGCACAAAATGAAAAGAATTAAAATTGCAGAGGTATTAAATTCATCTCAAGTTGGAGATAAAATCATTGTTAAAGGATGGGTTAGAGCTTTTAGGAGTAATCGATTTATTCAAATAAATGATGGTTCTACGATAAATAATATTCAAGCAGTTGTTGATTTTGAAAGTTTTGATGAAGCCGTTTTAAAGAAAATTACGACTGGAGCTTCTGTTGGTTTAACTGGCACATTGGTTGAATCTCAAGGTGCTGGACAATCCATTGAATTGCAAGTTTCTGAAATTGAAATTATTGGCGAAGCAAATCCTGATGACGTTCAAAAAACGGTGATGCAACCAAAAAAACACAGTTTGGAATTCTTGAGAGAGCAAGCTCATTTACGTTTTAGAACAAATGTTTTTGGAGCAGTTTTTAGAATCCGTCACGGAGTTTCTTTTGCAATTCACAAATTTTTCAACGATAAAGGATTTTACTATTTACACACACCAATAATCACTGGATCAGATGCTGAAGGTGCTGGCGAAATGTTTCGTGTCTCAACTTTAGACCCAAAAAATCCACCTTTGAATGAAGATGGAACAGTTGATTTTTCAGAAGATTTTTTCGGAAAACAAGTTAATTTAACTGTTTCTGGTCAACTAGAAGCAGAACTGGGAGCTTTGGCTTTAGGTCAAGTTTATACTTTTGGACCAACATTTCGAGCAGAAAATTCAAACACTTCACGTCATTTAGCTGAGTTTTGGATGATAGAACCTGAGGTTGCATTTAATGACATTGTTGACAACATGGATTTAGCAGAAGAAATGCTTAAATACATCTGCAATTACATCATGGATCATTTTGCTGATGATTTGAAATTTTTATCGGAACGAGAAGCAGCTGAACAAAGTTCAAAACCGGTAAATGAAAGAGCAGAAATGACCTTAATTGAACGTCTAACTTTTGTTACTCAAAATGATTTCAAACGAATTACTTATACAGAAGCAATTGAAATTTTAGTAAATTCGAATCATTACAAAAAGAAAAAATTCAAATACGATGTTAATTGGGGAACTGATTTACAATCAGAACACGAACGTTATTTGGTTGAAAAAGAGTTCAAACGCCCAGTGATCATTACAGATTATCCAGCATCATTCAAAGCTTTTTACATGCGTCAAAACGATAATTGTGAAGCTGGAAAACAAACCGTTGCAGCCATGGATATTTTATTTCCAGGAATTGGTGAAATGATTGGTGGATCTCAAAGAGAAGAAAGATTAGATGTATTAAAACAAAAATTAGTTGATTTCAATATACATGAAGAAGAATTATCTTGGTATTTGGAAACACGTAAATTTGGAACTGTTCCTCATGCAGGATTTGGTTTAGGATTCGAAAGAATGGTCATGTTCGTTACTGGAATGTCAAATATTCGGGACGTAATCCCTTTCCCAAGAACTCCAAAAAATGCTGAGTTTTAAAATCTAATTTAAATATTAATAATTGAGATTAATTTCGAGGTATAGAAAATTAAAAAACTATGCCTACATGTGTTTTTAAAATATTTTTAAATTCTTTAAATTTATTTTTTATATTTGCGTACTATGGCACTAAAACAATATTTAGCTCAAAAACTTGAACAAAGACTTTCTCCACAACAAATTCAGTTGATGAAATTGTTACAAGTTCCAACAATGGAGTTAGATCAGCGCATCAAACAAGAAATTGAAGAAAATCCAGCATTAGAAGAAGGAGACGAATCGTCTGATGAGGAGGATTTTGGTGACAATGAAAATGATGAATTTCAAGAAGATAATAACGACGATTCAAACGACGATTTTGATATTTCAGATTATTTTGATGACGACACACCAGATTATAAGACACAAAATAACAATATAAGTAAAGACGATGAAGAGCGTGTAATTCCGCTTTCTGGAGAACAATCTTTTCAAGAAAAATTAACTGAACAATTGCATTTATTGGATTTAGATGACAATCAATTTCTAATTGCAGATACAATCATTGGGAATTTAGATGAATCTGGTTATTTAAACCGAGAAGTTGAATCAATTGTAGATGATTTAGCATTTTCTGCAAATGTAATTGTTACTGAAAAACAAGTTGAAGAAGTGCTTTCTTTGGTTCAAGAATTAGATCCAGCTGGAATTGGTGCAAGGGATTTAAGAGAATGTTTGTTACTTCAAATTCAACGCAAACAAGAAGGCAATATAACTTTATTTACAGCTAAAAAAATTTTACAAGATCATTTTGAAGAATTTACTAAAAAGCATTATGATAAAATTCAAAAGAAACTTGAAATTGGCGATCAAGATCTAAAACAAGCAATTGATGAAATTATTCGGTTGAATCCAAAACCAGGAGGCTCGATGAAAGAAGCCACAAAATCCGTGCAACAAGTAATTCCAGATTTTCAGATTATTGAATTTGAAAATCAATTAGAATTAACAATAAATGGAAGAAATGCTCCTGAATTAAAAGTAAGTAGAGATTATGAAAATATGCTTCGCTCTTATTCTGAAGGAGCAAAAACATCTAAATCAGATAAAGAAGCAGTAACTTTTGTCCGACAAAAATTGGAAAATGCAAAGTGGTTTATTGATGCAATCAAACAACGTCAAAACACTTTGCTTTTCACGATGGATGCGATTATGAATTACCAAAAAGAATATTTTTTAACAGGTGATGAAACAAACCTTCGTCCAATGATTTTAAAAGATATTGCTGATATGGTTGGCTTAGATATTTCAACCGTTTCACGTGTTGCTAATAGTAAATATGTGCAAACAAGTTATGGTGTTTTTTCTTTGAAATATTTTTTCTCTGAATCATTATCAACTGATAGTGGGGAAGAAGTTTCGACAAGAGAAGTTAAGAAAATTTTATCTGAGGCGATTGAAGGTGAATTAAAAGACCGACCGTTAACTGATGATCGTTTGGCTGTTTTACTGAACGATAAAGGATACAACATTGCTCGAAGAACTGTTGCTAAATATCGAGAACAGTTAAATATTCCTGTTGCACGTTTGAGAAAAGAATTATAATTTCTATTATGAAAAACGTTGCTCACGTAATTTCTTGGTTGTTTTTGCCTTTGTTAATGCCAATTTATGCCTTATTAATTGCCATGTTTATTCCATCCTTGGAACAAAGCTATTTTCAAAACGACACCCTTTTCTGGATGGATGAAGGACATAAATTCGCAGTAATTTCAATGTTCACAATTTTTTCTCTCATAGCGCCAGGAATTACTTTAATTTTATTGATGCGTTCAAAAGCCATTTCAACTATCGAGGTTGATAATCAAAAAGAACGTTTTATACCTCTGGCAATCACGGCAATCTATTGCTTAATTTTAGCTTTGTTTTTACTAGTCAAAGCTCCAAATCATATTTTGCCTTCGTCAATATACGCCTTACCTTGGGGAGGTTTTGTAGGGATTTCCTTGGCTGGATTCATAAATAGATACACTAAAATAAGCCTTCATGGAATTGGAGCAGGAATGTTAGTCGGATTTTTAATGGCATATTTTAATAATCAAGTTGAATATTCATTTGAAATTATCGTTATTGCAGTTATTATTTCTGGATTAATTTTATCTGCCAGATTAATTTTAAATAAACACACGTTAAAACAAGTTTATTATGGTTTTTTACTTGGATTTTTAAGTGTTTTTTGTGCAGTAATAATATTTGATAAATTATATTAATTAAAAACCCTAAAATTTGGCTTGATTTTTTCTAGGCAAAATAAAAACAAATAATAAATAAAATGAAAATTAAAGTATTTGCAGCATTAATTTTAGGTTTAACACTTTATTCTTGCGGAACTGTTAACGAAAAAAATAAAGGAAAAGGATTCAATTTGTTTCCTGTTTCACAGGATATTCAATTAGGAGCAAAAGTTGCAGCTGAAATTGATGGAAATCCTACTGAGTATCCACTATTAGATTCTGCAAAATATAGAGATGTATATCAATATGTTTACAAGGTTAGAAACAATATTTTGAATTCAGGAAAAGTAGATTTTAAAGATGATTTCAAGTGGAAAATAAAAATAATTCACGACGACAAAACATTAAATGCGTTTTGTACTCCTGGCGGATACATTTATGTCTATACGGGGATTTTAAAATTTATGGAATCAGAGGACCAACTTGCAGGCGTTTTAGGTCACGAAATTGGACATGCTGACATGCGCCACTCTACAAGGCAAATGACAGATCAATTTGGCCTACAAATTTTGTTAGACATTTTAGCTGGTGACAGAGCAATGTTAAAACAAGTTACTGCAGGAATAATTGGTCTAAAATTTTCACGAAGACACGAAACCGAAGCTGACGAAAGATCAGTTTTATACTTATGTCCAACGCAATACAATGCTGATGGAGGAGCAGGTTTTTTTGAAAAAATTACAAAAACGGGAGGTAATCGGCAACCAGAATTTTTAAGCACACATCCAAATCCAGAAAATAGAATTGAACATTTTCATAATTCAAAAATAACACAAGGTTGTCAAGGAATGAAAGATTTCAAAACTGAATACCAGCAAATGGTGGCGAAATTGCCAAAATAATTTTTTGTTAAAAATGATTTTTCATCTTTCAAATACACAATTCATTGACACTGAAAAGGGATTAGACATTTCTCTTCCACTTACAAATGATTTAAATAATCCACGGGCGTGGTATGTAAATCCGCCAATGATTGAGCCTGTTATGGAAAATGGATTTGTTGGTTCGGTTGCCCAAGGTGGAAACGTGAATTTTAGAAATATTTTTTTTAATCCACATGGACACGGAACGCACACAGAATGTTTGGGACACATAACGGAAGAGGTTTTTTCAGTAAATAAAAGCTTAAAATCTTATTTTTTTCAAGCAAAAGTTATCACAATTTCACCTGAAAAAAAAGGCGAAGATTTGGTAATCACAAAAAATCAACTTGAAAACCTTTTAAAGGAAGAAATTCAAAATGCAACTTGCGAAGCCTTAATTTTTAGGACAAATCCGAACATTGAAGCAAAAAAGCATCAAAATTATTCGGCTACCAATCCGCCTTATATTGAAGTTGAAGCAATTGAAATTTTAAACCAAATAAAAATCAAACATTTGTTGATTGATCTACCATCGGTTGATAGAGAAAATGATGAAGGAGTTTTAGCCTTTCATCACGCATTTTGGCAAGTACCAGAAAATCCGCAATTTGACAAAACAATTACTGAATTAATTTTTGTAAAAGACGAAATCCTTGACGGAAACTATATTTTAAACTTGCAAACTGCTCCTTTTGAAAATGATGCAAGTCCGAGTCGTCCAGTTTTATTTGAAATTTTTACGAAATGAAACAAGTTGTCATTGTTGGAATTGGAACAGATGTTGGAAAGACAATCGTAAGTTCTATTTTAGTGGAAAAATTCAAATGTGACTATTGGAAACCAATTCAATCAGGTGATTTGGATAATTCAGATTCTATAAAAGTGAAAAATTTATGTTCGCATGAAGCTTCAATTTTACCTGAAAAGTATAAATTAACACAACCATTTTCACCCCATTATTCTGCTGAAATAGATGAAGTTGAAATTATTGAAGAAAAATTACATATCCCTTTTTCTCAAAATAACATCTTAATTGAAGCTGCTGGAGGTTTGATGGTTCCCTTAAATAACAAAAACTTGCTGTTTATTGATGTCATAAAATCTTGGAATTTACCTGTGATTTTAGTTTCAAGACATTATTTGGGAAGTATCAACCATACCATGCTTTCGTTGGAGATTTTAAAGGCAAATAAGATTGATGTAAAAGCTTTAATTTGGATTGGAAATGAAGAAAAACCAAACGAAATAGCTAGTGAAAACGCTATTTTGAATCGATTTAATATTTCGAAAACACATAAAATTCCTTTTACTGAAAAGCTTGATAAAACTTTTGTAAAATCAGAAGCAAATAAAATTAACTTCGAAATTTTTTAACTTTATTCGTGTTTATCATTTGATTTTTATATCTTTACTTCTTCAAAACTTATAATTCTTTATGAAAAATTTAATTTTAGCAACAAAAATATTTACAGGATTAATCTTTCTTACGAACTTTTCTTTTGCTCAGCCTAACGCTAAAAATTCCGAAAATAGTAATTATGTTTTCACAAAAGTGGCACATTTAGAAGCTACACCTGTTTTAAGTCAAGGAAATACAGGTACTTGTTGGAGTTTTTCTGCTTTATCATTTTTTGAATCTGAGTTAATAAGAAAAGGAAATAAAACGCCAGATGTTTTGTCAAAAATGTATGTTGTTAGAAAAGCCTATGAAGGAAAAGCTGAAAAATTTATTCGCGTTGACGGAAAAGGAAATTTCTCTGAAGGTGGAGCTTTTCACGATATTCCTTGGGTAATAAAAAATTATGGAATTGTTCCTGCCGAAGTTTATAATGGCTTGAATTATGGAACTGAAGAACACGATCACAGTGAAATGTATGCTGTACTTAATGGTGCAGTTGATGGACTTACAAAACACATAAAGAATATGAGCGACGAAGGACTTTCAGGTTCTTGGAAAATTGCTTTAAGTGGAATTTTAGATGCTTACTTAGGAAAAGATCCAAAAGAATTTGAATTTAAAGGCAAAAAATATACGCCAAAATCGTATGCTGAATCTTTAAAAATGAACATGGATGATTATGTTTCAATTACTTCATTTACAAACCATGAATTAAATAGCGAGTGTCAACTTGGAATTCAAGATAATTGGGCGTGGGCAAGTTCATACAATGTTGCCTTACCTGACATGATGAACGTTGTTGAAAACGCCTTAAAAAATGGATACACAATTGCTTGGGGAGCTGATGTTTCTGAAAAAGGATTCAGTTTCAGAAATGGTTTAGCAATTGTACCAGAAGATATATCAACTATTGACGTCAGCGGCAGAGATAACAAAAATTTCTCAAATGGAGGTGCGGATAAAACATCAAATGCATTTTTAAATCCAACAAAAGAAATCACCGTAACTCCAGAAATGCGTCAGAAAGGTTACGACAATAAAACAACAACTGATGATCACGGAATGCACATCACCGGATTGTATAAAGATCAAAATGGAACACGTTACTTATTGGTGAAAAACTCTTGGGGAACAGGAAATTATCCATCTGGTTATTTGTATGTTTCTGAAAATTATTTCAACCTAAAAACAATCAATATTTATTTACATAAAGATGGTATTCCATCTGATTTACGTAAAAAATTAAAAGTTTAACTCTATTCTATTAACTAAAAATCAGAGGTTTCAGGAAATTGGAATCTTTGTTTATTAAAAAAAATTGTCACTATGGAACGTTTAACTCCAGCAGAAGAGCAAGTAATGTTGAAATTATGGGTGCTTGAAAAAGGATCTATTCACGAAATCTTGGAACTTTATGTAGAGCCAAAACCTGCCTACAATACAACCTCAACCATCGTACGAATCCTTGAAAAAAAGAAATTTATTAAGCACCGTCCCCACGGAAAAGGATTTATCTATTTCCCAAAAATTTCACGTGAGATTTACAGAGAATATTTAGCAGAATACCTCTTAAAAAACTATTTTGAAGGGGATAGAAAAGAAATTGTTTCATACTACAATAAAAAAACGTCTTTGAGTGACATGTTATAATAATTACTAGCTTACACAACTTTTCTGATTTTCAAAAATAAAAACGAATAATAAATATTTCATAATTTTTCCTTATTTTTGAGAATGAATATTTTACAAGGAATTCTTGGCTTGATTTTTAAAATCTACATTGCTGTGGTTTTTTCTCTTTGTCTGGTACTTTTTTATTTACCTATTTTATTTTTTAAACAAAATCCGAAAACGATAAAAAGAACGTTTCAGGTTTTTAAAATTTGGAGTTGGACATTTAGAATATTAACTTTTATTCATGTTCGTTTTGAGAAAAAATCTCAGCTGCCAAAAGCACCTTATATTGTTGTTTCTAATCACGCTTCCTATTTAGATATATTTTTAATGTATTCAATTCTTCCTCAAAATGAATTTTTATTTCTCGGTAAATCAGAAATTTTGGCTTATCCTTTAATGAAAACTTTTTTTAAGAATTTAAATATTCCCGTTTTCCGCAATAATCGTATTAAAGCAGCGAAATCTTTCATCGAAGCAAAAAATGCTGTAAAAAATAATTGGTCTTTGGTAATTTTCCCAGAAGGAGGAATTCCGGATGAAAATAATCCAAAAATGATTGATTTTAAGGAAGGTGCTTTTAAATTAGCTAAAGATATGAAAGTTCCTATAGTCCCTATAACGTTTACAAATAATCACTTGTTGTTTTCCGATCCAGGTGATTTTTTAGGTAAAGCAAGACCCGGAATTAGTAAAGTTTTTATTCATGAAACAATAAATGTGGCTCAAATTGAAACATTAACTCTACCTGAATTGGTGCAATACTCCTTCGGTTTAATTAATGAACCTTTGTTAAAAATCATAAATAAAGAAAAATGATTACCTGTGCTTGTTTAGCTCAGAATAAATAAAGGACGGATTTGTTGTACAAGTTCTGCGACGAAATTCAATTCTTAGACTTGCAAAAATGTTTCCTTAATCCAATTGAAGCCTCTTGGTTTATTAGGAAAACTCCCACGGTTTTAATTTTTCAAACACACACACTTAGATGATTTCTCTGGAATTCAGTTTAACAAAGAGGAATAAATCAAAACATTAATCCTTCTTTGTTTTTATTCATGTTATCAAGCTTTCACTAATATACCTAGGAATAACCTAAATTCCCACTGGGAAAAGTGACGAAGAATTATTTTTCAAAATTTAATATTCAGAATTATTTGAAATTTATTAAATTAATCAATTTCAATCTAAAAACTATTTCAAGTAAAAAAAACTCTTAACTTTGTTTTTATTTCAAAATGAATAGAAAAAGTTGTCCAATTCACATTTATATAAACTAGAAGATTTTGTTTCAGAATTAAGTTCTGTTGCTCTTTCTGATATTTTAGTAAATGTAAATGAGCAAAATAAGGCTGTTTTTAAACTTAATTTTGATTGCGTTTCACCTAATTTTTCCTTACTATTTTCAAGTAACTTAAATCAAATTTATAAAGTTGCTTTAAACTTTAAGAAAAATTCAGATGTGCAATCCTTGTGTTTGATTTCACATATTTTTTCTTGGAAATTGAAAGAAAAAGAGTTGGAAACACCTTTGTTTTTATTTCCATTGCAAGTAAAAGTCAATAAAATAAAACAACAATTTGATTTTTCCTTGGATGAAAACACATATTTTGTCAATCCTTTTTTGGTGAATGCGTTCAAAAAAGAATTTGATTTGGATATTTTAGCAAACTTTGTTAGTACACTTTCTTATGAAGAAAATTTATTAAATCTGACTGCGATACTCAAAAATAATTCATTTAATTTCGATATAAAAAACTATTTTTCTCTAGGAAATTTTCACCATCATAGGTATGAAATTGTTAAAGATTTAGAACAAATAATTGCTGGTAAAAATGAAAATTACTTGGTAAAAACACTTTTAGGTAATCCTGAAATTACCATTTTTGAAAGCTTAAATTTAAGTCAAAAAAATTGTTTTGATACTGATGCAGATCAACTTGAAATTTTCAAACAATTAGAAAAATCGAATCTTGTAATTCAAGGTCCACCGGGAACGGGAAAAAGTCAAGTTCTGGCAAATTTAATTTCAAAATTATTAATTAGAGAGAAAAAACAATTAATCGTTTCTGAGAAAAAAACAGCACTGGAAGTTTTAGTTAAAAAGTTGCATAAACATAATTTGGCTTATTTTGTCTTCGTTTTTCATACACAAAGGAAAAATGGAGATTTTATTAATCACCTTAAAAACACGTGGAATTTTCTAGAAAATTTAGACTTAAAAGAAGAACGAAATTTATTATTGTCAGAACAATACAAGCAACAAATTCAGCTAATTTTTGATAAATTACTCAATTCAACTGATTTTCCAAATCATAGTTTATTTGATTTACAAAATCTAAATACCACTAAAATAATTCAAGATTTACCTTATATTTCAAATTTACCAGATTTAGAAACATGGAATAATTGTAAAAGCGATGTTCAAAAGCTTTATTTATCACTTGATAAGTTAGAATTGTTAAGTAAATTAAATTCGGGTTTATTTTCTAGTATTGAACAGTTTGATACACAATTAAATGAAATTAGTTCAGATTTTTTTAAATTAAAAGAGCTCTTTTCTTGCTCAACTTTACAGGAATTAGAAAAATTAAATAAAAAGGCAATTCGACTTCAAATAATCGAAAATGAATCGTCTAAAAAATATTTTTCACTTGTAAATTCAAAAAGCTCGTTCAATAAATTCAAAAAGCTAAAGGAAAAATACATTGCTCAAACGATTCGACTTGAACTCGCCTTAAAGGAAATATTAATTTGGAAAGTTGTACCAACTTTAACAGAAATTGAATCGTGGAGTTTTTATTTAGAAAAAGGAAATTGGCTTAAAAAAAGAAAAATAAAAAGTGAAATTTTTTCAAGACTTTCAATTGTCCATATTGAAATTTCTTTGGCACTTAAAAATATTACATCTTATTTACTAATTCTAGCTCAAAGATCTGAAACAGAAATTGAGTTATTAAATTTAGGAATTGACAAACCGGAAATTGAGTTAAATGTAATTGATTACGTGCTTCAACAATTGAAATCAATCGATCAAAATGAATTGAATGAAATTGCCAATTTATCAAATAATGAAAAACAGATTATAAGTGAAAATTCATCTCAAGTAAAAAAGACAATTCAAAATATTAAAAGTTATTTTCAATTTTCTGATACTGATAATATTCCTGAAGTATTAAATCAACTTGAAAAAGAATTACCAAAAATAATCACATTAAAAAAAAATATAGTAAATCTTCCAAATACAATAGTTAGTAAACTATTTTTGGTTTCCAACGCAGAAGAATTTGAATTATTAATTTTGAAATCTGCGTGGCTAAAATTTTCCGCTCAATTTCCTGATTTAGCTGAATTTGATGGTTTGAAGTTAAATAATCTTCTAAGGAGAATTATTAGCACAGAAGAGCAAGAACAACAAAGTTTTGCGCGTGAAATTTGCTTTAAGAAGAAACAAAAAATTAATGAATATCAAGAATTATTAGAAAATTCTTCAACAAAATTATCTGAAGAAAAAAAACGCCTAAAAAATGATTTGAAAATAGGAAAAGCAATATTAATTAAAGAATTTTCTAAATCAAAACAACACAAATCACTGCGAGAATTGTTAGAAAGTGAAGCTAAAATTTGGATTGATTTGCTTTGTCCAATTCATCTTTCAACGCCAACGGTTGTATCAAAAAATTATCCTTTGAGTGAAAATTTATTTGAATTTGCCATATTTGATGAAGCTTCCCAAATGATATTACCAAAAGCAATTTCATGTGTTCAACGCGCTCAAAGAATGCTGGTTGCCGGCGATTCAAAACAAATGTCTCCAAGTACTTTTTTTGCAGGAAAAATTTCTTCAGTCGATTTATTGCATCAAGCATCTTATTATTTACCTATTTTAGGTCTAAAAAATCATTACAGGAGCATTCATCCCGAATTAATTGCTTTTTCGAATAGGCATTTCTATAAAAATGAACTAATTGTTTTCCCAAGTTCCGAAAAAAAATCTTTTCCGATTAGATTTAATTATGTTGAAAATGGAATTTTTGAAAGGCGAGAAAATCAAGTTGAAGCGCAAGCAGTAGCAAATTTAATTGATAAAATTTTATCAGATAATTCTCTGTCAGGGAGATCAATTGGAGTCGTAGCTTTCTCTGAACAGCAACTTTCTTGCATCTGGAAAAAGATAAACTTAAGCAATTACATTGAACTTGAAGAAAAAATAAAAACAAATCAATTTTTCTTTAAAACCTTAGAACAAGTCCAAGGGGAAGAATGTGATTATTTAATAATTAGTTTGGCATACGCAAAAGATTCAAATGGAAAATTTCATTTACGTTTTGGCCCTTTAAATCAAGAGTCTGGTTCAAAAAGATTAAATGTTTTATTTACTCGAGCTAAAGAAAAAATTGATTTCTTTAGTTCTGTTAAATCTTCAGATTTCGATCTTTCAACAAATGAGCCAATTAATTTATTAAGAATTTATTTACAGAGCATCGAAAAGCAAAATCAGGTAAATGAGTTTACTTTTCCGTTTAACTTAAATGTTGAATTAAATGAAAATTCATTAAAAATTAAAGAGATTTATAAATCTATCAAAAATACTGAAGAGCTAAAAACTTTTCAAAAAATGATGGAATTGCGAGGGTGGAATATCGAATATGAGCTTTAAATCTTAAATTCTCTGTCTCAATCTCTCATATAAAACCATTCCAGTCGCAACACTCACATTTAGAGAAGAAATTTCTCCTTTCATTGGAATTTTTGCTCTAACATCAGCCATTTTCAGTAAATCTTGAGAAATTCCATCTTCTTCAGAACCCAAAATAATCACAATATTTCCTCTGAAATTGGCTTCATGCAATGGAACAGTTGTTTTTTCAGTGCACGCAATTACTCTAAAATCTGACTCTTGCGCATAAAAAATACTGTCCTTCAAAACATCAGATTTACATACTTTAATTCTGTTCAAAGCTCCAGAAGAGGTTTTAATTGCATCGGCAGTAACTTGAACAGAGGATTTACTAGGAATTACAATTGCATCAACACCCATGCATTCTGCAGTTCTAGCAATTGCACCAAAATTTCTGACATCTGTCAAACGATCTAAAAACAAGAAACATCTTTTTTCATCCGTTTCAATTGCTTCGTCAACTAAATCTTCAAATTTATAATAACTTACGGGAGAAATAAATGCAACTACGCCTTGATGGTTTTCTTGCGTTAGTTTATCTAATTTTTCAACGGGAACAAACTGAATAAAATAATTTTTCCCAGCAGTAATTTCTTTTAATTCAAAAAATAATTCTTTGTTTATTCCTTTCGAAATTATAATTTTATTAATTTCTTTTTCTGCTTTTATTGCTTCAATTACGGCATGAACACCAAAAATCATTAATTCATCTACTTTTTTTTGGTAAAAAGGTTTTTCTTCTCTTTGAAAAGAACTAGATGATTTATTCTCGAATTTTTTATGTACTTTATTTTGATGATTCATGTTTGTGATTATTTAATTGGATTAAAAAATTCTGTAAAGAATAATTTGAAAGTACAAAGTTAAGCAATAAATGTGAATTCTACCGCTACATTATCTCCAAGAGTCTTAGCAACAGGACAAGTTTTACCAGCATTTATTACTTTGTGAGTAGTTTTTTCATCCCATGAATTTCCTTTCAAATTCAATTCAATCTCAATTTTTTCAATTTTTCTTGGTGCTGCTGACATTATTTTTAAAACTTTCGCTTCAGCAAATTCAAAATTTATTTCGTGCTCTTGACAATAAATCCCAATAATAGTTATCATGCACGACGCATAAGCTGTAGCAACCAAATCTGTTGGAGAAAAAGCTTCACCTCTTCCTTTATTGTCAGTTGGAGCGTCTGTTATAATTTTTTTTTGCGATTTTTCATGTGTGCATTCCGTTCTTAAATTTCCAAGATATTTTACGCTAGATGTGTACATTTGAACTATTTTTATTTAACTTTGTTTTTTGTAAAATTAAGTATATTTTCAGACGCAAGAAAATTTTTATATAAAAATACAATGAGTGAAATTCTAGACACAGAATCTAATCAAATTCGAATTAAAAAACCTAAATGGTTAAGAGTAAAATTACCCATTGGAGAAAATTACAAAAAAGTTCGAGCATTAGTTGATGAGCATAAATTGCACACAATTTGCGAAAGTGGTTCTTGTCCAAATATGGGAGAATGTTGGGGCGAAGGAACTGCAACTTTCATGATTTTGGGGAATGTTTGTACCAGAAGTTGTGGTTTTTGTGCTGTTCAAACTGGCAGACCGTTAGAAGTTGATGAATTTGAACCAGGAAGAGTTGCACACTCTGTTAAAACCATGGGCGTTAAGCACGCAGTGATAACTTCAGTTGACAGAGATGATTTAAAAGATGGAGGTTCTACTATTTGGACGCAAACTGTAAAAGCTGTTAGACACCAATCCCCTGGAACAACAATGGAAACATTGATTCCTGATTTTGCAGGGAAATGGGAAAATTTACAACAAATTATAGATGTTGCACCAGAAATTGTTTCACATAATTTAGAAACTGTAAGAAGATTAACAAAACAAGTTAGAATTCAAGCAAAATACGATAGAAGTTTAGAAGTTTTATTTCGCTTAAAAAAAGGAGGAATGAGAACAAAATCTGGCGTAATGTTGGGTTTAGGAGAAACACATGATGAAGTTTTAGAAACAATGGAAGACCTTAGAAGTGTATCAGTTGACATTTTAACTTTAGGTCAATATTTACAACCAACTCCAAAACATTTACCAGTTCAAGAATTTATAACACCTGAAAGGTTTTATGAATACAGAGAAATAGGAATAAAAATGGGATTCAGGTATGTTGAAAGTGGTCCGCTTGTTAGATCTTCTTATCATGCCGAAAAGCATATTTTTGATTTTTAGACATGTAAAAAAATAAAATAAATTATTAATTTACAGTTTGTTTTGAATCAAAAAAACAATTAATTTTATAATTAATTTGAACAATTTTTTGGAATCTTGGGTGCGATTTCAATTTTAATGATTATTTTAGCACCTATTTTTAGCTAATATAAGTGAAAAACTACATTATGAAAAGTAAAAATTTAATTATCGGAACAGTTGGAATTGCGGCGTTATCCGCTGTTTTTCTTTTTTCTCCTTTCAATTTCTTTAAGAAATCTGCTTCTTATAACAAATCTTCATTATCTTCTTTGCAAGAGCAAAATGCAAATGATGCTGCAAAATGGTTGGCAGCAAGATATGTTGATTTAGAAACTGGAGAAAGAATTTCACCAGAAAAATTAAATCAATTAATTAATCAAGAAAAAAACAGAAAACGATCTAATTTAGTTTTTGAAGAATTAGGTCCTGATAATATTGGAGGAAGAACAAGAGCAATTCAACCAGATAGATTTAATACCAATAAAGTTTGGGCCGGTTCTATTACAGGGGGGTTATTTTATTCAAGTGATGCGGCCAATTCATGGAATAAGGTAGAGGATTTTCCAGGAGCGCCTTATATTTCTTCCATGACGCAAACAATTGACGGAACCATTTTTGTAGCCACGGGATATAGCAATAGTAGTGATCAATGGTCTGGTAACGGACTTTATTATAAAACTACAACTGGATCTTGGCAAACTGTTCCAGGCACAGAATCATTATCTTATGTTGACGAGGTTGTTTCTTCAGATGTGACAAATGACGTGTTTTTTGCTACAACTTCAGGATTAAAAAAATGGGCCATTGGTCAGCCATCATTTACTAGCCTTGTAATTCCTGGTGGTAATTGTAATGCACTTGCAATTTCTAAAGATGGTCAGCTAATTGTAACTGCAATTGGAAATATCAATAAGATTTTTGTATCTACAGATGGAGGAGCAAATTTTGTTGACAAGTCTGGAGCTGATGAAACAGTAAAAGTCCCACCAACGTCAGGCAGAATGGAAATTGCAATTTCTCCAACTAAAAATTCATCGAATAATTATTCTAGTTATGCAATTAGAACTGGCGGTAATTTGGAAGGAATGAGTGTTTCTCATGACAATGGACAGATGTGGAGTCAATTTATTGGCGCTTCAGGAACACCAAGTAATTTAGATATTTATAGAGATCAAGGACAATATAACTCTATAGTTTCAGTTGTTCCAAATGATCCCGAAAAAATCCTTTTAGGAGGTATTGATATTTGGAAATGGAAACAAAATGTAAATAATCCTCCGGCTGGTGGATTTGAGGTTTTATCTCAATGGTTTTTCTCTCCAACTAGTGCACTATATGTTCATGCTGATAACCACGAAATGAAATGGAACGCAAATAACAGACTTTATATTGGTAATGACGGTGGAATTGGAATTTCTGACGATTACGCGAGTACATTTTATCCAGCAAATAGAGGTTATAATGTCACTCAGTTTTATGGTATCGCAATGGATAGAAACGGATCTGTAATGGGTGGAGCTCAAGATAATGGTTCATTATACAATGATTTTTCGAACGCTTCTTATAAAGAATTTACTGAAGTTGGTGGAGGTGATGGATTTGAATGTGAAATTTCGTTTTTTAATCCGAATGTTATGTTTAGTACAGTGTATAATAACTCAATAAGCAGAATTAAAAAAGATAATATAACTGGTCAATTTACAGTTGGCTCATTTGAGCCTCCATTCCCATTGTCAACTTATGGTCCTACTGGAGTTGAAGGTGGAGCTCATCCATTTCATACTGAAATTGTATTAGCTGAATACTACGATACCAATTCAAAGGATTCGATCACTTTTTCACCAAAGAAAAACTATACTGCAGGTAGCAAAGTAAAAGTAGCAAGTTTATCAACAGGTGATACTATTATGTATACAACTCCAACAAATCTTTACTTTGATGATACAGTTTTTGCTCTACCTTCTTTAACTAGAACTGATTATAAAGTTACTAATGTTATAACTGGAGCAATAATTGATTTGGGACAAAATTCTTATACTCAAATTTATAATGCAGCGGGACCAACTAATCCACCTGGACCAAATGATACCTTATTAGTAAACGGAGTAAAAATTAAAGTTGGTACTGTAACTCCTTACGATCACTTTTTCACTAAAAATGCAGCAACACAAGAATTACTAGATTTGCGGGAAGATAGTATTGACTTTAATATTTCCTGGGACACAATTCGTGTTCAAGATCCATTTCAATCTTGGTTCTTAGTTTATACATATGCGCATGGAGGAGAATTGTGGGGCACAAGAGATGCGTTAAGATTAGCTAAAGATCCAACTTGGGTTTTGTTAACCTTTAAAGACAATCCATCACCTACTCCAGACTTACCTTCTAATTTAGGTACAGGAAATGTAGATATAGAATTTTCAAAGGACTTAAATTATTGTTTTGTAAGTTGTGGTGCAAAAGTGTTTAGAATTGACGGGTTAGGGAGTATATATTCTCAACAAACAGATTTTACTGCAGCTGCAAATTTGGCTGGAACATCTAAAAAGACAATATCTAATTCAAGTTGTGAAGGGATTGCAATTAATCCAAATAATGCAAATGACTTAATTTTGTTACAAGGATTTAATGGTTCTATATCAAGATCAAATAATGCAACAGCAACTACACCAACATTTTCAGCATTAACTGGATTGGGTGTTGCTGCATATGATGCAATTATTGACAGACTTAATCCTCAAGTAATCGTTGTTGGAACTGCACTGGGAGTGAAGGTTTCTGATAACGGTGGAGGTTCTTGGATGGATGCTTCGGAAGGATTTAGAGATGTTCCTGTTTTTGAAGTTCGTCAGAACTGGAGAACTTGGGAAGAAGGGTGTACAAGAAATGGAGAAGTTTATTTAGGTACATTTGGTAGAGGTATATGGGCTTCATCTTCTTTATTGGGTTTATATGATGAAACAAATGAAGATTTTAAATCTTTAAAAACAAATTTAAAAGCTTATCCTAATCCAACTACTGATGTGTCAATGATTTCATTTAACCTAGTGAAAACATCAAACGTAACAGTAAAAGTGTATAATTTGGCAGGTGTTTTAGTTAAAACAATCTCTGAGAAAAACATGCAGAAAGGTTCACAAACAATCGATATCAATGCGTCCAACTTTAACAATGGAACTTACATTATTAAATTAGAGGCAAACAATATAAGTGAAACTGTGAAATTTATAAAAATGTAATTTTTATCTTTTATTTTATTAAAAAGTCGCTTTTAATTTTAAAAGCGACTTTTTTTATTCACTAAATTTTAATTTTTACAATGTTTTCTAAACTTATACTTTTATTCTTCTTCAATTTAATTTAAATATTTAACTTTGTCAAAAAACAAAAAAATGAGTTCTTACGACGTTACAATTATTGGTTCTGGTCCTGGTGGATATGTTGCTGCAATTCGATGTGCACAATTAGGTTTAAAAACTGCAATTATCGAAAAATATGATACTTTGGGTGGTACTTGCTTAAATGTTGGTTGTATACCTTCAAAGGCTTTACTCGATTCTTCAGAACATTTTCACAATGCAAAACATAATTTTGAAACCCATGGAATAAAACTATCAAACCTTGAAGCTGATATTATCCAAATGGTAAGTCGGAAGGCAGAAGTTGTTGCTCAAACGTCGAATGGAATTAAATTTTTAATGGATAAAAATAATGTTACTGTTTACAACGGTATTGGATCTTTTGCATCGAAAAATCAAGTTCAAGTAACTGATAAAGATGGAAAAACAGAAGTTTTAGATTCTAAAAATATAATCATTGCAACTGGATCAAAACCAAATTTTTTCACTGGAATGGAACCAGATAAAAAACGAATCATCACTTCGACAGAAGCATTAAAATTGCAGGAAATCCCAAAAAAAATGCTCGTAATAGGTGGTGGGGTCATTGGATTGGAATTAGGATCTGTTTATGCAAGGCTTGGCACTCAAATTGAGGTTGTTGAATTTGCTGATACCATTATCCCAACTATGGACAGAACTTTAGGTAAAGAACTTACAAAAGTTTTGAAAAAAGAAGGTTTTAAATTTAATTTAGAACATAAAGTACAATCAGTTGCAAACAATGGAAATTCAGTTTCTCTAATTGCGTTAAATAAAAAAGGAGAAGAAGTTAAATTTGAGGCAGATTATTGTTTAGTTGCTGTTGGAAGAAAACCTTTTACTCAAGGTTTAAATCTAGAAAATGCTGGAATAGTAGCTTTAAAAAATGGACAAATTGAAGTAAATGAACATCTTCAAACTTCTGTTCCTACAATTTATGCCTTAGGCGATGTCGTTAGAGGTGCAATGCTTGCTCATAAAGCGGAAGAAGAAGGTGTTTATGTAGCGGAAATTATTGCTGGACAAAAGCCGCATATAAACTACAATTTAATTCCTGGTGTTGTTTATACATGGCCAGAAGTTGCAGCTGTTGGGAAAACAGAAGAAGAATTAAAAGTAAGTGGTATTGAATATAAAATTGGTTCATTTCCAATTAAAGCTTTAGGAAGAGCTAGAGCAAGCATGGACATCCAAGGATTAGTTAAGGTTTTAGCTGATAAAAATACGGATGAAATTTTAGGAGTTCACATGATTGCTCCACGAGCAGCAGATTTGATTATGGAAGCTGTAGTTGCAATGGAATACCGTGCGTCTGCAGAGGATATTGCTCGTATTTGTCATCCTCACCCTACTTATTCAGAAGCAATTAAGGAGGCAGCTTTGGCCGCAACAGAGGCTAGATCATTACATATTTAATTTTATTTATAAAAAGATTGAATAAGGGCAGAACTTTTTTGCCCTTTTTTGTTTATACTAAATACAAAACTTATTTTTCATGAAAAAAACAGCAGTACTTCTAATTCAACTTGGTACACCAGATAGTCCTTCCACTTCAGATGTGAGAACATACTTGAGTGAGTTTTTAAATGACCCTCGTGTTATTGATATCCCTTGGTTGCCTAGAAAATTATTAGTTAATGGAATAATTGTGCCTTTCCGAGCACCAAAATCTGCTAAAATATATAAAGAGTTATGGAAACATGGCAATGGAAAATCCCCCTTACTAACCCATTCTGTAAACGTTAAAAATATTTTACAAGAAGAACTTAAGGATAGAAATATTACTGTTGAATTAGCAATGCGATATCAAAACCCATCGCTGGATAGCGTCTTAGATAGGATGCATAAAGCTAATTATGAACAAATAATAATAATTCCGCTTTTTCCTCAATATGCAAGTGCTTCTTCTGGATCTGCTATAGAAAAAGCAATGAAATTAATTCAAAAATGGTGGGTAATTCCTGAAATTAAGATTGTGAATCAATTTTTTAATCATGAAGGTTATATTAATTCCATAGTTGATAGAGCAAAGCAGTTTGATTTTAAAGAATATGATCATATTTTATTTTCTTATCATGGATTACCAGAACGTCAAGTTGACAAAGTTTACAACGATGGATTGTGTTCTGATCAACCATGTGAAAACGAAATAAATGAAGAGAATACATTTTGTTACAAAGCTACTTCTTATGCAACGACTCGCTTAATTGCTGTAAAATTAGGTTTAGAAGAAAAGGATTATACCGTTTGTTTTCAATCTCGATTGGACAAAAAATGGCTAACTCCCTTTTCAGATAAAGTTGTTGAAGAATGGGGGAAAAAAGGAGCAAAAAAAATATTGGTATTTAGCCCCGCTTTTATCGCAGATTGTTTGGAAACGATAATAGAAATTGGGGAAGAATATCAGGATATTTTTAAATCCTATGGGGGAGAGAAGGTGCAACTAGTTCCAAGCTCCAATGACCATCCACAATTTATTGCATGTTTAAAAGATCTAGTTTTAAGTAGGATTTAAGTTTTATACTTAATACTGTTCAAAATAATGGTCCGAACACTATTTAATCTTTGAAAAATAACCTTTTAGCACTAGGCAGTATGCTAGTGTAGTCTTTAAATTAAATACCTTATTGTTTAACAAATTGATTTCTTGAAATTTTTCCATTTTCAAAGTGTAATTCAATGAAATATACTCCATTTGAAAAATCCTTAATATCAATTATTTCAAATTGTTCTTGATCTTTTAATAGTTTTCCTTCTAAACTATAAATTTTCAAAGATTTTACATTTAAGTTTGTTTTGAATGTCAAATAATTCGTTGCTGGATTAGGATAAATTGAAGCATAAATCTTTTCTTCATTTAATCCACTATTTCCTACAGTTACTGTTACAGTTGCTGTTGCACATAAGGCCAGAACTTCGTTGTCACAAATTTGGTATTGAAAGGTTGTCACTCCAGAAAAACCATCATTTGGTGTGAAAGTTATTGTTCCATTTGGATTTGCTACAGCAATACCATTAACCGATTGTACAAAAATATTTAAAGAAGAATTGACTAGATTTCCGACTAAATCAAAATCATTAGACAAAACATTAATTGTTATTGGTGTTAAATAAGCTGTTGAAACTACATCATTATTTGCAACAGGATTTGAATCTGGAGCTACATTTATTGTAACAGTTGCTGTAGCACATAAAGCTGGAGTTCCATTATCACAAATCTGATATTGAAATGTACTTGTTCCAGAAAAACCTGGATTAGGTGTAAAAGTAATAGTACCATTTCCATTAATCACTGCAATACCATTAGATGAAGGGCTACTAATAGTCAATGTTGATAAAACTAAACTTCCTCCCATATCGCTATCATTTGATAAAACGGCAATTGTAGTTGGAGTATTATAAGCTGTACTCACAATATCATTAACAGCAGTTGGCTGACTATTTTCTTCAACTAAACAAATAGCGAAGTTTCCAACTGCAGTTGTACCATAACTTGAAACACGAATGTAATATGTTGTACCTGGTGTTGCTCCACTTACAAATCCTTGTGGCATTTGATTTGTCCCATCATCATCGACACAACCAACTTCAAACAAAGATGAACAATTTGCACCTAAATATACACTCATTACAGCGTCGGTAAGTGTTCCAGAATAAGTGTAAATATTTACAAAACCAGATGCTGGGGCAACAAATTTAAACCAAATATCATTTGAAGTAGATGTTGCACAAGAATGAGCTCCTACATTTGTTGTCTCTGTTGCAATGTGATTAGCAAAATAAGATGTAACACAAGTCGTATTTGTAGCTATAGTTATTGCATTACAAGGTTCATCGTTATTAGCATGTACATTAAAAGTGATTATATTACTTTGAGCAGTTGCAGGGCTAACGCAAACACTATTACTTGCTACAATACATTTTACTTGAACACCATTTGTTAGTGTACTAGAAATAACACTTGAAGCATTTGGACCAATTGGACTTCCATTTGCATACCATTGGTAACTTGGTGCTGCACCTCCATTGGTTATCGTAGCTGTAATGGTAACAGGTGTGCCAACCATAATTGTATTTCCTGGATTTGCTGTAATAGTGATTGTAGGAATTACAGGTGCAGTAGTTGTAAGAGTCAGTGTTACATTGGTATCACATTGATTTGGAGTTACAATTGTATAATTGTAGGTTCCGGCACTTGTCAAGTCTTGACCATAAAAGTCATAAGTTGAACCACTGCAGATTGATGCAGTTTGAGATACTGGAATTGGATCACAAAAAGCACTTTCAGCAGCTCCAACATCTCTAACCCCTAGTAAAGCACCATTTTGAGCTAAATCGAAATCATCTAAATTGCCATTGTTTACGGCAATACTTCCAAGATTTGGTGTCATTGAAAAAGTGTTATTATCATTAATGATTAATGATGATAAATTAATCTGAGCTAAAGTGGCAGAGTAAGTATCTGTATTCCAGGAAAATGGTAAATAATAATTTGGGAAATAAGTATCAGAGACATCAAAAATGTTATAACTATTTGTATTGATGTATGAAGCATTTCCTTGTAAATAAACAGTATTGTTGTAATTAGAATTTCCTCCATTAAAAGCTAAAATACTACTGACAGTTTGAAATTCCGCTCGTGAAGATTGTACATTATATGTCGATGTTGATTTTAAATAAAAAGCCCCTCCGTCAACAAAGCAAGTATTATATAATGTTGTACAGTTTTTAGTATAAATATAGGATAAGTCGTTGCAGAATGAATAAACTGCTCCTCCGTTGCTAATTGCAGTATTATTAGTAATCGTAGATTCTTTTAAAATTACAGAGGCATTTGCAACATGTGCATTTGTATTGTCTAAAGCATAACAATAAATTCCACCACCTGATATGCCAGAATTGTTAAAACTTAATGTTGAAGAATTTACTTCGACATCAGAATAAGCTCCACGATATACAGTTGTTGAACCATTATAAATGTAAGAATAAGCATAAATTCCACCACCACTGCCACCAGCATTATTATTTATTATATTACAAGAATTCAATTTTAAATCCAATCGGGCTTCCGGACCTTGAGAAGAATACATATTTAAATAAATTCCACCTCCATCATTGATAGCAGAATTGTTAATAATAGATGTTTTGAATAATTGCAGTTTTACTGATGCGGCATTTGAGCTAGTGGTATATCTGTTAGATGCAATGGCTCCTCCATAATCAGCTTGGTTGTTTTTAAAAACACAATTTCTTAAATATACAACACCAATTCCTGTTCCATAATCATATCTATAATTTATGTTTATGGCTCCACCATAAGTTCCTTTACCATGAACACAGACCAAACTGTCAAAATCAACACTTGGTAAAGGAGCATTAAAATCGGTTTCAATTCTAAACAATTGAATTGAATCTCCTCCATTAATATATAATGTATCTTGAGAATTGAAGGCGCCTTTTATAAAAATCCCCTTACTAATTGTAATTGTACTTAATAAGTTTATTGCGTTACTTCCAGCACTTAAAAGTGAACTATTAACTCGCACAATATCTCCATAATTTGCAACTGAAATAGCTTCTCTTAATGAACCTACACCCGAATCATCAGTATTTGTAACATAAATTGTTGCTGAATTAGCAGAAATTGAAAATAAAAATAAAGAAAATAACAGTATAAATTGTTTCATGGCCAGAGATTTAAATGACAAACAAAATTAAAAAATATTCTGTGAATAAAAAATTAACTTTTATAAAAAAAGCTACCTTTTTCAAGATAGCTTTTCATATAAATTTTTGCTTAAAACTAAGCTTCTTCTGTAATATAATTTTCAATTCCTGGACAAGAACATACTAAGTTTCTATCACCAAAAGCATTGTCAACACGACGGACTGGCACCCAATATTTGAAATCTTTCAAATATTCAACTGGAAAAGCAGCTTCTTGTGGAGAATAAGGATAAGTCCAATCTCTGTTTATGATGCAATCTGCTGTATGCGGGGCATTTTTAATTAAATTATTCACTTTATCTGCTTTTCCATTTTCAATATCAGCAATTTCTTTTCTGATTTGAATCATTGCAGTAATAAAACGATCTAATTCATCTTTATCTTCACTTTCAGTAGGTTCAATCATCAAAGTTCCAGCTACTGGAAATGAAACTGTTGGCGCATGAAATCCATAGTCAATTAAACGTTTTGCCATATCAGCAACTTCAATTTCTGAAGTTTTCTTAAAATCACGGCAATCTAAAATTAATTCGTGTGCAACTGTTCCATTTTTTCCTGTATATAGAATATCATAGTGATCATTTAATGAAGCAGCAATGTAATTTGCATTTAAAATTGCATCTTCAGTTGATTCTCTTAATCCTTTTGCACCCAACATTTTGATGTAAGCATAAGAAATCAATAGAATCAACGCACTACCATAAGGGGCTGCAGAAATGGCATGAATGGCTTTCTCACCACCAGCTTTTATTAATTCACTTCCTGGCAAAAATGGTGCTAAGTGGGCTCCTACTCCGATTGGTCCCATTCCTGGTCCACCACCTCCATGAGGAATTGCGAATGTTTTATGTAAATTTAAGTGACAAACATCTGCACCAATATTCCCCGGATTAGTTAATCCAACTTGAGCATTCATATTTGCTCCATCCATGTATACTTGACCTCCATTTTCATGAATTATTGTTGTAATTTCTCGAATACCTTCTTCAAAAACTCCATGAGTAGAAGGATAGGTTACCATCAATCCAGCCAAAGTATCTTTTAATTCAATCGCTTTTGCTTTTAATTCTTCAATATTTACGTTTCCATTTTCATCGCAACCTGTCACAACTACCTCAAAACCAGCCATCACAGCTGATGCGGGATTTGTGCCATGGGCAGATGAAGGAATAATCATATGCTTACGTTTAAAATCTCCCCTTGATTCATGATAAGCCTTAATAACCATTAAACCAGCGTACTCTCCTTGAGCCCCAGAATTTGGTTGCAAAGAAACGGCTGCAAATCCAGTTGATTCACATAAATCTTTTTCTAATTGACGAAACATTGTGTGGTAACCAACTACTTGATCTAAAGGCGCAAATGGGTGAATATTCGCAAATTGTGGATTTGTAATTGGAATTAATTCTGAAGCAGCATTTAATTTCATGGTACAAGAACCCAAAGCAATCATGCTGTGAACTAAAGAAATATCTTTGTTTTCCAAACGTTTTAAATAACGCATCATCTGAGATTCCGAATGGTGCTTGTTGAAAGTTGGGTGAGTTAATATCGCCTCAGTACGAATGTAATTTGCATCAATAGAAATAGATTCATTCAGAGAAATATTTTCACTTGATTTTCCAGCAACTTCTGCAAAAACATCTATTAAATTCTGAACATCTTTTACAGTAATTGATTCTCCAAAACTAATTGAAACCTGTACGTGATTTATGTATCTAAAATTCATTTCTTTCGCTTCGGCTTCAGCTTTTAAATCTGCAATCGAGACATTTGTTGGAATTTCAACTAATAAAGTATCAAAGAAATTAGCGTTTTTTATAGAATAGCCCAGATTACTTAAACTTTTTGCTGTTGCATTTGCTTTTGAATGAATTTCAGCTGCAATTTGTTTCAAACCTTGAGGGCCATGATAAACAGCATACATGCTTGCCATTACAGCTAATAATGCTTGCGCAGTGCAAATATTTGATGTTGCTTTATCACGTTTGATGTGTTGTTCACGCGTTTGTAAAGCCATTCTCAAGGCCATATTGTCGTCAGCATCTTTTGAAACACCAATGATTCTTCCTGGAATTGTTCTTTTATAATCTTCTTTACAAGCAAAAAATGCAGCATGAGGACCACCAGCTCCCATCGGAACACCAAAACGTTGAGAAGTTCCTAAAACAACATCAGCCCCCAATGAACCTGGAGATTTTAATAAAACCAAAGACATAATATCCGCAGCAACTGCTACAGGAACGTTGTTTGCATTTGCATTAGCGATGAATGTTTCAAGGTCCGTAATTTTTCCAAAAGAATCTGTGTATTGTGTTAAGGCACCAAAAAATGATGCATCAAGTTCAAAAGTATCAGGGTTTCCTATAATTAATTCAATTCCCAAATTTGCTGCTCTTCCTTTAACAACGTCAATTGTTTGAGGAAATGCATTTTCAGATATAAAGAATTTAGAAACATTGTCTTTTGCTTGTTGTCTTGAACGAGAATTTAAAAACATTATCATTGCCTCAGCAGCTGCCGTTGCTTCATCCAACAAAGAAGCGTTCGCGATTTCCATTCCAGTTAAATCCAAAACCATCGTTTGAAAATTCAATAAAGCCTCTAAACGACCCTGAGAAATTTCAGCCTGATAAGGAGTGTAAGCAGTATACCATCCTGGATTTTCAAGTACATTTCTTAAAATTACTGAAGGAACAATTGTTTCGTTGTAACCAAGACCAATGTAAGATTTAAACACTTTATTTTGCTTCCCTAAATCAGAAATATGCATTAAATACTCTTGTTCAGACATCGCAGCATCAATGTTTAATTCACCCTTTAGGCGAATGTGTGCAGGAATAGTTTTGTCTATTAATTCAGCAATTGAAGAAACTCCAATTTTTTTTAACATTGCTTGTTTTTCAGCTTTGTTTGACCCAATGTGTCTTTCAGAAAATGCACTCATTTTTACAATTACGTTTTTATTCCCGATTCTAGCGGGATATGGTGAAAATAATTAGTACAAAGTTAGCTAAAATAATTTAGCTACCAATTTAGAATACGAACAAATAATATTTGAAAATGTTGTCGCGAACCAACTAGAGTTTTGTTTAGTTGACAATTTAAATCTTAAATTAATATTATTTAGAACATTCCACGAATATCTTTGACATTCAACTGCAATGAATCCTTTCCCTTCCAAGAATTTGTTTCTAAAGTGTATAAAATATCCAGTGGTTTACCTGAATTAATTAAATCAATTTTGTCAACAAGATTAAAGCCAATTGCCTGAATTTCAATTCCTGTATTTGGTTGCGTAAAGACTAATTTTAAATGAACGTCTTTCAAAACACGAACATCTTCAACAAAAACATTAGATGACTTGAATACTGGCTTCATATTTCCTGGACCATGTGGCTCAAGTTGATTTAAAATTCTTTTTATTTTTGGAATTTCGTAGATGTTTTCATTTTTAGTGAAAATTTCGGTGAAGTTTAAATCATAATCAATAGATTGTTCTGGAACCATTTCAGCAATAGAAAGTGAATTTTGAACCACCTCTTCAAATTTTACTTTGAAAGAGTCTAAATTTTCTGGAGCCAAAGTCATACCTGCAGCAAATGCATGTCCTCCGAATTGTTCCAAATATTCAGAGCAAGATTCTAAGGCATCATGAATATTTAAACCTTTAATACTTCTAGCAGAACCAGTAATTTTCCCGTTAGATTCTGTAAATACTATAGTAGGTTTGTAGTAATTTTCAATCAAACGAGAAGCAACTATTCCAATAACTCCTTTGTGCCAATTTTTATCAAAAACAACAGTTGATTTTCTACTATCAAAACCCGAATCTAATTTTAGCATTTCCAGGGCTTCTTCTGTTATATTTGAATCCAAGGTTCGTCTTTCAATGTTATCACTTTCTATACTTTTTGCTAATCCTTTTAATTGATCTAAATCTTCAGAAATCAATAACTCAACTGCTTTTTTACCTTCGTGAATACGACCAGCTGCATTAATTCTTGGCGCCAAAATAAAAACAACATTAGTTAAAGTTAAAGGTAATTCCTTTTTTGCTTCAATTAGTAATTGCTGAATTCCCAAACTTGGGTGATTGTTTATAATTTGCAAACCAAAATAAGCTAAAATACGATTTTCTCCTGTGATTGGTACTAAATCTGCTGCGATACTTAAGGCTAATAAATCTAAATTTTGATATAAAATAGTTTTATCTAATTGATTCTTTGTGAAAAAAGCTTCCAGTAATTTGAATCCAACTCCACAACCAGAAAGTTCTTTATAAGGATAAAAACAGTCTTTTTGTTTTTGATCTAAAACGATTGCATTTGGTACACTTTCACCGGGTTCATGATGGTCACAAATTATAAATTCAATTCCTAAATTTGTGGCATAATTAACCTTATCGTGCGCTTTTATTCCACAATCTAAAGCGATAATTAAACTTACATTTTGACTTTTTGCATAATCGATTCCTTGAATACTAATTCCATATCCTTCGGCATAGCGGTCTGGAATATAAAATTCTAAATTTGGTAAATGATTTTTTAAAACTTTCCACATCAAGGCAACAGCAGTTGTTCCATCAACATCATAATCGCCAAAAAGCATTACTTTTTCATTGTTTTCAATTGCTTTTTCAATTCTCAGAACTGCTAAATCCATGTTTTTCATTAGAAATGGATCGTGAAGTTCTGATAAATTGGGTCTGAAAAAAAGTTGTGAATCTTCAAAATTTTCTATTCCACGTTGAATCAAAATGGTAGCCAAAACTGGTTCTACTTTTAAACTTGAGCTTAAATTATTAATTTTTTCCTGACTTGGTAGTTCTTTTACTCTCCAGCGCTTTTCCATAGGTTTAGGTGTTTTTTGACTAAAGTTAAGAATTATTTTTGAAATCAATTCATAAGATCTTAAATTTTAAAAATTATTTTTTTTGAACGATTTACTATTTTTGTTGAAATTCAACTTATAATTTCTACTTTCACGCTATGAATATTCAATTTATTTGCGCCTTATTTTTTACTTGCAGGGTGTTGTCGCAAGAATCTTTTGAATTTAAAAGCCCTTTGCCTCCAAATGCAGAGCTCGTACAAGCGTTAAGTACTTCTTATTTCGGTTCTTATGAAAATTCTGAAACTGGAACTGAATTTTTAGTAAACGAAGATGGAATTACAATGATTTCGATCATTCATTCTTATATTACACAAGAACAAGTTCGAGAGTCTTCAAAATACTCATTTAGAAATGGTTATTTATTTGGAATCATTGAAAAAGATTCTGTTTTATATCTCCAAGAAGATGATAAATATTATTTTGGAATAAAAAATAAGGTGGTTTTAAACGATGCTAAAAATCAAGCAATATTTAAAAAAGTAAGTGAAAATACATACATTATAAATTTCAAAGAAGGTCAAAATTTCACACCAAGTTTATTGACTTTTGTTGGAAATAAACTAAATTTAAAGCACTTTGATTATCCATCAGAGACAAACATTTTTAACAAAATTAAAGATTCACAAAAAATCAAAGTTGGAGAAATTAAAAATTTCATCCTAAATCCAACTCAAATCGAGTGGGAAAAATTAGATCAGAAGATAATTTTTGGTAAAGCGAATGTTTTCCTCAAGAAATAGTATATTTACTTAAAAAATATGCCATGGAAAAGATTTCTTTCAAATTATTACCTTTTTTATTTTCTTTTTTTATTTTCACGAATTGTGGTGATCGCTCCACAAAGGAATACGAAGACGCTATAAATGAGGCTGATAATTCAGAATATGAAGAAGTAGATAATCAAGAAATTGCAAAAGAAGAGATAACTACTTTACTGCAAAATTTGTACGAATGGAAGGAAAATAAAGATTCAGAGTCTATTGATTTTGATGTGTTGGCTGGTGATCGAGTATACACAAAAATTAATCCTTCTGCTTTGAAAAAAAGAATTTCTACCTTAAAAGAAACAGATTTTTTCAGTAAAAAATTCTTGGATAATTATTCAAAAATTGCCAAAGGAATAGATAATTACCTTCAAAGTGGGGAAGAAGAAGTTTTAGTTGGTGATATGATGCCATTTGGAAATGGAGCAAATCCGTGGTGCAATTGTCAAGATTCACCAGAAAAATATTGGCAAAATTTAAAAATCGATTTTTATAAAATCGATGACAAAAGAGCTAGAGGAAGTTGGACTTTTGGCGATTCAAATTTTGGAAAAGATTTCAACTATTATTTTGAAGTTCTTGTTGAAAACGGAATTTGGAAAATTGATTACCTTCAAGGTTTTGATCATGCTGAATATTTTCACATCAGTGTTCAAAATAATAATTAGCCGAATACAATTGATTCAAAATGAATAAATTGATATTATTTCTCTCTTTTGGGATATTCTTTCAGTTTAATTTATTTTCGCAATCAAATTTAAGTTTTCTGTCAATTAATTCGAAAACTGAAATTTATTTTTTTACGGTCAAGATTGTGATACACGTATCTTTGATTCACCTTCAAGTTAAATAAATCAACTCTCTAATGCAAGAGGAAATTAGAAAATAATGAATTTTTACAATTCCTGATAATACTTATAAATCTGTGTTAAAAAGGCATCACATCTTTGGTGTTCAAAAGTTTTGTCTTTTGCACTGTAAGAATCTTCCAAATACTGTTTCATTTGCATTTGATAAGTCAAATATCCTGTTGGAGAAACCCAGCCATAACCTCTAATAATTGTATGAAATGCAAAAGGAATCATTTTAGGATTCATCAAATCTCGGCTCCAAATATATTCTTTTGAATTCACATCCATTTGGTACAATAAAGTTGCAGGAATATCTGTTTGTGAACCTAAAATGTCGTTTTTATATCCTTTAAATTCCTTTTTAATGGCTGGACCCCAAAATAAAAGTGGAATTCTATAAAAATTATGCTCCATCGGAGTTGCAACAGTTGGAGTTGTGTGACTGTGATCGGCAACAAAAACGAACAAGGTGTTTTTATACCATTTTTGTTTTTTAACTTTTTTGATAAAATCACCCATGCATTGATCTGCGTATACCATTGAGTTCATAAAATCAGCTTCAGTTCCCGTCCAATTTTGTCCTTTCGTTTTTGGAACGTCAAATGGAGAATGTGTGCTGCCTGTAAAAGCACAATTCATAAATGGCTCTGGACTTTTACTGATTTCCTCAATGAATTTTGAGTATAAATCTTTGTCGTAAAAATTTAATTTTCCGCGCTCTAAACCTGATTCAAAATCATTTTCATCTTTCACAACATCAAATCCATGATCCATGAAAAACCCCCCAATATTTCCATATTTTAAATCGCCACCAAATAAATAGGAACTCTTGTAACCTAGAACTTTTAAACTTTGATTAATTGCTTTTAGTTTTCTGCTTTTTTCTGGTTGCATGGAAATTGACACTTCTGGAATTCCTGGAAAACCACTAAAAATACTGGCATTCCCAATTTCAGATGTGTGACTTGTTCCATAAATTTGCGTAAATAAAACTCCTTCAGAAGCTAATTTGTCAAAAGTTGGAGTAGCACTTTTTCCATCAGGTGATTTTGTGCCACTCAAACAACCAATTGCATCAGCAGCCCAACTTTCCAATACGACAAAAACGACATTTGGCCTTTTATTTTCTAGAAAATAATTGTTGTGTTTTTTGGGGAAGTTATACATATTATCCACAATTTGCTTAGCAACTTTTGGATTTATTTTAGGCATAAATTCATCAATTTCACTGCGATTATAGAGCATATAACTTTTTACAAAAAAGTACAATGAGTTGATCGATAAATCATTTGAAACTGAATTATTCGTATAAATTGCTGCATTAATATTGATTGGAATTTGTTGAAATCCTCCTCTTAAAAAAACCATTGAAGTTCCACCCGTGAAAATTAGAATTAAGAGGTAAAATGGAAAAACAAACAAACGTTTGATAAAGTGAGAAACTTCGTCAATCAACAATGTTTTTCTAAACAGGCGATTCATGATTTTCCATGAGAAAACCATTTCCAAAAATAAATACACAAAAAACCAAACAGTCATACTGTAATCTGCAGAGCGGAAAACCTCATCTGGATTGGCAAGATGCATAAAAACACGAGAAGTTAATTTATGATTCCATTCACCATAAGCATTGACTTCCCCACAATGAATTAAAGCTACCAGCAAAAATTCAAGAAAAAGTACAGTTAGAAATGTGATTTTTATAAACTTTTTTGGAATAAAAAAATAAAGAAATAAAAACAACATTGGTAAGAAATTTAAAGCACTTGCTGTTGCGACATCTAATTTTAAAGAATAGAAAAATGCTTGAATCCACTCAAAAAAAGTAACATTATGAAATTTATCCCAATTGTGAATTGAAAATAAGATGCGTTGAAAATCAAAAATTAATATCCAAAGGATGAAAAGTTTCAAGTAATTGATAATGATTTTTTTGAGCATAATTTCATTTTAATCTTCTCAACAAACTTACGAAAATATTTTGTGAACTTATTTAAAACACAAATTTTTGAGAAATTATTGTTAATTTTAGTAAAAAAGCTTTAAAAAATAAATTTAAAAGCGTTATTTCTTTATTTTCAATTAACTTTGTTTTATGGATTATGACATTGAATTACGCTTTCAAGATTTATTAAAAAAATTAGAAGTTGATTTTGGAGGAGGACTAGATACCCAATCAATTTTGTTTCTAATAGGTGTGCAGGAACTGGGCTTGGGTTATCAGAAGTTTAAAAAACACGAAAAAACGGATTTAATGCATATTGCAATCTGCACTTTGTTAGAGCCACACGGACATTATGAATTTATTGGACGTGACGAAGAAAATTGGCCCCATTTTAAGTTAGTTGAGAATTTACCAGCATTAAATGAGCGAGAACAGCAACATTTAATGAAGGAAGCAATTTTGGATTATTTTTCTCAAAATGAAATTTATCAAGTATAAAAAATCAATTTCACAACAAAATCTTATCTTTACACCATCAAAAATAACATATGGATTTCTTAATCAAAGCAGCACAATTAATTTTATCACTTTCGATTCTTGTCATTTTACACGAATTAGGTCATTATATTCCAGCAAAATTATTTAAAACACGTGTCGAAAAATTTTATTTATTTTTTGATCCATGGTTCTCCATTTTCAAAAAGAAAATTGGCGATACCGAATGGGGAATTGGTTGGTTGCCGCTTGGTGGATATGTGAAAATAGCTGGAATGGTTGACGAATCGATGGATAAAGAACAATTAGCTCTTCCTCCACAACCTTGGGAATTTCGTTCAAAACCAGCTTGGCAACGTTTGATTATAATGATTGGTGGTGTAACTGTGAACTTAATTTTAGGAATTTTAATTTATATTTTAGTTGTTTTTTCATACGGAGAAGATAAATTAGCACCTCAAGATTTAAAAGCTGGTTTGTCTGTTCATCCTTATTTGAAAAAATATGGTTTAGAATCAGGTGATAATGTTTTGAAAATAAATAATGTTAAGCTAGAAGACATAAATGAATTAAATTCTGAAGTAATTTTAAGAGATGGACGAAAATTAGAACTTAAAAAAGCTGATGGATCAACAAAAATTGTTAAACTTCCAGAAAATATTGACTACGAATTGTTTGAAAAAGGAGCTTTCCCGGCGTTTACTCCGAGGGTTTTAGGAGTTGAAATTGGTCAAATTCCTGCAAATACTCCAGCTTCAAAAGCTGGCTTAAAAGTAGGTGACAAAATTATTACTATCAATTCAAATGAAATTGTTTATTATGATGATTTTTCTGAAGTTGTTTTCAACTCTAAAGGAGAAAATGTTGCATTTCAAGTTTTAAGAAAAGGCGATACTTTAGATAAAAAATTGACAATTCCTTCAACAGGAAAATATGAAGGGAAATTCGGATTTACATCAGTGAGTAAGAACATCATAGATGAAAAAGCTATTAAACATCAAGAATATTCTTTTGGTGAAAGCATTTCTTATGGTTTCAAAAAAGGTTCAAATACGTTGGGAGATTATGCTTCTCAATTGAAATTTTTGTTTACCAAAAAAGGTGCAAGTTCAATCGGAGGTTTTGGTTCTATTGGAAAAATGTTTCCTTCGACTTGGGATTGGGAAAAATTCTGGTTAAATACCGCTTTCATTTCTATAGTTCTTGCATTTATGAATATTCTTCCAATTCCGGCATTAGACGGAGGTCATGTTGTATTCTTACTATATGAAATCATTACTGGAAAAGAAGCGCCACAAAAGGTATTGGAATATGCTCAATATGTTGGTTTTATTCTTTTGTTAGGATTGTTACTTTATGCAAATGGTAATGACATTTATGGAGCTATTTTTAGATAGAAAAAGATTATAACTTTATATTTACATATTAATTGCGACCTCTTTAATTAGTTTTGAATGTTAATTTGGCCCTTTTTGTTTCGTCTTCACAAACATGTTTGCTCTTTTGGTAATGAAAAAAGTAAGACGATAATTTTCTTGATTTTCAAATAATTAAAAAGAGTTATAGAAATTAAACTTAGTAGTTTAAAATGATATTAAATTTATTTAAATGAGTCAAGATAAAATCGAAATTTTCACGGATGGTTCTGCTAAAGGAAACCCTGGAAAAGGGGGGTTTGGTGCAATAATGCGCTATAAAAATCATTACAAGGAATTTTCACAAGGATTTCGTTTAACGACTAACAATCGCATGGAACTTTTGGCTGTAATTCATGCTTTGGAGCAAATCAAAACAAGTGATATTCAAGTAAAAGTTTATTCAGATTCTAAGTATGTGCTTGATTCAATTACAAAAGGATGGATCTTTTCTTGGCAAAAAAAGAATTTTAAAGATAAAAAAAATCCGGATTTATGGAAAAGATATTTACTTCTGCATCCAAAATTTGAAATAGAATTTGAATGGGTTCGTGGTCATAATGGGCATCCTGAAAATGAAAGATGTGATTATTTGGCAGTTTCTGCTTCCGATGTTCCAAATCTTTTGATTGATGAAGAATATGAAAAATCAAAGAAAGAAGATGGTCTTTTTTAAAATGAAAATCAGATTTTTGTAATAAGTTTAAATTCGCATATTTTTTTGTAAAGATCATCCCATTAAAACACGTTTTATTTGATTTAAATTGCGCTTAAATACTTGATGTGTTTAATTTAATTAAATCTTGCTTGTCTTCCAAAGCAGGTTGATAGTAATAATTTGTTCAAGTTCTTATTTTACAATGATGTTGAAATAATTTATTTTTATGATATGATCTAAAATTTTGAAAAATATTTTTCTGAAGATTTCACTTTAATCATTTTTTGAACCTTTCTTCCAATTTCTTTTGCGAAATCTAGGTCTTTATTTACAATGGTAATGTGACCCATTTTACGGAATGATTTTGTTTTTTCTTTTCCGTAAATATGAGGTTTGACACCAGGAATTGACAATATTTTTTCTAAACCCTCGTATATAACATCTCCCTCAAAACCGTCCTCTCCAATTAAATTGATCATTACTCCTGGTTGTATCATTGAGGTATCGCCTAAAGGTAAATTTAAAATACTTCTTAGGTGTTGCTCGTATTGAGAAGTCAAATTGCATTCAATGGTATGATGCCCGCTATTATGAGGTCTTGGTGCGATTTCGTTCACCAACAATTCTCCATTTTTACACAAGAAAAATTCGACCGCTAAAATTCCAACCATATCTAATTTTGAGATAATCTCTTGCGCAATTTTTTGAGCTTTTTGTTCGATTTCTAAATTAATTTTTGCAGGAGCAAATAAAAATTCAACTAAATTTAGATTGGGGTTAAATTCGCATTCGACAGAAGGAAAAACTGCCAATTCACCTTTTTCATTTCGAGCAACAATTACTGCTAATTCTTTTTCGAAATCCACAAATTTTTCGATGATACAAGGAACATCAAAAGCGTTTGAAAATTCTGCTTGACTTTTTATGCTTGTAACTCCTTTTCCATCATACCCTCCTGTTCGCATTTTTTGAACAAAAGGTAAAAAATCGGAATTATTTTCTAAATCTGAAGCATTATTTGTAAGTCTGAAGTCAGCTGTTGGAATATTATTTTCCAAATAAAATGATTTTTGTAAACCTTTATCTTTAATAATTTTTAAAACATTTGGTTGCGGAAATATTTTTTTACCTGATTTTTCTAATTCCTCCAAAGCTTCAATATTGACATTTTCAATTTCAACTGTTAATACATCTTTGTCTTTGCCAAAATTAAATACAGTTTGAAAGTCATTCAATGAACCGGATGTAAAAGTGGATGCAATTTCCGAACATGGCGCATGTTCATCAGGGTCCAAACAATGAATTTTTACGTTTAAATTCACTGCTTCTTGAATCAACATTCTTCCCAATTGCCCGCCACCCAAAACTCCTAATCGGAAATTTTTGCCATACCATAATTTTTCCATGAGGCAAAGATAAGGAGAAATAAAAACATTAATTTGATTATTTTCTGAAATATTAACTCAAAACCATTCTTTTTTAAACCAGTAATTTAACAAATCCTTATATTTGCATTTCGAAATGAAAAATAAAGTGAACTTTTTTTCTCCGCAATTATTGCTTTTAATCAAACGATTAGGAATTATTTTGCTTTGCATGCAATTGACAAGAATTGTTTTTTTATTTTTTAATTGGTCTAATTTTAATCATGTTGGTTTCATCGATTTTTTTGCTTCGATTTGGTTTGATTGTATCACCATTTCTCTTTTAGCCTTTCCCTTTATTTTTTTATCGTTGATTCCGTTTGATTTTTGCGAAAAAAAAGGGTATTCACTTGTTTTAAAATTTTTATTTCATTTTTTTAATATCGTTTTCATTGCATTAAATTTAGTTGATGTTGTTTATTTTAGTTTCACCCAAAAAAGATCTACCGCAGATTTGCTAGCAATTGTTGGTGGAGGAGATGATTTTGCGCAGCAAATAGGTTCTTTCTTTAAAGATTTTTGGCTTTTAATTGTAATTTTAGTAGTTTTTTTATTTCTAGCCTCTTGGCTAAACAAAAAAATTAAGCAAGAAAAAAAGTCCTTTTCATTCATTAAAAAAACCATCATTTTTATTTTTTCACTCGCCTTTTTCATTGTTGTAGCTCGAGGAGGATTTCGATTGAAACCAATTAGCCCGCTTGATGCATCGACTTTTACACGAGTAGAAAATTCAGCTTTGATTCTGAATACACCGTTCACTATGGTGAAATCTTTTAATCAAAGTGGGTTGGAAGAGAAGGATTACTTTGATTTAAAAACAGAATTGACACTTTTTAATCCAGAACAAAAAACTGTTCCACAAAACTTATTGCCAAACAAAACAAATGTGGTCATAATCATGCTTGAAAGCTTTGGAAATGAATGGGTTGGTGCTTCTGGTTCAAAAAATTCGTTTACACCTTTTTTGGATTCTTTGGCGACTAAAAGTTTATACTTTAAGAACGGAATTGCAAACGGAAAAAAATCTATAGAGGCCATGCCAAGTATCGTTGCTTCTATTCCTTCTTTGGTCAATAATCCTTACATTTCTTCGCCTTACGGAACAAACGAAATTCATTCCTTGGCTTCGATCTTATACAAAGAAGGATATGAAACTGGATTTTTTCACGGTGCAACTAATGGCTCTATGCGCTTTGATGGTTTTGCTGCGCAAGCTGGATTTAAACATTACTATGGCAGAAAAGAATACGACAACGACGCGCATTTTGATAAAACTTGGGGGATTTTAGATGAATATTTTGAGCCTTGGACCGCAAGAAAATTGAGTGAATATAAAAAACCATTTTTTGCAACGCTTTTTACGCTTTCATCCCATCATCCTTATTTCATACCAAAACACATGATAGGAAAATTGAAAAAAGGTCCTCAACAAATTTGTGAATCAATTAATTATGGCGATTATAGTTTAAAGAAATTTTTTCAAGAAGCAAAAAAACAAGTTTGGTATGAAAACACCATTTTTGTTTTAGTTGCCGACCACACTTCTTCCACAAAAAGTGAAATTTACAACCAAAGAACGGAAATGTATAAAATTCCAATTTTATTTTTTGATCCTTCAGGAAAAATAACAGCAAAAAAAGAGACAAGAGTTTTCCAACAATTGGATATAATGCCAACAATTTTAGATCTATTAAATGTTGAAACAAATTTTTATTCCTTTGGAAAATCGTATTATAATCTAGCTGAACCCGAGGCAATTACCTATATCGAAGGAACCTATCATTACTTCAAAAAGGATCACATGATTACTTTTTCTAATGAAAAGGCACGAAATTTGTACAATTTTAAGATTAGCAAAAAAGATACGCCCGATTCGCTTTCTTATTTTAGGAAAGAGTCTAAGCTTTCTGAAAGAAAAATCAAGGCGATTATTCAACGATATAACCGTGATTTGATTCAGAATCAAACAAAAGTAAATGAAAAAAAGAATAAGATTTATCATTAATCCAATTTCTGGAGTTGGGAAAAAAGATCAACTTCCAACTTTGATTGAGAAATTCTTAAATCATACAATTTTCGATTACGACATAATTTATACCGAGTACAGAAAGCATGCCAAAACTATTGCTTTTGAGTCTAGTAAAGAAGGTTTTGATATTGTTTGTGCTGTTGGTGGCGATGGTTCTGTCCATGAAGTAGGAACAGCATTGATAGGAACTCAAACGAAATTAGCAATAATTCCAGCAGGTTCAGGAAACGGTTTGGCTCGACATTTAAAGATTCCCTTAAAATTAATTGACGCTATAAAAACAATAAATGAATCACGTAGTATTTTGATGGACACTGGTTTGGTAAACGATAAGCCATTTTTAGGAATTGGAGGTTATGGTTTTGATGCTTTAATTGCCGAAAAATTTGATCATTATCACACAAGAGGTTTTTGGGGTTACACTAAATTAGTAATGAAGGAATATTTGAAATATAAGCCTATTTCAATTAAAATTGAATTGCCAAATTACACAAGAGAACTACCAGTAGTGCTATGCACTGTAGCAAATGCATCAGAATTTGGAAATGGATTTTGTGTTTCACCAAATTCAAATGTTTCTGATGGAACATTCGAATTGTGTATTTTGAAGCCTTTTTCAAAATGGAAAACACCGTTTATTATTTATAAATTCTTTAAAAGAACGAGTCATTTGTCTAAGTATGCTGAAATAATTCCCTTTCAAAAAGCACGTTTAATTTTAAATGAAAGAATTGCGCATTACGATGGCGAACCTTTTGAAGTTCGACAAGAATTAAATATTGAGGTGAAACAAAAAAGTTTGAATATTATTGTTGGAAATAATTATAAAGAATAAAAAAATATGAAATTTATAGAATTTGCTTTCCGACTAGGAGTAATTTTTGCCATTTTTGGTTTCCTTTGGGGAATTTTTAATTTCGCCTTGTCATTACTGCGTGGAATAAGAGAAAAAACAGTAATTGAAGAATATTCTCTAAAATTTGTCCAATATTTTTTCCTTGTCGATGTTACTTTTTTGTTTTGTATAAACAAGCAAGATGATTCTAAAATTCTTTTAAATGAATTAATAATTTCATCTTTGATTTTGGTTTTGTATTTTGTTGGTAAATTACAACGCAAGCAAAAAATTGCTTCCATTGTGCAACTTTCAGGAATGAAAATTCCTCAGTTTTCATCTGTTTTTAATTTTAAAGCGGAAGTGAGTTCCATAATTTTTGCAATTGGGACGTTTGTTTTTTTCAGCTTTCAACCAATTTTTGCCCAAAACCCAATTTCTTCTTGGTTTTATTTGAGTATTTTAGATATTGAAAGTACACCTGTTTTTGGCTTCATATTTAAAGTTATTGGATTTTTTGTTTTAATTGGAATTTTGATGAAAATAGTAAATGGATTTACATTTCTTATTTCTGGAAAGCCAATTGCATCAGTTGAAACAGAATTTCACAATGGAGATTCTAAAAAAGATGATTTCGATGATTTCGAAGAAATTAAATAAAACCAAGAATTTTGAATAATCTTAAACCTAAAATAATTCAAGTTTTAACTGAAGCGGCAATTCCAATATTAGGTTTCTTATTTTGGAAATGGACCTTTTATTACATTCTACTTTTTTATCTTTTAGATTTTGTTGCTGCTTCTATTTTAACAATTTTTAAAATCAAAAAAATCAATTCTTTTCAACTTGAATGTAAACAAGAAATAGAAAATTTCAAAGTTATTTATTGGTTTTTTCCACTTGTTGTAAATATTGGAATCCTGTTTTGTATTTATTTTTTACTGTTAAATCTCAATCCAACTTTTGATATTTATAAAGAAACAGTAAATTTTATAATGCTAGAGGATATGGGAATGGCACAAGGAATTTTTCTTATTCCACTCGTTTTTTATGCTTCTTATTTGAATTATAAAATGCAATTTTTAATGCCAAAAAAGTATCAATTTCTAACAGTTAAAAACCTTTACAAGCAATATTTTAAAGGAATTCTTGTTGCCTTAATAGGTTTTTTACTCGCTTTTTTACTCTCTTATTTTTTTTCTATTCCTGAAATAATTTGTGTAATTTGTTTGGTCTTATCTTTTGCAATTTATTCATTTTTTGAGAAAAATAAAATTTAAAGCAATTTTTAAGTCAAGAAAAATCCATGTTTACTAAATGAATTATTAAATTTGTCATTTAAAATTAGAATAATAAGTAAAAAGCAATTTATTTTTAGAAAACATGAGTTCACTTAAAAATTACAATTTCAAAGGAAAAAGAGCATTAATTCGAGTTGATTTTAACGTTCCATTGGATAAAGAAACACTCGAAATAACAGATGATTCAAGAATTGTTGCAGCATTACCAACTATTAATTACATTTTATCTCAAGGCGGATCGGTTGTTTTAATGTCGCATTTAGGTCGCCCAAAAACTGGTTTTGAGGATAAATTTTCTTTGAAGCATATTTTAAATCACACATCTTCTGTCTTAGGAATTCCTGTTCAATTCGCTGAAGATTGTATTTCTGAAGAATCTTTTGAGCAAAGTAACAATCTGCAAGCTGGAGAAGTTTTGTTGTTAGAGAATTTACGTTTTTATCTCGAAGAAGAAACAGGAGATAAATCTTTCGCTGAAAAATTAGCAAAACACGGATACGTTTATGTAAATGATGCTTTTGGAACTGCTCACCGAGCGCATGCAAGTACAGCAATTATTGCTGATTTTTTCCCAAACGACAAAATGTTTGGTTTGTTGATGGAAGCGGAGATTTTAAGTGTGGACAAAGTTTTAAATTCAATTGAAAAACCTGTAACAGCAATCGTAGGTGGAGCAAAAGTTTCATCTAAAATCGCGATTATAGAAAGACTTTTAGATAAAGTAAATTACTTAATTGTTGGAGGAGGAATGGCATTTACTTTTGTAAAAGCACAAGGTGGAAAAATTGGAAACTCCATGTGTGAAGACGATTATTTAGCCATGGCTTTGAACATTATTAAAAAAGCAAAAGAAAAAGGCGTTGAATTAATTATTCCTGTTGATGCAATTATAGCTGACAAATTTGACAATGATGCGAACAGAAAAGAAGTTGCTATAAACAATGTTCCTGAAGGTTGGCTGGGACTTGACACTGGAAGTGAAACATCCAAAATTTGTCGTGAAGTTTTATTAAAATCAAAAGTGATTTTATGGAATGGACCAATGGGAGTTTTCGAAATGGAAAACTTTTCACAGGGAACAAAAGATGTTGCTTTAGCGATCGTTGATGCTACAAAAAATGGGGCTTTTTCTTTGATTGGTGGTGGAGATTCTGTTGCAGCAATCAATAAATTTAATTTAGCTGATGAGGTAAGTTACGTTTCAACTGGCGGTGGAGCTATGCTTGAATATTTGGAGGGGATTGAATTGCCTGGGATTAAAGCGATCAGAAAATAGAGTTAATTTTTGGGTTTTTCAAGGGTTGAAAATATTCAATCCGTAAAACACAAAAATAAAATCCAATATAACAATGGAAAAAAACAAATTACAAATATATTCCTCCTTAACAGGAAAAAAAGAATTATTTTCGCCGATAAACAAAAATTTTGTTGGATTATACGTTTGTGGACCAACAGTTTACAGCAACGTTCATTTAGGGAATTGCCGTACATTTATTTCATTTGACTTGGTTTACAGATATTTACTTCATTTAGGATTTAAAGTTCGCTATGTTAGAAATATTACGGATGTTGGTCATTTAGTGGATGATGCTGATGAAGGAGAGGATAAAATTGCCAAAAAAGCACGTTTAGAACAAATTGAACCAATGGAAATTGTACAAAAATATACCGTCGATTTTCATAATGTAATGGCTTTATTCAACAGCTTGCCGCCATCAATTGAACCAACTGCAACGGCACACATCCTTGAACAAATCGAATTAATCAAACAGATAATCGAAAATGGTTTTGCATATGAAGTCAACGGATCCGTTTATTTTGACGTTTTAAAATACAATGAATCTTTTCCTTATGGACAGTTATCAGGTAGAAAAATTGAAGATTTAATCTCAGGAACAAGAGATTTAGACGGGCAAGAAGAAAAACGAAATTCACTAGACTTTGCACTTTGGAAAAATGCTTCTGCAGAACATTTGATGAAATGGCCGTCACCCTGGGGAATTGGTTTTCCAGGGTGGCATTTGGAATGTTCGGCCATGAGCACGAAATATTTGGGTGAACTATTTGATATTCACGGTGGTGGAATGGATTTAAAATTTCCGCATCACGAATGTGAAATTGCTCAAGGTTGCGCTTCAACAGGAAAATCGCCAGTAAATTATTGGATGCACACAAATATGTTGACTTTGAACGGTAAAAAAATGTCAAAATCAACAGGAAATACTCTTTTGCCTTTAGAATTAATTTCTGGAGAAAATGATTTATTGGAAAAAGGTTTTGACCCGATGGTGGTGCGTTTTTTTATGATGCAAGCTCATTACAGAAGCACCTTAGATTTTACAACAGAAGCTTTAATTGCATCTGAAAAAGGATTTCAAAAATTAATGGAAGCAATAAGTAAACTTCCTAATTTGAATGCTTCTAATGAAAGTTCATTTGACGTGAAAAAATTAGTTGAAAGTTTTTACGAAGCAATGAACGATGATTTTTCTGCTCCAAGTTTAGTTGCCAATTTATTTGAAGCAATTCGTTATATAAATTTGATTTCTGATGATAAAGAAACTATTTCTAAACAAGATTTAACATTATTAAGTAAAGAAATTAACGCTTTTGTTTTCGATATTTTGGGCTTAAAAAAAATTCAGGAACAAGGAAATGGCAAACTTTCAAAAGTAATGGATTTAGTTCTAGAAATTCGCCAAGAAGCTAGAGAAACCAAAAACTGGTCGATGTCAGATTTAATTAGAGATAAACTAAACGAAGTAGGAATAGTTGTAAAAGACGGCAAAGACGGCGCTGACTGGACATCAGGACTTTAAGATATAAAGAAATAAAGGATTACAAAATTTTAAGACTCAAAATTCAAGACTTATTCAAATTTGATACAAAAGTTTAGAATTAAAATAAATTAAAGTCTTGCCTTCTGACTTTTTTAGTCTTAAGTCTATTCAAAACTCAAAACTCAAAACTCACAATTCATAACTCATGTCATGGCAAGAATTTTAACAGGAATACAAAGCACAGGAACTCCGCATTTGGGGAATATTTTGGGTGCGATTTTGCCAGCAATTGAAATGTCAAAAAAAGAAGAGAATGAATCTTTTCTTTTCATTGCTGATATGCATTCTTTGACGCAAATTAAAGATGGTGAAACGCTAAAAAACAACACCTACGCTACAGCTGCTACTTGGTTGGCTTTTGGTATAAATCCAGAAAAAACTGTATTTTACCGACAAAGCGATGTTGCTCAAGTAACCGAATTGGCTTGGCATTTAATGTGTTTTTATCCTTTTCAAAGATTGACTTTGGCGCATAGCTTTAAAGATAAAGCTGATCGTTTGGGCGATGTAAATGCAGGACTTTTTGCCTATCCGATTTTAATGGCAGCGGATATTTTAATTTATGATGCTGAAATTGTGCCAGTTGGAAAAGATCAATTACAACATTTGGAAATGGCTCGTGATGTTGCTTCCCGTTTTCAAGCAAAAATGGGCGAAACTTTTGTTCTTCCTCAAGATTTTATTCAAGAAGATACAAAATTAGTTCCAGGAACTGATGGTGAAAAAATGAGTAAATCTCGTAATAATTTTATCACTTTATTTCTTCCTGAAAAAGAATTAAAAAAACAAATTATGTCAATTGTGACTGGAAGTGAAAGCTTGGAAGACGCTAAGAATCCAGACACATGTAATGTTTTTAGTTTGTACAAATTACTAGCAAATGAAAGTGAAATTCTTTCCATGAGAAAATTATATTTAGATGGCGGTTATGGTTTTGGACACGCAAAAATTGCACTTTTAGAATTGATTCTGACAAAGTTTAAAGATGAAAGGGAATTGTTCAATTTTTATATGAATAACCCCTCCAAAATTGATGAAATACTAAAAATTGGTGCAAATAAAGCATCAAAAATTGCTAATGAAGTATTACAACGTGTAAGAGTAAAATTAGGTTTTTTGTAAAAAATTCTCTTAATCATTTATTAATCATTATATTTGTTTACCTAAATAATAGAAAGACAATGTTTAAAATATTTTTGTTATCTGTAACAAGCGTTATTCTCGCAAGTTCTTGTTCAGAAAATAAAGTTGACATTTCCCAATTGACAGCAAATGGAGGTGCAAAATATGGCGGAGAATTTCGATTTATGTCTTCAGAAAAAATTAATTGTTTATTCCCTGTTGCTACTTCAGATGTTTACAATCAGCGTATTTCAGGTCAAATTTTTGAATCGTTGTTAAGCATTGATTTTAAAACAAATAAAGTTATTCCAAATTTAGCAAGTAGTTTTACAATCAGTCAAGATGCTAAAATATTTTCTTTAAAAATAAAGGAAGGAGTATTTTTCCACAATGATGCTTGCTTTTCGAGTGGTAATCGAAGAGAACTAACTGCAGAAGATGTAAAATATGCATTAGATTTCGCTTGCAGTGGTTTAAAGGTAAATAAAATGAGCTGGATGCTCGTTGATAAAATAAAAGGAGCAAAAGAATTCAATCAAAAAACAAAAAAAGCAATAACACAATCAGGTGTTTCTGGTATAACAGTTAAAGATAATTCAGTAATCATTGAATTAGTAGAACCTTTTGTGGGATTTGATAAAATATTGACACACTCAAGTTTAGGTATTTTTCCAAAGGAATCCTATGAAATGTATAAAAATGATGTGATTAAACATCCAGTTGGTACAGGACCTTTTTGCTTGGAATCTTTATCTAACAAAGAAGTATTACTTACTAGAAATAATAATTATTGGAAAAAAGACGATTTTGGAAATCAGCTGCCTTTCTTAGAAAAAGTTAGAGTGAGTTATTCAACAGATAAGAAAAGTGAATTGATGGCCTTCAGAAATAAAAAAATTGATTTGGTATTAGAAATTCCAGTTGATGAAATTGAAAATATTTTAGGATCTTTAGAAGAAGCCCAAGCGGGGATGACAGTGAAGCATAAAATTGATTCTAAAAATAGTTTAAGCATAGCATATTTGGGATTTGATCACCACTCAGTACCTTTTAGCAATAAAAATGTAAGAAAAGCATTTAATATCGCAATTGATAGAAACGAAATCGTTAATAATTACTTGAAAGGAGAAGGATATGCTTGTGAAAACGGATTTGTACCAAATATTAATGATTATACAACCAAAAAAGTTCAAGGTCATAAATTCCATGTTGCTGCAGCAAAAAAAATATTAGCACAAGCCGGTTATCCAGAAGGGAAAGGTTTTCCAGTACTTGATATTTATGTAAATGCACAATCAGGAAATTCAATTTTCATGCTTTATGAAGCAATTAAGGAGCAATTAAAAAATAATTTAAATATTACCGTCAATCTTAAACTTTGCAGTTTGGATGAGAGAGACAAAGCAATAACTTCTGGTAAAGCCAAGTTGTGGCGAGGTGGTTGGATTGCTGATTATCCAGACCCTGAGAATTTTTTAAATTTATTTTTAAGTAAACACATTGGATCAAATTCTCAAACTATGAACACTGTTAAGTTTAGTTCCTCAGAATACGACAGATTGTTAAATTTAGCCATAAAGGAAAAAAATTCGCAAATTAGAAATGATTATTTTGTGCAATGTGACCAAATATTAATTGACGAAGCTGTTGTTATGCCATTGATAAATGATGATTTCATAACAATGATTAATTCAAAAATCAAGAATTTTGAAACAAACTCTATGGAAACTTTAGATTTTTCAAAAATTTTCATCAAAGAACCTAAAAAATAAATTTCAATTTATTTTGAATTTGAAAAGCAGTATTTTGAAAGCGCTTTTTTTGTTATTTATTTTTTCCAACAAGTGTAAATTTAATAGCGATTGCTTTAACGAATTTTTGTTGCATTGTAGCAGTCGTATTCGCTTGATTTTGAATTCTTTTTAAAGACAATAAATGTTTGTATGTCATCAAAATATTGCATCTCAAAGTAACCTTTTAATGGGTCATGTAAAAAAGTTGGGGAGAAGTCTTAAATTTGCATAAAAAAAAGATGGATTTTTCAGTACTTTCAAATTTTTTGCCTGAGGGTTTATTGCAACATTTCAATATTGTTGATTTCAAAGAGCAAGTTGATTTAGAATCAAAAA
>CANLGD010000011.1 GCA_947490145.1 Flavobacteriia bacterium
AAAATTTCTCAAAATACTTATTCGAGACTTGAAAATGAAAATGTGAAATTATCGACTGAACGATTAAAACAAATAGCAGCTATTTTTGAAGTGCCAGCAGAATATTTACTCAATTCAGATGCTCCAGTTTACAATTTCCACAATGAAAATGCCTCAATTAAGTATGCAGGTCACATTGAAAACATTTATGATGATCAAAAAGAAGTATTTCAAAAATCGATTCAAATTTTAGAAGATCAGTTAAAACATTACCAGCAAGAAAACAAGCGCTTAATGGTTTTGCTAGAAAAAACGCTAAAATAGCTTACTTTTACAAAAAAATAAATTTTATTTCTATGGAACCAGATACACGTTGGAAACAACGCTTTTCAAATTATGAAAAAGCTTTGGCTCACTTAACTGATGCCATTGAAACCTATCGCGATACTGAAAATGATTTAATTAAAGAAGGAATTATTCAAAGATTTGAGTTTACGCATGAGTTGGCTTGGAAAGTTATGAAGGATTTTTTGGAATACGAGGGATACGTAAATATTACTGGTTCAAGAACAGCAACTCGTGAAATGTACAATAAAGATTTATTGGAAAATGGTCAAGAATGGATGAATATGATTGAAAGTAGAAATGAAACTGTTCACACGTATCAAGAAAAAATCTTGAATGAAGAGTACAATAAAATCGTAACGATTTATTATCCCCTTTTTCATTCATTCTGCCTTAAAATGAAATCATTTTTATGAATATAATCAATACTGAACTTAAATTTGGTCTTAAAGCTGAAACCATACAAAAAATAAATTCAGTTTTTGAAAAGCACGTTGAAGTGGAAAAAGTTATCATTTATGGTTCACGAGCAAAAGGAAATTATCGCATTGGTTCTGATATTGATATAACGCTGTTTGGAGAAAAATTAACACACGATATATTAACTCAAATAAACTTAGAAATTGACGATTTAAATACTCCTTATCTTTTCGATATTTCAATTTTTACCATGCTAAATGCGCCAAGTTTGGAAGAACACATAAATCGAGTTGGTTTGGTTTTTTACGAAAAAGAATAGAGTTTTATGTCAATTTTTATTCTTGAAAATTCAAAAATCCCACAATCTTAGCATCCGTATTACAAAAATTCTTATCTTCGCAAAAGTTGTTTAAAATTGAATAATTATTTGAAATATGAATGCAATATCAGATCACATATACGCTGCTAAAGCGAGTTATGACCAATTAATGAAAGGTAAATATTGGATTTATCTTTTGCCTTCAATAATCATTTCTTTGGTCTTTTTCTTTATTGCAGGAATTATTTCATCCATTTTTAGTTTTGTAAATTATGCTGATTCGGTTCCTTTCTTAGGTGAAACTTTAGAAACTGGAGTTACTGCCACAAAAGGATTTTTTTCATATTTGGGTGATATTTTTTACCAATTTTTGATTTTAACCGTTCTATCTCCTGTTTATTGTTTGCTTTCAGAAAAAGTAGATAATGATTTTACGGGAGCAAAATTCGATGGAGGAATTGTAAGAATTATGACTGATTTAATAAGAGCAATTTTTGTTGTGGTCATAGCTTTGTTTTTCAATTTGATATTTATGTTACTGTGGTTATTTTTTGCTTGGGTAACTGGTTTCCATTTATTGGACGAAATAATGTACTTTTTAATTGGTGCATTTTTTATCGGTTTTTCATTTTATGATTATTCTTTAGAAAGATACGAGGTTGGAACTTTTGGAAGTTGGGGTTTTGGTTTTAATAAAATTCCTTATATGTTTATCACAGGCGGATTATTTTGTTTGGCTTATAAAGTTCCATTTTTTGGAGTGATTTTATCACCGTTTTTAGTGACAATTATTAGTACGGTGGTATTTTTAAAAATGAATAACAAGATTTCTGCTTCAAAAAATTATTAAATAAAATATTAAATGCAAAATTTATTTAAAGATTTCCAATATCCAACGAAAGATCAATGGATTGAAACCTTAACAAAAGAATTAAAAGGTGCTGATTTTTCTTCTTCGCTAATTAAAAATGATGAAATTGAAGGAATTTCTTATCCAAGTTTTTTTCACAAAGATGATATTGAAAATAGGGCAGAAGTTCCCGGACAATTTCCTTATACGAGAGGATTTTATTCTGAAATTAACGATTGGTCAATTGTTGGTGAAATTTTAGTTTCAGATGAAAAAACAGCAAATAAGAGAGCTTTAGAACTTTTAATGAATGGAAATACTGCATTAATTTTTGAGTTTTCAAAAGAAGAAAATTTAGATTTAACGCTTTTATTCAAAGACATAAAATTTGAATACATAAAAGGTTATTTTAAAACTCAAAATACGGCTTTATTAAATGAATTAAAAGCTTACTTTGATCAAAATTTATTTTCTGAAATTTTATTCTCATACAATCCTTTAGCTGAAAAGCTGCAATTAAATGCTTCAGATATTGTTGAATTTAAAAATGGACTTTCTAGAAATTTTGAAATAGATGCTTATTCATTTCAGCAGACTGGAGCTAATATTTCGCAAGAAATTGCTTTTGCTTTAAGTTTAGGACATGAATATTTAGCGCAACAAATCGCATTGGGGAAAACAGTTGATGACGCTTTAGTAAATATTCATTTCACGTTTGGAGTCGGGTCCAATTTCTTGTTTGAAATTGCAAAACTTAGAGCTTTCAGGTTACTTTGGTCAAAAATCGCAAAAACATATTCTCCAGTTCATAAATGCAATGAAACAGCAAGTGTGACTTCAAAAACCGGTTTTTTAAATAAATCCTTACAAGATCCTTTTACAAATTTATTGCGCCAAACGACAGAAGTGATGTCAGCAGTTTTAGGCGGAGCAACGCAGATTATTAATCAAGCTTACGATAAATATTCTTTAGATCATTCGTCAAATTTCACTGAGCGAATGGCTGGAAATATTTCCTTAATATTGAAAGAAGAATCTTATTTAAATCAAGTTTTGGACGCTGTCGGTGGAAGTTATGCCATTGAAAGTTTAACTGAAACTTTTGCGAACAAAGCGTGGAGTTTATTTCAGGAAAATGAAAAATCAAGTGAATTAGTTGATTCAGATTTTTTAGAAAACATTAAATTAACTTCCGAAAAAAGAATTTCATTATTTAAAGAAAAGAAAAAAACATTAATTGGTATAAATAAATTTCCCAATCCTGAAAAATCAAATCTTGAATGGAAAGAAAATAAGGCTTTGTATTTTGGTTTGAAGCAAGTTGTAATTGAAAATGAAATAAATTAATTCAACTTTATGAAATTCGACCTACTTGTTAATTCTGTAAAAGAAACGCATGTTGGCTTTCAAAAGCAAGCTGCAAAATCAATCAATTTAACCTTGACTTTGCGAAATTGGTTGATTGGTTATTATATTGTCGAGTTTGAGCAGAAAGGTGAAGATAGAGCCAGATATGGAGAAAAACTTTTAGTTCGTCTTGCAGAAAATGTAAAAATTGAAGGGCTTTCCCCGACTGCTTTAAAACTGAATAGACAGTTTTTTCTTTGTTACCCACAAATAATTACTGCTTTACCAATTCAATTAAAAAAACTTGGAATAAATTTCGCTTCACAGATTTTGCCGACACTGTCGGCAGAATTACAAAATGCTACAAATGTAACTGACCCAATTGGGCAGACAGTGTCTGACCAATTTCAATTAATTAATAATGAGATGATTGAGATTGGTCAGACACTGTCGGACAAATCTTTATTAGTACCATCTGAAATATTATTAAGCAAGTTGTCATTCTCACACTTTATTGAACTTTTCACCTTAAAAGAACAATTAAAAAGAACTTTCTACGAAATAGAATGTATAAAAGGTAATTGGAGTGTAAGAGAATTGAGAAGACAAATTAATACACTTTACATTGAAAGAAGTGGAATGAGTATTGACAAAATGAAATTACGCTCGTTAACGAATGAAAAAGCAGATATTTTTAATCCGCAAGAAATTGTGAAATCAGTTTATGCATTTGAATTTTTAGGTTTGAAAGCGAAAGATGTAGTAGAAGAAAAAGATTTAGAAAGTGCATTGCTAAATCAAATTCAAAATTTTATTTTGGAATTAGGTAATGGTTTTTGTTTTGAAAGCAGACAAAAAAGAATTTTAATTGATGACAGATATTATTTTGTAGATTTGGTTTTTTATCATCGAATTTTAAAATGTCATATTTTGATTGAATTGAAATTAGATGAATTTAAGCATGAACATTTATCACAATTAAACACATACGTTTCTTACTTTAGAGAAGAAGTCAAACAATTAGAAGACAATCCACCAATTGGAATTTTAATGTGCACCAACAAAGGGAAAAAATTAGCGGAATACGCTTTAAGTGGAATGGATGAAAAATTATTTATCTCTAAGTATTTAGTTGAATTACCTAGTAAAGAAGTTTTAACAGCATTTATAGAAAACGAAATTTTATCAATAAAAGATTTTAAAGAAAATGAATAAAATTAATTTCTCAACAATTCCTTGGAAAGAGGATTTCAAAAATGAACAAAAAGAGGCAATTGATACTTATCAAACAGCTGAAAAAATCACTTTGAAAAGTTTTTACCAACAAGAAGATATCGAAAATACAGAGCACATTGGTTTTGTTTCTGGAATCGCACCTTTTTTGCGCGGACCCTATGGATCAATGTACTCAATTCGACCTTGGACAATTCGACAATACGCTGGTTTTTCAACTGCCGAAGATTCAAATGCTTTTTACAAGCGAAATCTTGCCGCTGGACAAAAAGGGTTATCTGTAGCCTTTGATTTAGCAACGCATCGAGGGTATGATTCAGATCATGAGCGTGTTGTTGGCGATGTTGGAAAAGCTGGAGTTGCAATTGATTCAGTGTTGGATATGAAAATACTTTTCGACTCGATTCCTCTAGACGAAATGTCGGTTTCCATGACGATGAATGGTGCTGTTTTACCAATTTTGGCTTTTTATATTGTTGCAGCTGAAGAACAAGGAGTGAAACAAGAACAATTGACGGGAACAATTCAGAATGACATTCTAAAGGAGTTTATGGTGAGAAATACTTACATTTATCCACCCGCTCCATCAATGAAAATTATTGCTGATATCTTTGAATATACAGCGAAAAATATGCCTAAATTTAATTCAATTTCAATTTCAGGCTACCACATGCAAGAAGCTGGAGCAACAGCTGCGATTGAATTAGCTTATACTTTAGCAGATGGTTTGGAATATTTGAGAGCAGGAATTAAGGCTGGAATGGAAGTAGATGAATTTGCTCCAAGATTAAGTTTCTTTTGGGCAATCGGAATGAATCATTTCATGGAAATTGCTAAAATGCGTGCAGGAAGATTGTTGTGGAGTAAATTAGTGAATGAATTTAAACCTAAATCAACAAAATCTTTGGCTTTGAGAACCCATTGTCAAACTTCTGGTTGGAGTTTGACAGAGCAAGATCCATTCAATAATATTGCTCGGACATGCATCGAAGCAATGGCTGCAGCGCTTGGTGGAACACAATCTTTACACACAAATGCGCTTGATGAAGCAATTGCTTTGCCAACTGATTTTTCAGCTCGAATAGCTCGAAATACACAAATTTATATTCAAGAAGAAACTGGAATCACACAGATAATTGATCCACTTGGAGGAAGTTATTATGTCGAAAAATTGACGGAAGAATTGGTCGACGAAGCTTGGAAATTAATTCAAGAAGTTGAAAATTTAGGTGGAATGGCTAAAGCAATTGAAACTGGAATTCCGAAAATGAGAATCGAAGAAGCCGCTGCAAGAAAACAAGCTAGAATTGATTCAGACAAAGATATTATTGTTGGAGTAAATCGCTACGTGCTTGAAAGAGAAGAAAAATTAGATATTTTAGATGTTGATAACGATAAAGTTAGAATCGGTCAAATCGCTCGAATCAACAAAATGAAAGCTGAACGAAATTCAGAAGAAGTTAATTTGGCTTTAGAAAAACTAGAAATTGGCGCTCAAACTGGAGAAGGGAATTTACTTGAATTAGCAATTGATTGCGCCAGAAAAAGAGCTACTTTAGGTGAGATTTCTTTTGCAATGGAAAAAACTTTTGGTCGTTACCAAGCAACAATTCGCTCCATAAGTGGAGTTTATTCCTCAGAATCTATGCAAGATAAAGAATTTGAAAAAGCACGCGAACTGGCAGACAAATTTGCTGAATTAGAGGGAAGAAGACCACGAATTATGATTGCCAAAATGGGACAAGATGGTCACGATCGTGGAGCAAAAGTAATTGCAACTTCTTTCGCTGACATTGGTTTTGATGTGGATATAGGTCCCTTATTTCAAACTCCTGCAGAGGCAGCAAAACAGGCAATTGAAAATGATGTACATATTCTAGGAGTTTCATCTTTGGCGGCTGGGCATAAAACTTTAGTACCACAAGTTATTGAAGAATTGAAAAAATATGGAAGAGAAGATATTATGGTTGTTGCGGGGGGAGTTATTCCGCAACAAGATTATGAGTTTCTTTATGATGCTGGAGTGTTTGGCGTTTTTGGTCCAGGTACAAAAATCTCTAAAGCAGCCATTTCAATTTTAGAATTGCTAATCCAAAGTTCATTGTGAAATGAAAAAAAGGCTTCAGTTTTTTGACAATCCATTCATGGGTTATTTAATTTTTTTTTCAATAATATTAATTTGTATTGCCTCCTATTTTGTTGAGTGGCTTTGGTTTTTGAAAGAGTTTTTATCCCTTTTAGGTAAAGAAGTAATCGCACTATTTGTTTTAGTGTTTATAATATTCACTTACTCTAAGATTAAGGATTTTTTTTCTATTCTAAAAAGAAAAAGTTTATCACCAAGTAGAAAAATATTGAATGTAATTTTTGAAAATTTAACTTATCTAATTTATTCAGAAATAATTTTCATTTCATTTCTTTGTCTGGCTCCTTTGATATTAAATGATATGGGAAAGGTTGAAAATCCTATGTTTTACGTTTTTATTTGGAACATTATAATTTTGCCTTTCGTGTTTTATTATTTATTTTTCTCTCAATTCAAAATTTTAAAAAAAGCACTTATTAGTGATAAAGAGGTTCGAAAAACTGGCTTAGATTTAACAATAAAAAATTTGGCTTCAAAAATAAATCAGTTATCAACTTTTTATAAAACTTCTTTGGAATGTTATTTTTTTCCAATGTCGCAAGAAATTGATTTAATGCAAAAGCAAAAACAAATTAAAAATGTTGAAAATCAATTGAGTTTAATTTTAAAAATTCAAGAATTTGAAGAAAATAATAAATTTGATAATAGCTCAGAGATTTATTTAAAATTATTAGATGAATATGATGAAATAAAAAATAACTTCTACAAATAAAAGGTTATGTCCACAAAAAAAGTACATTAATTTTTGTACATAGATATTCTCCAAATTGTGTATTATTTTTAAAATATGAATTTTTCAAAGTGATAATTTTTAATTAAAACGGGTAAGAAATCATATACAAGGATTAAATTTTAAGAATTAAAGTGAAAAATATTGCAGGATTAAAAATTATATTTATATTCGGCATGATTATTGAAAAATGTTTTTCAACTAAATAAGGAAAAATATAAATATAAAATAAGTTTAAATACATGGTTATGAAAAAGTTAATTGCAATATTTTATTTGATGAGTATGGTTTTTCAGGCAAATGCACAGCCACCAACTTTCGATGATTTATTAATTTTATTTGCAGATGGGAATTATCCTAAATTGATAAAAGAAACCGCAAAATATGCTGAGAAAGATGATGCTAAAAATTTTCCGGAAGTTTTTTATTGGATGGCGAAAGCACAATATAAAATCTCTTTTATAGCAGATAGAAATGAAGATTATAAAAATGCGTTTAAGGATTGTTTTGGCTCAATAAGTAAATGTATTAAAAAAGATAAATCTGGAACGTTTTACAAGGAACACAGAGAATTTTTCTCAGACGTAAAAAAAACCTTGGTTGAAATGATTAAAAACGATTTAGAAGCAAAAGATTATAGAAAAGCTGCAGGTTGGATACAAAAAGCCTATAAAATAAATCCAACGGATATGGCAGCTAAATACTTAGAGGGAGCGTGTAAATTTAGAGTTCAAGATAAAGGTGGAGCAAATGCACTTTGGAAAGAATCTGAAAAATTGCTAGCAGCAACCAAATCAATCGACGATTGGATGGATGAAGATAAGGAATTATTTAAAATATCAATGTTTGAAACTGCTGAGTGTTATATAGCGATGAGACAGCCAGAAAAAGCTAGAGATTTGTTAGGAAAAGTTGCTCAGTGGTATGAAGGTGATGAAGATTTCAAAGCTAAATATGATGCAATTGTAAATTAAATTCTAACCATTTTTTTAAAAAAAGGCTCTCAGTTTTTTGAGACCACTGAAAAAGTATAATTAAGAATAAAATATAATTAAGAATGGGTGAGAGACTTTGGTTTTTTACCCATTTTTTCTTCTCTATGGCTCTCTAATAACAGTAAAAAAGCGATTACGAAAAATCAAAACTTTTATTATTCGCGTTAAAAAAATGCTTGTTGAAAATGAAAACTTTTTCATTGGCCCACTTACTGCATCTGCTTTTTTCATAATGTGTCCATTAAAATTACTTAAAAAGTTATTTTCTAAAAAATACTCTAACCTTTGTGAAAGAGGTCAATATTTTTTCAGAATAACTTTTTAACTTTACAAACTTTATCAGATACTACTCAAATTTCAAAATTCTTGATTACCTTTATATTGCTTTTTTGAATATACATCAGATAATTTACTTCAAATGAAAAAAATGTTCTTTTTCTCAATCTTTAGTTTTACAACTATGTTGACTTTTTCTCAAGAAGAAACTTCCGTACTTTTTATCGGGAACAGTTTTACTTTTATGAATAATATGCCTTTTATTTTTAAAGATATTGCTGAATCAAAAGGAAAACGAATGATTGTGGATACAGTTGTTGAAGGCGGAAAAGATTTTAATTATCATTCATCAAGACCAGAAACGTACGAAACAATTAAATCCAGAAAATGGGATTACATTGTGATTCAGGGACATAGCAATGAATTGGCTCAACCAGATTCTAAAGTTGATAAATTAACTTTCCCTTTTGCTAAAAAAATTGTGGATAGCATTCGTGAGAATAGTGAATGTACGCAAATTTTACTTTACATGACTTGGGGTTATAAAAATGGAAATTCAGGATGGGCACCAATTTCCACTTATGATTCTATGCAATATCGCATTAAAAATCAATACTTGCGTTTTGCCGATTTATTAAACGCACGAATTTCACCTGTTGGTGAAGTTTGGAAAACGATTAGAACAGATTACAAAGGAATTAATTTATACGATCCAGATAATCATCATCCAAGTTTAGAAGGTTCATATCTGTCTGCTTGTACATTTTTTGCAAGTATTTTTGGCGAGAGTCCAATAAACAATGGTTCTGGAGCTTTGGTTGATGTGGCAACACGCCAAATTATTGAAATGAATGCTTCGCAAGTTGTACTTAACAACTTAAATCAATGGCGTTTTATTCCTAAGAAAGACCAACTTGAAACTGGTTTTGATTTGGTTCTAATGAATGATACTTTGAAATTAACAAATCGCTCAAAAAATGCAACTTGGTTGGAGTGGGATTTTGGAAATGGACATATTTCTACAGAAGAAGATCCAAGTTACTGCTATCCTGAAAAAGGGACTTATGTGGTGAGTCAAAAAATTACAAATTCTTGTAAAAGCTCAATTTTGAAGAGGGAAATTACAATAAAATAGTTATAAATTATGAATAAGTATGTTCAATTTCTAGTTAACTTCTTACAATCTCCTCCAATTTTCAGGAAATAAATTCCCTTTGAAAAAGTTGAAATATTAATTTCAGTTACTAATTTATCTGATTCAAAAAGTTTTTCTCCTAATGAATTGTAAATTTGAATTTTGGTATTTTCATGGACGTTTTTATCACATTTTAGGTTAATAATTCCATCTGTTGGATTTGGATAAATTTCAAAATCAATTTTTGTTTTTATAGACTTACTGAATCCTAAAGTGCTATTTTCAGTATGTTCTAAATGAAAAATACCACCTAAATCTCCTCCAACAAATAAATCTAATTTTCCATCATTATCAATGTCATTAACAGAACAAGAACTGTAAGCTTCTGTTGAAATTCCTAAGAAATTTGCTGAAATCAGGTTAAATGTATTTCCACTTTGAATGTTGTTTTTAATGTCGTCGTAAAATCTTAATTTACCATCAAAACCTCCTAACAAAAGTCGAATTGTATCTTGATATTTAAAAAAATGAGGCGTTGCATAACCTTCAGGTGTCGTTGTAGAAATGTCAATTCCTCCCAAAGTATCGTTTTTCAATTCAAAACTCGGAATATTTGTTGTTCCAATATTTTCATAGTACAATATTTCTCCTGTTTTTTTACCTAAAATTAAATCCAATAATCCGTCTTCATTTAAATCAAAAAGCTGAGGAAAACAATAATTTTGTGCTGAAATAATATTCCCTAAATTATCAGTATAACTTGAAATTGGACTTGTAAAACTAAAGCCATTCCCTGCTCCTGCACTATTTTCCAAATAAATTAATGTACCATTTTCTAAGCCCAAGAAAGCATCTTGATCGCCGTCAAAATCAACATCTCCAAAAGTAGGAACTGTTCTTAAACCCAATGATTGAGCAGTTAAATTCAAAAAATCTGATTCTACAAAAGTGAAAAATGGTTCAGCTAATGTTCCTGTATTTCTAAAATTAGTTATTGTACTTTCCTTTGCTAAAGGCTCTTTATAACGAAAGAAATTTGCAACAAAAAGGTCTTGTAAACCGTCGCCATTTTGATCAACAAAAATAGGAATTGAACCTGTTCCATTTTCGATCATTTCTTCTTGAAAATAACTTTTTGATTTGAACGAAAAATTCGGCAAATCACTTGTTCCTAAATTCTTATAAAAATAAATACTTTTTTCATTTTGGGAAATGTTTTTCGCATTCGGAGCAACCAATAAATCTTTTTGATTATCAAAATCAACGTCAATATAAAAGGCTGCTGGAAAAATTGAAACATTTACTGGTGTCGTATTACTTGGAAAATTTTCATCCAAACTAATCATTGCAGAATTCATATTCGATGCTGCTCCATCATTCAATAACAGTAACAAATTTCTCAAATTGACATCACCAAGCACAACATCATAAACGCTAGAATTATCGTAATCTATAGCTAAAACTGTTGAACCAGCATGACGCGTTTCATTTTCAACAAAGTTTTCTGAATTAAGAGAAATAACAGAATTTTCTGCCAAAAGAGGGTTTGGTACATTTCCAGTTGTACATGGACTTGAAGTAGAATTTAAAACAACTTCACTCGTTATTGCGTCCTCAGTAAATTTACCCCAACATTGATTTTTCAAAACAAAAATTAAAGAATCAGAATGATTATATAATTCTTGACTTTGATTTTGATGATATTCCAATCTTTCTCCTGAAATATCAAAAGTCAAAACATCAATATCTCCATCAAAGTCAATATCTGTATATGATGGAATATCAGCAGAACTGACATATAAGTTAGAAATATCACCATTATAATCAGAATTTAGAATTTCTTTTTCCAAAATCCAAGTTAAGCCATTTTGAAAATTTCCTGTATTCTTGTAAACCTTTACGCCGCCAATTCCATAGGTAAAAATATCATTTTTTCCGTCTAAATTGTAGTCCACAAGGGCAACTCGATTTTTTAAATCAGCAGGAAATAATGATTTTGCATTTTGAACAATTTGGTATTTTTTGTGTGCTCCAACAGTAATTTGCTTTAACAGACGAATGTTGTCACGGCTTCTATCAAAAATAAATAAGTCTTTATCTCCATCAAAATCATAATCAATTTCAGAAAATTGAGCGTAATTTAAACCTCCAGCCCAAGGATACAAAAGTGTATCTAAACCAACTTTTACTTTAATCGAATCATTGAAATCAAAAGAAAACTGCGCAAAACTTAATTTACTTAAAACTAAAAAGACTAGTACAAAAGAGTATTTTTTCATGTGAAGTAAAGTTATGAAAAAAGATTAATTCTACAAAATCAATCTTCATTTTTTTGAAAAATATTCCAAGGCCAAATCGTAACTTTTTAATCCAAAACCAAAAATGCAACCAATACACACTGAAGAAAGTAAGGAAACATGTCTAAAATCTTCTCGTTGCATCACATTTGAAATATGCACTTCAATAACTGGGGTAGAAATGGATGAAATACAATCTCGAATTGCAACACTTGTATGAGTGTATCCGCCGGCGTTTATAATGATTCCGTCAGCTTTTGAAATTTGCAATTTATCGATAATTTCTCCTTCAATGTTCGATTGAAAATATTCCAAATCAAGTGAAAATTTTGCTTTTAATTCTTCAAAATAGTGTTCAAAAGTTTGATTACCGTATATTTGTGGCTCACGAGTTCCTATTAAATTCAAATTTGGACCGTTGAGAATTAAAATTTTCATAAATGACTGTTTGGGAGCGCTATATTAAACAATTTATTTCATATTTAAAAATCGAAAAAGGATTATCAGAAAATTCCATGTTGGCTTACCAGCGCGATGTTCTAAAATTAAGAGATTATTCAGAAGATTTTAATTTAGAAGTCAAAAATATCAAGCTCAAAGATTTACAAAATTTCATAAATGATTTAAATGAATTAGGCCTTGCTGCAAGAAGTCAAGCCAGAATTTTATCAGGAATCAGGCAATTTTTCACATTTTTAATTTTGGAAGATGAATTGACTGAAGATCCATCCGAATTGCTGGAAATGCCTAAAATTGGAATGAAATTGCCTGAGGTTTTGGATGTTGAAGAGATCGAGGCACTTTTGAATGTAATTGATTTAAGTAAAAATGAAGGACATCGTAACAAAGCCATTATAGAAACCCTTTATAGTTGTGGTTTGCGTGTTTCAGAATTAGTGAATTTGAAATTTTCTGATATTTATTTTGATGAGGGATTTATTCGTGTTCTTGGAAAAGGAAATAAACAAAGATTAGTACCAGTAAGTGAGCAAGTTGAAAAAGAAATAAATTTATACGCAAAAAATATTCGGAATCATCAAACTGTAAAATCTGGCAATGAAAACATTGTATTTTTGAATCGCAGAGGTTCGAGATTAACGCGTGAAATGATTTTTATCATTGTAAAAGATTTGGCCAAAGAAATTGGCTTGAATAAATCAATTAGTCCTCATACTTTTAGACATTCGTTCGCTACACATTTGATCGAGGGAGGAGCAAATTTACGTGCAATTCAAGAAATGTTGGGACATGAATCAATAACAACAACCGAGATTTACACTCATTTAGATCAGCGATTTTTACGAGAAGCAATATTGAGTTTTCATCCTAGAAATAAGAAATAAATTATTCGATTCCATTTAAAATTCCTTTTATTTTTTCTCTGTTTGGAAGTAGGATTTTTTCACTAAAAAGAGATTCTTTATCAGCTGATTTAAATTCGGTTCCAGAAAAATGAATGGCATCAGGTTTTGATAAGTTGATTATTTTTGAAATATTTTCAGCATTTATTCGACCTCCAAGCATAATATCAATGCGATTTTTTGCTTTTGAAATTAATTTTTGAATAGTTTCTATTCCTTCCAACACGGTTTTTTTTCCACCAGAAGTAAGAATACGTTTAAATCCCAAATCAATCAGTTTTTCAATTTCATTTACTGGATTTTTCAAATCATCAAATGCCCTGTGAAAGGTTAATTCAAGGTTTGGAAAATTTGACTTAATTTCAGCCATAAAGGCTAAATCAATTTTATTTTTTGGATTTATTGCGCCAACAACTAGTCCATGAATTCCAAGCTTTACAGAATTTTCCATGTCCTTTAACATGATTTTTTTTTCTAAATCTGAGTAAATAAATCCACCTGCTTTGCAGCGAATTAAGGCATGAGTTGCGAAACTATTAAAACTTAATGCAAATTCTTGAAAGCCTAGGGAAGGAGTTAAGCCTCCAAGTTCTATGCTTTGACACAATTCAACTCGATCAAACTTAAATTCATTTGCTAGCAAAAGAGCTTCAATTGACGAAGAACACAATTCAATTTTCATTGCTCTTAATTTTAGATTTTAATAAATGATTTGAACTTATAAAAATTCCAAAAAATAAGGCAAAAAATGTTGCTCCCATTTGAGTTTCCAGGGTGTCTTCACTTAAAAAAGAAACTAATATGATAACTAAAAATAAAATTGCTGCTAATGATTTTTCTTTTAAAAAGAGTTTGAATGAAAATACAAAAAGTAGGACAAAAATTATTCCCCCTATTATTCCAAAACTTATAAAATAACTCAATATCTGATTGTGTGTTCTAAGTCTATTTTCTTCTTTTAATTTTGAGTTTGTTTTTTCGTAATAGGCATTAAATTCATCTTGTATATCTCCAGATCCAACTCCTAAAAGCCAATTTGTTTTGAAAATTGAAATTCCTGCTTTTACATATTCAACTCTCTGAAGAATTGTTTTTCCATTTGGATCTTCGTCGCTAAATTCATTTTTTAAGGTATTTATTCGATGGAAAAAGCCTTCGTCCTCATCTTTGAAATTGGTAATTCCATTTTCAATTTTATGAATGTCTGATATATTTAATGATTGAAATCCAAGTGAATCTTTCGTCAAACCTTTAGATGCCATGTATTTCAAAAGATAATAATATTTATGTGAATTTACATTGTAATCACTAATTCGAACCTTGGAAACTTTATACCATTCTTTTAAAAGTTCTGGTCTGCAAATGTTTACAAAGACAAAATTTCCATTTATGAAGTAATTTGAATTCAAATCATGTTCATATAAATTTCCATTAGCCGTAATAACTTTTAATTCTGACTGAACGGGTTTCTTTGAGTTTTTATTTAAATCATTTGAAATTTTATAAACTAAAAAAAAAGTAAATAGAAAAATAACTGAAAGCAAAATGAGATAAATACGCTTCTTACTTGAAAATTTAATTTGAAAAAATAAGCTAACGAATAACATTCCAACTAGGGCTAAATAACTGCTGAAAACCTCTGAAAAATAAGTGTAAGTTAGAAACCAAATAATTAATACTATTGGAATTGTTTTATACTTTAATTCTGCTGATTTTAACCAGAAGATAGATAAAACAAGCCCAAATAATATCATTAATCCGAAACGGATATGTGAAATAAAGAAAGATAAATTACGAATGTCATCATATGCAATTTTTCTCCAGGCGTAATAGGAAATAAAATTTAAGGCAGAAATTACTGTTAAACTGGTTAAAAAAAGTGCAAATATTAAAAATAAATCTTTTTTACTTTTTAATGGTTTTAAGATGAAAACTAAGGTTATTATATATAATGGAAGTTTTGAATTGAGGTCTTTTAGAAAAAAACTGGTGTTTTCAGACCAAAAAAAACTTAATAAATGAATCGCTAAAAATACAAAAAGGACTTGTATTAATTTACTTTTTTTAATTGCTTCCTTATATTTTTTGTAATTAAAATCAAATAAAACTAAAGCAAAAAGAAGCATTGTTGCAATTGACAAAATAACCTTATTAAACGTAATGCCAATCGCTAATGCCGAATATGCAAGAACTAAAATTAGGTAAACACGTTTTTCTCCAAGTAATCTTGAAAGCATAAAGTTTATTTTTATAATTCGAATGTAAGCTTGAATTTTAAAGTTTTATTTTTAGACGCTTTTGTTTTAAATTTTTAGTTAGTCTTTGCTAATCATAGAAAACTTAAAGCAACAACAAATTAGAGCTTTAAAAAAAATCTCAACGCTTATTTTTTCAAAATAGTATTATACTCGTTGACTTTTTTTAGTAATTCAATTGAGGTCTTTACATATTCATCGTTTCGAAAAGAATCAACAGCTCTTCCTTTTTGGAAATAATAACGAGAAACAATCTCATTTTCTATAATTTCTTTAATTTCAGGTTTGAATTTTTCTAAATCTCGTTCTTTTGAAGGTGTTACTTTTTGTAAAAGAGCATCGTATTCGGATTTTACATCATCATAATATCCCTCATCAATTGCCGTTTTTTTCATTTTTTTCAGCATTTCCTCTGAAGCAGTTGAATAATTAAATGTATCTTTTAATGACATTGCCTTGAAAATCGAATAATCTTCGTCTGACAGCGCAAATTTCCCAGCCTCAGCAATTATTTTGTTCTTAAAATAGAAATCAGTAGCATAATTAAAAACCAAATTATTTCCAACCAACATAGCTGTTAAACGACTAAATTCTCTTTCTTCAACTTTAACATCTGGCTCGATTCCTCTTCCATCAATTACATCTCTTCCATTAACTGTTTTGAAAATTTTAATCAATGAATCTGGAATTTCTTTTGGTCTCTCGTCCTCTGATTTTTCATAATATTCTAATTTTTGAACGCATCTTCCTGATGGAGTATAATATTTTGCAATTGTCAATTTTAGTTTTGAACCATATTTTAAATCGTATGTTCTTTGAACCAAGCCTTTCCCATAGGATGTATTTCCAACAATAACTGCTCTATCTAAATCTTGTAAACTTCCTGCAACAATTTCACTCGCAGAAGCCGAACCTTCATCAACTAAAACTACCAATGGTATTGAGACATCAATAGGTGCTTCCAAAGTTTTGTAAACACGATTTTCTTCTTGAACTCGACCTCTTGTAGTTACAACAACTTGATCTTTTTTGACAAATAGATTTACGATTTTTACTGCTTCAATTAGCAAACCTCCGCCGTTTCCTCGTAAATCTAAAATCAATTCTTTCAGACCCTTTGATTGCAAATCTAGCAAGGCTTTTTTAACATCGGAACTTGCAGTTTGCGTAAAGCTATTTAATTTTATGTAACCGACAGTTTCGTTTAACATTCCTGAAAAAGGAACATCTTCCAATTTAATTTCTGCTCTAGTTATTGGAATAGTAATTTCTTCTTTATTGTTTCTCAGAACTTTTACTTGAATAGTTGAGCCTTTGGGACCTTTCAATGAAGAAGAAACTTCATCGCTTGGTTTAGCTTTCATATTTTTTCCATCTATTTCCAAAATCTTATCTCCAGCAAGAAGTCCAGATTTTTGTGCAGGATTACCTTCGTAAGGCTCTGCAATATATGTAAAATCTCCTATTTTTCTAATTAATGAGCCAATTCCTCCATATTCTCCAGTCGTCATCAAACGGTAATCTTCCATATTGGATTCATGATAATAAACCGTATAAGGATCTAAACCTTTAAGCATGGCATCAATTGCGTCTTTTGACATTTTACCAACTTTTGGTTCGTCAACAAAATACATTTCTAGGTGCTGATGAATTAAATCCATCAATTCCATGCTTTTAATCAATTCAAAGCCATTTGATTGCGCTTGAACTCTGTTTTGAAATGAAATAACTAAACTTACAATAAATGTTAATTTGATTAACGATGTTTTGATGTTTGATGTCATAATACTATTTTATCTATTTTTTTGTCTTTTCTTAATTCACTTACCAACTTAGTAAACAAAAGTTCAATTTTATTTTCTAAAACGGTATATTTCATTTCTTCTTTATTGGTATAAACTAAAAATAAAGCAATTTGTCTCTTTTCTGCTAGTAAAAAGTCTTCCAAAATTAATTTTTTCTTTCGAAATACTTCACGCATCAATCTTTTTATGCGATTTCGATCATGTGCCTTTCTAAAAATTCTTTTTGGTGCAGATATTACTACTTGAAAAGATTTTTTTGTGGGAAGTTCAATTTCACCATACGTTGCAATAAAGGGAAATTGTTTAACGGTTTTTTTCTTTTCAAATAAGAATTCAATTGTTTTTTTGCTACACAATTTGTATTCTTTACCAAAAGTTTGATTCATTTGTTAGCTGTGAAATTTCCAGTAAATTGTTTATTGTTATACTTCGACACAAAAATAACAAAAAGTAGAAATAAATACTAAATTTTAGCGAAAATTGGGATTATTTTGTAAAAATATTCTCAATCTAAAAATTATCGCATGAAAGTGGTTATTTAGTAAAATGAAAAATATAATTACCTTTGCTACAATATAAAAATCAAGCAAGTGAATAGTTTAAGTTCAAATACAAATAATAAAAAGAAAATATTCAATGATCCTGTTTACGGATTTATTTCTATTCCTGATGAATTTATTTTTGATTTAATTGAACATCCTTATTTTCAGAGGCTGCGTCGAATTTGTCAATTAGGATTGACGCATTTGGTTTATCCAGGTGCTTTGCATACGCGTTTTCATCACGTTTTGGGAGCAATGCATTTAATGACATTAGCAATTTCTGTAATTCGCAGAAAAGGACATGAAATTACAAAGGAAGAAGAACAAGCTGTTTTGCTAGCAATCCTCTTGCACGATATCGGTCATGGACCTTTCAGTCATGCTTTGGAATACGACATTGTAAATAAAGTCAGTCATGAAGATATTTCAAGTTTTTTTATTCAACGCTTGAGTCGGGAATTTGATGGGAAATTAGATTTGTGCTTATTAATTTTTGAAAATAAATATAGCAAAAAACCTTTTCTTTATCAATTGGTTTCTAGTCAATTGGATATGGATCGAATGGATTATTTGAACCGTGATAGTTTTTTTACCGGAGTTACGGAAGGTCAAATTGGATCCGATAGAATTATTGAAATGTTGAATGTTCACAATGGTAATTTAGTACTTGAAGAGAAGGCGATTTATTCAGTTGAGAAATTTTTGGTTGCGCGTCGTTTCATGTATTGGCAAGTTTATTTGCATAAAACGGTTAGTTCTGCCGAATTTATGTTGATTCATATTCTGAGAAGAGCAAAAAAACTTGTTCAAGAAGGAACAGAGATTTTCGCTAGTCCAGCTTTAAAATATTTTTTGAAAGAAGATATTCGTCTAGAAGATTTTAAAAATAATCCCCTAGTTTTGGAGACTTTTGCTAAATTAGATGATTTTGATATTACTTCAGCAATCAAGGTTTGGCAAGAAAGCGATGATAAGGTTTTGTCTATATTATCAACGAAATTAATTAACAGAGAATTATTTAAAATTCAAATTTCCAAAACAGAATTTTCGCAAGAAAGAATCCAAATGGAAAAGGAATTAATTCGAGAGAAATATGCTTTGATAGACGAGGAAGTTGATTATTTTGTTTATTCAGAGACGCTGACGAATAATGCATATAATCAAAACAAACAAAATATAAATTTACTAATGAAAAGTGGAGAAATTATTGACGTTTCTAAAGCTTCTGATAATCTGAATATTTCTGCATTAGCTACCCCAGTAGAAAAGTATTGTTTGTGTTATCCTGTTTAAAAATAGTTCTTGAATTATTTTTTTTAAAACTTTATTTGACGTAATTTCGTAGCCTAATTGTTCGGTAATGAAATTTTTATTCTTCTTGATTTTAAGTGTTTTCTTAATTTCTTGTAAAAAAGAGACATTAGATCCAAGTGGTTTAAAAAAAGTTGTTTTACTTCAAGTTGATTATTTAACTTACACGTTTGAAGGTGGAAAGGAATTTTCTTATTTTGAAAATGATACCAGTACAATGCAATTACCAATTCAAACATTTTATCCAATTCCTCATAATCGATTAACAATTCTTTATACGGAAGACACAATTTTTGATGGTTTACAAGTTTTAGGTGGAAAAGGAGTAAGAAATTTTCCACAAGAAATTGATCCTCAAATTCATTATTTTAGAAATAAGAATTCCCTTGAAACACCCATTGAATCTAGATTCCAAACTATTTTTTATGATTTAGGGGCAGAACCTATACCTTATGATTCTATTTGGAAGAATATTGCAAATTTGAGGATTGCGGATAATTATCAAATTGCAAACAATACATCAAAAATTGGCTTATTTCTATTTAGACCAAGTGCAAGTTTTACTTCAAGTAAAGAAGATTGGAAATGGTACATAGTAATGAAAAATTAAAATTATTTTTCTAGAATGAAGATTGCTGTTGCTTCACAAATTTCTTTCAATTTTTCTGGCAATTGATCTGACTGCCAAGGATGTTTTGAACCAAAAACATGATCTGTATTTTCAATTATTTGCAAATTATTTTTACTCCAAAAGGCAATTTCTTCGCCTTCTGAAATTGGTACAGATAAATCCTTATTTCCGTGAAATATCAGTATGGACTTTTCCAAATTTTCACATTTGTTTTGAATGGAAAGTTTATCGGAATTATTCAAAAAATCTTCGACCTGAGAATAGGAGTGGGGCATCTGTTGCTTCGTGCGCTGATTTTCAACGAATCGAACACCTTCTTTTTTCCAAATATCAATCATTTTTTGGTCTGAAAATCTTTTTTCAATACTTGAAATTGATGCTAAGGTAACTATTTTCGAAACGCGGAAATCTCCCGTTTGTAATAGAGAAATTCCACCTCCACGACTGTGACCAAGCAAAATAATTTTTGGCAAAGCAGTAAATTTAGCACTCAAAAAATTTAAAACTTGCTGTAGGTCAAAAACTTCTTTTGAATATGAATTTTCTGAAAATGCTTTCAAATCGGGAAAATCAATTCCATTTTCAAAAGTTCCGCCATTGTGACTAAAATTGAATTTACAAAAGCCAAAACCTGCATTTACAAAATAATCTTGCATTAAATTCCAAGCTCCCCAATCTTTAAAACCCATATACCCATGAGCAAACAGGATTAAGTTACCATTAAATTTTTCTGGAATTTCTAAGTCAATTTGACTTTTTCTGTTGTTAGAGCCAAAATAGAAGTCGTTTTTTAAAGAAATAGTTTCCATCTAGTATTTTATAAACAATTTGTTATTCTATCCAAATCGCTGGTTTTTACCAATGATTTAAAATAAATTTATTTGACATGTAAAAGTACAAAATAAACACTTTAAAGGTCTAAAAATTTATTGAATGTTGCTAACTTTTAGACATATATTTACTTGTCAAAAAAAATACTTACATGGAGAATTATTAATCTATAAGTTTATATTATAACTTTGGGAATTGATATGATTAGAACTGCTCAAGTTGCTAAAAAAAATGAATTGGATATCAATTTTATTTTGATAAGATAGATTCTTAGTTTATCTTTGTTAAATAATTCGAGTATATGACATCAGCTGATTTAATTGAGGAAATAAAAACCATTACTAACGATAATCTTGAACTTATCAGAAGTCGTTTTTTGAAACTTTCAGAAGAGCAAAAAAAATGGAAAGTAAACGATGCATCTTGGAATGTAAATGAAATTTTTGCTCATTTGAATCAATTTGCCATTTATTATCAATTGACATTTAAAATTAAAATTGCAAGAACAAAATTTAAAAGCCCTTCTGAGACCTTTATTTCCTCGCCATTAGGCAGATCCGTTTGGAGTTCAATGAAGTTAGGTAATGCTAAAAATGTAAAACGAAAAATGAAAGCGGTAAAGTCATATAACCCTTTGTTTGACAATAGCTTAGTGAAAGGAAATGATGTAGAAGAATTTGAAAAAAACCTACTTGATATGCAAGATATTATTGGATCTTCAAAAAAAATAAATTTAAGAAAAATTAAAATCCCTATATCAATTAGCAAGTTAATTCGCTTAAAATTGGGTGATGCATTTTTATTCGTAGTTTATCATAATGAAAGGCATCTGCAACAAGCTTTAAATTTGGTTAATAACCCAAATTTCCCTAAATAATTGAAAAGTAGTTAGTTGATGTCAAAAAAATACGCTTTTTGTAAAGTTTCAATTTCACCTTTAAGAAAAGAAAATTCGGATGCTTCAGAAATGATTTCTCAGTTACTTTTTGGCGAAATTATTGAAATCTTAGAAATAAATAATAACTGGACAAAAATTATTACTTGTTTCGATAATTATGAGGCTTGGACTGATACAAAGCACTTAATTTCACTTTCAGAAAAAGAAGTTTCACGTTTCTTAGATGGATTTACTATTGAAACTGAATTAATTCGCGATATTGAAACTCCTTGGGGAAAACAAATAATTACGAGGGGTGCATTCGTGCCAATTGATACTAGTTTGAATTTTAATATTGGACTACATAATTTTACTTTTTTAGAAGAAAAACAAGAGATATCTTATTCCTTGGAGTCTTTCGCAAAAAGCTATTTGAATTCGCCTTATTTATGGGGAGGAAAATCCCCATTTGGAATTGACTGCTCGGGATTTACACAACAAGTTTTTCGTTATTTTAACAAAAAAATTCCTAGAGATGCTTATCAACAAGCTGAACATGGTTTGGAAATTGATTTTGATTATAAGTTAATAGGTGATTTAGCATTTTTCTCAAATACCTCAGGGAAAATAACACATGTAGGTATAATTTTAAATGATTCGCTAATAATTCACGCTAGTGGACAGGTGAAAATTGATAGATTGAAAAAGGATGGAATTTATTCTGGAGAAAACAAAACCCACGATTTGTGTTTGATTAAAAGACTTTAGGAAATCAAAATATTAGACCAAAGATTCAAAAGTTAAGACTTCAATTTTTTATCTTTACTTTTCAATCTTTTATCTGAAGTAATAAATCCATTGCATTTGCGGATTATTACCACAATGTATAAATTTTAAATCAATTTAGTTTGAACAAAAAATATAGTCTTAATATTCTAAAGTCTTCTAGTCTTGTTGTCTTTTTTTTGAAAAAAAACCATATCTTTGTAAAAAATCATAGCAATGTTAGCAGAAACAAAACTTAGTATGAAAAAAGACACGCAAATTTTCAATTTAATCGAAGATGAAAAAAATCGTCAATTACATGGAATTGAGTTAATTGCATCTGAAAATTTCGTTAGTAACGAAGTGATGGAAGCAATGGGTTCTGTGCTAACTAATAAATATGCAGAAGGATTGCCTGGAAAACGTTATTATGGTGGCTGTGAAGTTGTTGATAAAGTTGAACAATTAGCAATTGATCGTTTGTGTAAATTATTTGGCGCAACGTGGGCAAATGTCCAACCGCATTCTGGGGCACAGGCAAATGCAGCAGTTTTTCTTGCTTGTTTAAATCCAGGAGATAAAATTTTAGGTTTCGATTTATCGCATGGTGGACATTTAACGCACGGTTCTCCAGTGAATTTTTCGGGAAAATTATACCAACCATATTTTTATGGCGTAAACAAGGAAACAGGTCAAGTTGATTACGATGTTTTGGAAGAAGTTGCTCGTCGTGAAAAACCAAAAATGATTATTTGTGGAGCTTCTGCTTATTCTCGTGATTGGGATTACGCGAGAATTAGAAAAGTTGCTAACGAAATTGGAGCTTTAATTTTGGCTGATATTTCTCATCCTGCGGGATTAATTGCTGCGGGATTATTGACAGATCCTTTAGAACATTGTCATATTGTAACAACAACAACTCACAAAACCTTGCGTGGACCAAGAGGTGGAGTTATTATGATGCGTCACAATTTTGAAAATCCTTTTGGAATTAAATGGAATAACGGTAATTTAAGATCAATGGGTGCATTACTTGATGCAGCGGTTTTTCCAGGAATTCAAGGTGGACCATTGGAGCACGTAATAGCCGCGAAAGCTGTTGCTTTTGGCGAAGCACTTAGTCCTGAATTCAAAGGATATATGAAACAAGTTCAAACAAATGCTTCAATTATGGCAGATGAATTTGTGAAATTAGGCTATAAAATCATCTCTGGGGGAACAGATAATCACTCAATGCTAATTGATTTGCGCTCAAAAGGAGTCACAGGTAAAGATGCTGAAATTACGCTTGTTAAAGCGGATATTACTGTTAATAAAAATATGGTTCCATTCGATACAGAATCACCATTTGTTACATCTGGAATTCGTATAGGAACACCAGCAATTACAACAAGAGGAATTAAAGAAAATGACATCCCAAAAATTGTTAGTTTAATTGATAGAGTATTGACAAATATTTCAGATGAAGTTGTTATTGCTGAAGTAAGAAAAGAAGTCAATGAAATGATGAGCGATTTGCCTTTGTTTCAAATGTAGAAATGAAAATATCTAGATTAATAACTGATTTTTTCTAAAAGATTGTTGATAGATTAAGCTGGCTAGTTAATATATTTTGAGGATTATAAAATTAAAAGGAGAATTTAGGATTTCCTTTTTTGGTTTTGGATAGTAGTGCAATTTAAATTTATTTTTTCAAATATGAAACTGTATGATTTAAAGATTTTGATAAACTTTTGAAATTTGAACAAATATTTCTTTTTCCGAAGAATGAATTCAAATACTCCAGGTGCTGCAGGTGTTTTCGGGTTGAAGTAGTTTTAAAGTAAAAGAGTGAAGAATACGATTTTCAAGTACAAATAAAAATCATTCTTTAATAAAAAATAAGTCAAAAAAACCTTGAAAAATCAAAAAGAATTTACCAAAAACAAGAGCTTTCACCAAATAAAAAAATATCCAATTTCAAAACAATTTTTTTAAAAAAGTTAAATTAGATTGAAAAAACTATGTCCACATGGTTTTACAAAATATTTTAACATAAAATTAATTGAACAAAGAATCAACAAATTCCTCTTTATCAAAAATCTGTAAATCAGTCATCCCTTCTCCAACTCCAATATATTTTACAGGAATTTGCATTTGGTCAGAAATTCCAATTACAACTCCACCTTTTGCTGTACCATCTAATTTTGTAATTGCCAACGCAGTTATTTGAGTTGCTAATGAAAATTGTTTGGCTTGTTCGTAGGCATTTTGACCTGTCGACCCGTCAAGGACCAACAATACTTCGTGTGGAGCATCAGGAATTACTTTTTCCATAACACGACGAATTTTCGTTAACTCATTCATTAAATTAACTTTATTGTGCAACCTACCTGCAGTGTCAATTATGACAATATCAGCATTTTGAGATTTTGCAGATTGAAGTGTGTCAAAAGCAACTGAAGCAGGATCAGCGCCCATTCCTTGCTGAACAATCGGAACTCCAACTCTTTCAGACCAAATCATTAGTTGTTGCACTGCTGCTGCACGAAAAGTATCTGCTGCACCCAAAACTACATTTAATCCTTGCGATTTGAATTGATGAGCTAATTTCCCAATGGTAGTTGTTTTTCCAACTCCATTTACTCCCACAACCATAATTACATGTGGCTTTGATTTAAGTCCTTGGCTTCCGTCAGAAGATTTTTCATTTTCAGATAAAAGCGCAACAATTTCTTCTTTCAAAACAGAATTTAATTCACTTGTGCTCATTACTTTGTCACGAGCAACGCGTTCTTCGATTCTTGAAATAATTTTTAATGTAGTTTCAACACCGACATCAGAAGTAATTAAAACTTCTTCTAATTCATCCAAAACTTCAGAATCAACCTTCGACTTTCCTACAATTGTTCGAGTCAATTTTGTTAAAAAACTTTGTTTTGTCTTTTCAAGTCCTTTATTTAAAGTTTCTTTTTTTTCTTTTGAAAATAAACCGAAAAATGCCATCTGTATATATTTAATTGGTGATGATTTAAATAGTGAATTAATAGTTAATTCAGTAAAAAGAAATTTAGAAATTTACTTTAAACAAAAAAACCCTATTCCAAACTAAAGGAACGGGGTTAAATATATAAAAAATAATTTAATTAATTTTTATCGAACCAGTCTTTCACTTTGTCGTTGTGAACGATTTCTGACTTCAATGTAAAGTTTCCTTTTTCATTTCTAGTCATTTTAATTACTTTTGTATGTTCTTTTCCGCCTCCTTTTTGTAAGGATGCTACTACTTTCTTTGCCATTTTTTTTAATTTTTACCTTCGAAAATATTCACAAATGAATAAACGAAATATTATTGTAAATTGTAGAAATGAATTATTACTTAATTTCTTTATGAACAGTCATTCTTTTAAGAATAGGATTAAATTTTTTAATCTCTAATCTCTCAGGTGTATTTTTTCTGTTTTTCATTGTTATGTAGCGAGAAGTCCCAGGTTTACCTGATTCTTTGTGCTCTGTACATTCTAATATAACCTGAATTCTATTACCTTTTGCTTTTTTTGCCATCTCTAAATGAGTTATGATTTATTAGTAACGCATTGTGATAATAAAAAATCACAACAAATACTTTTGTTATTTTACTTTAAAAAACCTTTTAATCGAGCTTCTTTCAAACAAGCTGCTATACCATTTTTGTTGATAGTTCTCAACGCCGAAGTAGATATTTTCAAAGTAATGTATGACTTATCTTCTGGGATAAAAAACTTTTTGGTAATTAAATTAGGGAAAAACTTTCTTTTAGTTTTTCTATTTGAGTGAGAAACATTGTTTCCAACCATTACAGACTTTCCTGTTATTTGACAAACTCGTGACATTGCTATTTATTTAAATACTTATTCTTAAAGCGGGTGCAAAGGAAACAATAATATCTCTAACTACCAAATATTTTCTGACTTTTTTTATAAAAAATTAAATAAGATTAATATTTACTTCAAAAAATTGTTTCTAAGCAAATTTAGAGCTGCAAATATAGTCATTTTCATGTTTCTTTGGCGATTATCACCAAAATTAAAACATTTTGCATGTATTTTTTCTTTTGATGCAATTGCAATCCAAACTGTCCCGACAGGTTTTTCATTTGTTCCTCCCGCAGGTCCAGCAATTCCTGTTGTTGCGATGCAAAAATCAGTATTCATTTTTTTTAATCCTCCTAGAGCCATTTCTACTGCGGTTTCCTCACTTACTGCCCCAAATTTATTTAATGTTTCTAATTTTACATCGACTAAATCACATTTTAAGTCGTAACTGTAAGCTACAATTGAACCTTTATAGTAATCTGATGAGCCAGCAACACGAACAATTTCATTTGCTATTCCGCCGCCTGTGCAACTTTCAACTGAAGAAATTGTTTTTCGGGCTTTTCTGAGTTTTTGACCTATTACATCGGCTAAAACATCGTTTTCATATCCAAAAACATTTTCAGGGACTATTTTTGTTAATTCTTTAAAATAGTTATTTATTAAAACTTCATCTTTTTGGCCATTTGGAGAAGTAAGTCTTAATTTCACCAATCCAGCCGAAGGTAAATATGCTAACGAAAATCCTTTTGACAGTAAATCATTTTCCCAGTCTTTTATTTTTTCAGCTAAAAATGATTCACCAATTCCTGTTGTTAAAATTGTTTTGTGGAAGAGGGCTTTAACTTGAAAAAAATCCCCTATTTTATCTAAAATAATTTCCTTCATCATTCCTTTCATTTCATAAGGAACGCCAGGTAAACTAATCAGCACTTTTCCATCTTTTTCAAACCACATACCAGAAGCTGTGCCTTGATAATTAGGAATCATTTCACAAGCTTCAGGCAATGACGCTTGCAGAGAATTCACTTCCAACATCACTCTGTCTCTCCTTAAAAAGTAATCTTCAATTCTTTTCAATACATCATTATTTACAACTAATTTGGTGTTGAAATATTCACATAAAACATGTTTTGTAATGTCATCTTTTGTTGGTCCAAGTCCCCCCGTAACAACAATTAAGTCGCTTCTTTTAAAAGCCAAATCAAAAGATTGCATAATTGCTTCGGGAGTATCTGATATTGTTTGACAATTTTTTACTTTTATATTAATTAAAGCTAATTCGGATCCAAGCCACGAAGCATTTGTATTTATTGTTTGACCTATTAGTAGTTCATCTCCAATAGAAATTATTTCTGCATTCATTTTAAAAATATTAGTATTTTGAATCGTTTTAGTAACAATTTGCACAGATTTTGCAAACAATTTATTTAAAACTTTTATATCTTTGACAAAAATAATAATAATGAAAAGAATATTTCTTACAATTTCGATAATAAGTTCTGCATTAGTAATAACTCAATCTTGTGACGTATTAAATAGTGTTGCCGGTGATGTATTAGGAGGAACTGCTAGCACTACAAAACCCAGCTTAACAAACGATGAAGTAATTTCTGGTTTGAAAGAAGCTTTGATTCTTGGAATTAAAAATTCTGTGAATATTTCTTCTGTTACTGATGGTTTTTTGAAAAACGACTTAATTAAACTTTCATTTCCGGAGGACGCAATTAAAGTTAGACAAAAAGCTTTGGATTGGGGTTTAAATAGTCAAGTTGAAAAGTTTGAAACCACCCTCAATCGCGCTGCTGAAGAAGCAAGTAAAGAAGCATTACCAATTTTCATGGATGCGATTAAAGGTATGTCAGTTTCTGATGGTTTTGCCATTTTAAAAGAAGGAAATGGCGCAGCAACACGTTACTTAAAAAATGGAACAACATTGCAATTAACTACTGCTTTTTCGCCTATTGTCAAAAATGCAATTTCAAAAGTGAAATTGACAGAATATTGGACGCCGATTATGAATAAATATAATGGTGCAATGTTGATTACTGGGGGAGAAAAGGTAAATCCAGATTTAGACAAGTACGTGACAGAAAAAGCAATTTCAGGTTTATTTAAACTTGTCGAAATTGAAGAAGATAAAATCAGAACAAATCCAATAGCTAGAGTTTCAGATATTTTAGTGAAGGTTTTTGGAACGGTAATTAACTAGATTACAAATTGACAGATTACAGATTGCTTCGCTGAAAATTAATTTTTATTCAAAGCCAAGCAATCTGTAATCTGCCAATTTGTAATTTGTAATCATTTAAAAAAATGAAATATCCATCATCAGAATTAGTATTAAACGCACAAGGTCAAGTTTATCATTTAGGACTTGCACCAAAACATTTAGCAAAAAACATTATTTTAGTTGGCGATCAAGATCGTGTTGAATTAATTTCTAAATTTTTCGACAAAATTGATCATATTGCGCAACATCGTGAATTTACAACGCATACAGGTTGGTATAAAGGAAAACATATTACGGCAATGTCAACTGGTATTGGGACAGATAATTTAGACATTACCATTAATGAAATTGATGCTTTAGTAAATATCGATTTAGAAGCCCGTGAAGACAAAAAAGAATTGACTTCATTAAACTTAATTCGTATCGGAACTTGTGGTATTTTACAGCCAGAAATCCCAGTGCATTCCTACATTTTGTCTGCTCATGCTTATGGTTTAGATAATATTGCGCATTTTTATGATGTTGATTTTTCAAATGAAGAAAAAGATATGAATGCTAAAATTGATACTTTTTTAGGCTTACCAGAAAAAATCAAACCATATTTTATTTCTGCTGACGAATCGCTTGTAAATAAATTGCGTTCAGAAAAAACATTTGAAGGGATTACAGTTACAAGTAGCGGTTTTTATGCTCCTCAAGGAAGAAAATTACGTTTAAATTTATCCACGACTGATTTGAACGAAAAATTAGGAGAATTTAATCACAATGGTTTAAAAGTAAATAATTTTGAAATGGAAAGTTCAGCTTTATTTTTCTTAGGAAAATCTTTAGGACACAAAGCAACAACAATTTGTTTAGGAATTGCAAATCGACCAAATCAAGAATTTTCAAAAGGATACGGGAAAGAAATGAATGAATTGATTGAATACGTTTTGGAGAGAATTTAATTTTCAATTTGTGAGAATTCTGAATTATTTATTCAAAGCAGAATTTTTATAGGGCGTTCTGAACAAAATTAATAGTCGAACTCAGCTTGAAAATATCTCGTACCATCTTTTACAGAAGCCTCTAGGGCCTAATGAATCAAAAAAAGGCAATGATATTTTCACCACATTGTTTTTAAGTCATAGGAGCTATTTCTTCAACATTTTTATTTGTTTCCTTGATACATTGTTTTTTATTGTATGAAGATTCTCACAAAGTTCTGTGATTTTTTAAAACTGAAATAGTATTTTAGTTTTATTTCTGGCAAAAAAAAATGATAATTTATTTCAGTAAAAGAATAATAAAGTTTTAATTGTAAAATTATGTCATAACAAAAGGAGATTTATCTTTATTCAGCACTCATTCTTCCAATTGCACAACTGACATAACTTTTTGCTTTCTCAATTATGTTATTACTTCCTTTTTCAGGATATCCCAATTTATGTAATTTAGAGACAATCTGTGACCGTGAATCTTCATTCGCATTTAGTGAAATTTTTTCTTCTTCTAAATTAATTTCGACATTGCTGGTTCCTTTTATTTCTAAAATAGCTTTTTTAATGGTCTTCATACAACCACCACATTTGATATTTTCAACGATAATTTCCATAACTTTTATTTTTAAGTAAAGTTAGGGATTTATAAATTCAAAAATGTTACATAAGTCACTGATTAAAATGATTTTAATTAGTAATTTTGTGTTTTTGTTTTTTAAAATTTATTTAGCAATTGAAATATGTTAACCTCCATAAATCCAAAACTTCCCACGAGAAATAAATCGATTACTCGGGATTTCTATATTCATAAATTGGGTTTTAATGAATTTGGTAGTGCAGATTTTGACGGATATTTAATGCTTGAAAAAGACAATATTCAAATCCATTTTTTTGAATTCAACGAACTTAATCCGAAGGAAAATTATGGACAAGTTTATATCCGTACAAATGAAATAAATGAGATATTTCAATCTTTTTTAGATAAAAAAGTAATTATTCATCCAGCAGGACATTTGCAAATAAAGCCCTGGGGACAAAAAGAGTTTTCAATATTAGATCCAGATAATAATCTACTGACGTTTGGTGAAAGTTTGTGAATTATTGCATTATTATTAATAATTTTAGGTAATTACTTAGTTTGCTGTGTTAACTCTTTTTTTCTATCTTTGTGAAATGATTAAAAATCAAATCAACATAAAGAATAAACGCGCAAAATTTGAATATCATTTGTTTGATATTTATACTGCTGGAATTCAGTTGACTGGTACTGAGATTAAAAGTATTCGAAATTCAAAGGCAAGTATTTTGGAAGCGTATTGCATTTTTGATGGAGGAGAAGTTTTTATCAGAAACATGCATGTTACGGAATATGAAAATGGTTCTTTTTATAATCATAAACCACGAGCAGACAGAAAATTGTTACTGAATAGAAAAGAGATAAACAAAATTCAAAAATATTTGATGATAAAAGGAAACACCTTAATTCCTTTAAAAATGTTTTTATCAGAAAAAGGTTGGGTAAAAATTGACATTGCGTGTGCTCAAGGAAAAAAACTTTTTGACAAACGTCATGACCTTAAAGAAAAAGATGATAAACGAGATATGGCCAGAGCCATGAAGAAATAACCATCATTTCAGATTACAGATTGCTTCGCACCTTAATCAATTTTCTTGAAAGCTGAGCAAATATTTAATCTGCTAATTTGTAAATCTTTAATCAAAGTTTCACAAAATCCCTAAACTCAAAAAGTGAATCCATCTGTCTTGCGATAAAATAAAATATATAAAAATTCCGCCAATAAAGTAAAAACTAAAAAAATAGGCGAAGGTAAAATATAAGGATTGCCTTTTGAAATAAAGTGTGAAAATAGGAAGTAAAAGTAACAAAGGGATTACTGGGAAAGCAGTATTTACTGAAAAATCAGTTTCGTAAGGACTTTTTAAATAGGAATTTTTACTCCAAACTCGAAGTGGATTATAAAAAATCCAAGAACGTTCAATTGTCAACTCTGGATTTGTGGAACAAAAAGTTAAATGTGGATTTTTTATGAAAAGATTTAGCTCTTTTTCAGTTTTAAAATAAATTACTTCTCCACCGAAAAAACCATTGTAAATATAAGAGTAGTGAGTAATTGTATGATTTTCGACATGTGTTGGTAATATTGGCTCAAGCAGTAAAAGAAAACTGAAAAGAGCTGCGAAATAGGCCATTTTTTTAAAAACATTCCATTTTTTGCCAGATGTTAATTTCTGGAAATAAAAGTTTTGCTCTTGTTCTTCTTTAGCTTTTTGCTGTTTGTAGCGAATTTCAGCCTCTTTTTTTCTTTCTTCAAAAGTTTTTTCTTTTCTAATTTTTCTGTCAGTTGATTTAGTTTCGAGGCGATCATTCATTAAAATATCATAGGCTTCAGCTAAATCTATAAAAACTTGATGCGCTTTTGGATCTGAGTTTTTATCAGGATGATATTTCATCGCAAGTTTCCGATAAGCTCTGCGAATCTCGTCTTTACTTGCAGTTTCAGATAAGCCAAAAATTTTACAATAAGCTGCTTTGGTGCTCAATTTTTAGAATTTAAATGAATTTTTTGCGTTTTCAAGCGATTAATTTTTCCACTATCTGTTTTTTCAAAATCTTGTAGGAAATAGATTTTTTTTGGAATTTCATACTTTTCTAAAGTAGTTTTAAAAATTTTAGTTAGTTCTTTTTCAGTTTCTGCAGAATAAGTTTTTTCAACGTAAAAAGTTACAATTTCACCAAATTCAATATTCTTTTCACCCAAAATAAAAAAAGGGAACTTAAATTTCAATGTTAATTTTTCTTCTAGTATTTCAGGGTGAAATTTATATCCGCCAGAATTGATAACGAAATCTTTTCTACCTTTTAAAGTAAATTCTGTATTGGAGATTAATTCAACAACATCATGCGTAATTAAATTTTTAACGCCAATTTTTGGTGCATTAATTTTCAAGCAAGAATCTTCTTGGGAAAAGTCAATTCCTTTTAAAGCTTGAAAGCTTTTTGATTTCGAATTTGAAATTTTTCTCAAAGCAACATGCGAAAGCGTTTCGGTCATTCCATAACTTTCGAAGAAATTAGTTTTTATTTCTTTTATTTCGGATTCCAAACCTGGATTTATTGCCGCTCCTCCAATTAAAATAGTTTCAAATAAAAGTAATTTGTCCTTATTTTCCTTAATTATTTCTTCAACTTGGAGCGGGACAAGCGAAATAAAGCGAGCCGTTTGATTGAAATTTTTAAGTGGATTTCTAGCATTATCTATTACAGTTAAGTTCATTTTGTGAATCAAAGATCGAATAATTTGCATTTTTCCACCAATAGTTTTAGCCGACAAACTCAAAACAATCGTTTCATTTTCTTTAAAATTAAAATATTCTCCAGTCATTTTTGCTGATTCAATCATGAACTGTTTTTTCATCTTAATTTCTTTTGGAATACCTGTAGAACCTGATGTTTTTAAAATGATTTCTTCCTTTGAATTATTCCATTCTTCAATAAAATTCTCAATTTCTTGAATTACTTCCATGTTTTCTGTAAGGAATGCAAGTTTGTGAATATTAATTTTTGGAACGGTATTTGTCATATAGAAAATAAGTTTATTTTTACATTTGAAAAATAAGTTGTAAATTTGATTTAAAATTAGAATCAAATAAAAGCAAATTTTAAAAGTGCTAAAGTTAAATAAAAGTAAGAATTAAATTATTAAAAGCAATTATTAAAACCAAAAAAATGAAAAAATTACTTGTATTAATGTTAATCGTTGGAGGAATTTCTTCAGCATTCATTTCAAAAGATGTGAAAGAAACTTCAAAAGTTGTTGCACCTCAAGCTGCTGGCGGAATTGAATTCCAAAAAATGACTTTAGAAGATGCAATGAAACAAGCAAAATCGTCTGGGAAAATCATTTTTATTGATGCTTACACTGAATGGTGTGGACCTTGTAAAAGAATGGCTGCAACGGCATTTATGGATGAAGGTGTAGCGAAATTATTCAATTCAAAATTCATCAATTTGAAAATTGAAATGGAAAAAAATGCTGACGGACCTATAGTTGCTCAAAAATACGAAGTGAAAGCTTACCCAACCTTATTGTTCATCGATGGAAACGGAATGATCAAAAAATCTGTTGTTGGAATGCAAACTGCTGAACAATTATTAGGAATTGGGAAGTCTTTATAAGTTCTTCCATTAAGATTATTAAGACCTTTTCAAAAGTGTCAAATTATCTTCGATGCTGCTTCGCGGTGAGGCTTTTTTGAGATTTTATTTATAAGTTTACATTTGTAAATGAGTAAATAAAATTTTTAAAGTAACGAAGAGTTGACGATTTTGAAAAGGTCTTAAAATTAATCCTTGATTTTGGTAAAAGCTAATCAAGGATTTTTTTTGCGCTTATTTTTTATCAAAAACCAAAATTCTTCCTTTAGCAGTCGTAGCATAAATTTTCCCTTTATAACTTGTCATAGAAAACGTATTTTCATTGAATAGTTTGTACCAATTTAAACCTAAATCCATGGAAAAATCAATTCCATTTGTTCCACAAGCATAAAGTGTTTTCCCTACTTTTATTACACAAGATCTATAGCCTGAAATTGTTTTATTTGGTTTTGACCACGTTTTTCCTCCATCATGTGTCAAAAAACAATTATTTATAGTATCATTTGAATTCGTGTAATCTCCGCCAACAGTTATACCATTTTTTTGTGACCAAAAATGCATTGAAAATGGACCAGAAGCTTCATTTTTCTTAAATGGAATTGAATTTTTTGTCCAGGTTTTTCCAAAATTTGTTGTTTTATAAAAGTTTGAAGCTATTCCACCACTTACAAAAATGAATGTTGAATCGTTTAAAACTTGAACTGTTGTTCCACTTGCTGCAAAACCAGCTTCACCACTTTGACAGATTAATTCTGAATGAGAACTTTTGGTCCATGATTTTCCGAAATCAGTTGTTAAATAAACTTGCAATTCTCCTTGAATTGGATCACCCATTAAAATTCCAAACCCATTTTTATTAATGTCAATTCCATCAAAAAAAGTTGGAGAAGTGGGTTTCCAAGTATTATTCTCTTTTCCATTTTTTGAAATAATCGAACTTTCATCGCGCGATTGCATTGCGACAAAAGAAGAATTATTTATAATTGCAATGTCTCGCAATTCTGCAAAAGAATTTTCGTTTAATTTTTCTGAAACTTTAGAATTTAAATCATAACGATAAACAAAGCCATTTGAATTTGCTGTATAAATTTTATCATTGAAAATTATAATTCCTCTAGCGTGAATTGTATCAACACCATATTGAATGTATTCAAAGCCTGTTTCTTTCTGAAATTTTGTGATTTTTTTCAAATTTGCGCAAGCTTGTAAAAGAGCAATCGATGCAATTAAATAAATTGAATTTAAAAGTTTCATATTTCCCCAAACTTTTGATTAAAATCAGATTTTTGCTGTTCTTTTAGCTCTTCCAAGTTTTCTGGAATTTGCCTTTTCCAACGTTTGTGGGACCAAATCCAATTTTCTGGGGAAGCCAAAATTTCTTTCTCAAGTAAATTTGTGTGTTTTTCAGTGATTTCTCCCCAAGAATTTAATTTTACATTTTCTGTTATCAATTTAAAATCTAATTCGTAATAACCACGTTTTATTTTGCGCATAACAAAAAACACAACGGCTTGATTGTAAGTATTTGCCAAAAGTTCACAGCCAAAAAGTACAGCAGTTTCTTGTTTTAAAAATGTCATCCAGTAAGCTTTTTTTGAATCGCCTGGAGATTGATCCGAAAGAATTAAAGTTGCAAATGGTTTTTTATGTTCTTTAGAGAAAAATTCCTTTACAGTTTTAGCATTTATTACCTTCATTCCGTAACGACTTCTGCGTTCATTTAATTTTTTATCCCAAAATTTACTGGTTAAAGGCATTCCAATTCCAACAGCTTGATGCGGAAGTAAGAAGTTTTGAGAAGTAATTAACCACTCCCAATTGTTATAATGTCCAGAAACCAATAAAACTGATTTATTTTTTTGATATAAATCCTCTATTATTTTATCGTTTTTAAGGGAAATTCTTTTTTTTAATTGCTTTTCAGAAATACTTAAATTTTTTATTCCTTCTGCTAAAATATCCGTAAAATGTTTGTAAAATTTTTGTTTCAGCCTCTGAATCTCTTTTTCAGTTTTTTCAGGAAAGGAATTTCGTAAATTTTGTAAAATTACCTTTTTTCGATAAGGAAAAATGCTGATAAATAGTAAAAATAAAAAATCAGTAAAAAGGTAAATTATGGCTAGTGGCAATAAAGAAATTGGGAAAACAAAAACATAATAAAAAAATGCTGCCATAAAAACGTAAATTGTTATTTGTAAAAGTACAAAAAAAATATTTTCATAAAGCTATCCGATTCAATAAATGCATTTTGACATCGTTTTATAAATTAGAAAAATATTATTTTAAAATTATTGTTTGTTAATTAAATTAACTCGATATTTGTTTACAAAATTTTAATCACTATGAAAAACGCAAAAATCTTCCTATGCTTGATTTTTATTGTAGCAAGTATCTTACTTTTTAATTCTTGTGGTTCCAAGCAAGACGTAATTGTTGTTGATCCAGCGTTTCGTGAATATGTTTCTGCATATACTTCTGGAATGATTAGCCGTGAGGCTCCGATTCGAATCGAATTGACAAAAAGCATTTACGAAAAAATTCAAACTGCAATGAATGAAAATTCTGAAGTAGGCGAGGAGGGAAGTTCAATTCCTGATTCTACAATTTTGGAAGATGTTTTTTCAATTGAACCAGCGATAAGTGGAAAACCTGTTTGGATTAATGAGCGTGTGATTGAATTTCAACCGGATGAGATGTTGCCTTCTGGCCAGATTTTTACCGTTTCTTTTGAATTGGATAAAGTTGCTGAAGTAAAGAAAAGCGAACATGAAACTTTTCGTTTTCAGTTTGGGACATACGAACAAAAAATGTTTTTTACGCAAGGAAATTTGCAAATGTACAATGATTATGAAATCGATTGGTATTATTACGAAGGTAGAATCTCAACTTCAGATAATGAAGACACTTTAAAATTGAAACAAACTTTAGCTGCCAAATATGATGGTAAATTTTTGCCAATCAGACTAGAACAAGATTATTACAATAAAAATGAATACCGCTTTTTTGTTGATAGCATTAAACGCAAAGGAATTGAAGGAACTCTAGAAATCGAATGGGATGGAAAAATTATTCGAGCAAATTCTCGCGGACAAGAATTAGTTAATATTCCTGCTTTTGGCGATTTTTCAATTAATGAAGCACGAGTTGTGGATCGTGATGATCAAAAAGTTGAACTAACATTTACAGAACCATTGCTTTATGGTCAAAATCTAAATGGAATCATTGCAATTCAAGACATTGATAATTTATCTTTCAAGATTGAGAATAATAAAGTAACTGTATTTTTACCAAATCGTTACCTCGGAGAAAAACGAATTAGTGTTTCAACTGGGATAAAAAATGTGAAAGGATATCACATGAATAATTCGTACGATACTGATTTGACTTTTGAAGAAGCAAAACCACTCGTTAAAATTAAAGGAAATGGGAGTATTTTACCAAATTCTCAAGGTTTGATTTTTCCTTTCGAAGCAATAAGTTTGAAAAAAGTAGATGTTAGAATTATCAAAATTTACGAAAATAATATTCATAATTATTTGCAGGTGAATGATTTGAATGGCGATGATGGATTGACTCGTTTTGGAAAAATTGTGAAAGAAAAAACAATTTCGTTGGATTACGATGGCAAAGATTTGAAAAAATGGAATAGCCACGTGATTGATTTAAATGATTTGATAAAAACTGAATTGGGGGCGATTTATCGTGTCAGTATTCGCTTTAAAAAGGAATATGCAACTTGTAATTGTGAGTCTGAAAACGAAAACGACCGAGCTTCAGTTGATAATCAAGCAAGTTATGGTTCTACAGAAAGAGAAGATGAAGGTTGGAGCGAACGTTTTTGGCATGGTTATAATTTTGATGAATACGAAACTTGGGACGATTACGATGAAGAATATAGTCCATGTAACAACTATTATTACAGCGGAAAAGGTGTAAGTAGAAACATTTTGGCTTCTGATTTAGGTTTAATTTATAAAATGGAGGAAAATAAACTTTCTCACGCTTTTGTAAATGATATGTTGACAACAAAGCCTATGGTAAATGTAGATGTTGAATATTTTGATTTTACCAGACAATCAATTGCTTCTGGTAGAACGGATGAAAATGGTATGTTGGATATAAAATTAAAAGAAAAACCATTTTTGATGGTTGCAAAATATGGAAAACAACGTGGCTACTTAAAATTAAGCGATGGTTATTCAAATTCCCTTAGTAAATTTGATGTAAAAGGTGAATTAGTTCAAAAAGGTGTAAAAGGATTTATTTATGGAGAAAGAGGAGTTTGGCGACCAGGAGATTCCCTTTATTTGAATTTTATTTTAGAAAATAAAGATAAACTCTTACCAGAAAATCATCCTGTTTTATTTGAATTATTAGATCCAAATGGTCAAGTTTTATATAAAACGACAAAAACAAAACACCTAAACGGAACCTTCGATTTTTATTGTAAAACGAGCGAAGATGCTCCAACAGGAAATTATACGGCTCATGTAAAAGTTGGAAATAAATCATTTACAAAGAATCTAAAAATTGAGACAGTAAAACCAAATAGATTAAAAATAGAGTTGGATATTGATGAAAATTCAATGCTCGATTCTGTTACAACTTTGTCCTCCAAATGGCTCCATGGTGCTTTGGCAAAGAGTTTACGGGCAAGTGTAAATGTAAAAGTTTCTCAAGGAACAACTAAGTTTGATAAGTTTAAAAATTATGCCTTCGATTCTCCGATTCGACAATATATTTCTGAAGAAGAAAATGTGTTTAATGGAACTTTGAACGATAACGGAGAAGCAAAAATCAAAACGAAATTGCAAATTGGCAAAAATGCGCCAGGAATGTTGCGAGCAACTTTTATCACGAAAGTTTTCGAAAAAGGAGGAGATTTTAGCATTGATAGAATGACAGTTAGGTATTCTCCTTTTAGAACTTACATTGGTTTAGATGCTCCAGAATTCGCTGATAAGCAACAAGAATCCTATGAAACGGACAAAAATTATAAATTCAATGTTGTATCAATCAATGAAAAGCAAAATTTAGTTTCATCGAAAGAATTAAATGTGAAAGTTTATAAAATTTCTTGGCGTTGGTGGTACGAAAAAGATCAAGAAGATTTTGCAAACTACATTTCTCGTTCAGGAACAATTGTTGTCAAAGACACAATGATTTCAACTGAAAATGGAAAAGGTTCATTCAATTTTAAAATCAACTATCCAGATTATGGACGTTATATTGTTACCGTTACAGATATTAATGGAAAACATCAAACTGGGAAAATTATTTCTATTGATTGGCCATCTTGGAATCGCGCAAACAGAGGAAACAACGAAAATGCGAATATGTTGCAATTTTCTTGTGACAAAGAAAAATACCAAACGGGTGAACAAATTAAACTATCTTTTCCCTCTCCATCAAATGGCAGAGCTTTGGTAAGTATTGAAAATCGTTCAAAAGTATTGAAGAAATTTTGGATTGAAACGAAGCAAGGCGAAACAACCTATTCATTTGAAGCTACGAAAGAAATGGCTCCAAATGCTTATATTCACGTAACTTTATTGCAAGCTCACATTGGTACAAAAAATGATTTACCAATTAGAATGTATGGAATTTTACCACTTTTAGTTGACAATCCAAATACACATTTATATCCTGAAATCCATACTGCTGAAGTTTTTAAACCAGAAACTAAAGCAAGTATTAAAGTAAGTGAAAAAAATGGCAAACGAATGACTTATACTTTGGCGATTGTGGACGATGGTTTGCTAGATTTAACTCGTTTTCAAACTCCAGCTCCTTGGGATGTATTTTACGCAAAAGAAGCGTTAGGAGTGAAAACTTGGGACATGTATGACGATGTAATTGGTGCTTATGCAGGTAAATTAAATAAATTGTTAAGTATTGGTGGAGATGGTGAAGTAACTGCGGGAAAAGGTGCAAAAGCAAATAGATTTAAACCAATGGTTCGGCACATTGGTCCTTTTGTGTTGGAGGCTGGACAAACAAAAACACATCAAATCGACATTCCAAATTATGTTGGTTCAGTGAGAATCATGGTTGTTGCACAAGATGATGGAGCGTATGGAAATGTTGAAAAAACAGTCAGTGTGAAAAAAGCTTTGATGATTTTACCAAGTTTACCAAGAGTTTTAGGTCCTTCAGAAGAAATTTCATTGCCAGTTAATGTTTTTGCAATGGAGAAACAAATCAAAGATGTGAAAATTTCTATTGAAGTGAACGGATTATTATCAAATATTGGAAATAAAACAGAGAATTTATCCTTTTCAGAAATTGGTGATGATATTGTTAATTTCAAATTGAAAGTCGCTGATAGAGTGGGGATTGCTAAAATAAAAATCATCGCTACATCAGGAAATGAAACTGCAATTGATGAAATAGAAGTTGATGTGCGGCCTTCTAATCCTGTAATATATGATGTCGAAAATAAATCGGTTGATGCAGGAAAAGAATTTTCTTCAGATTTGACTTACACCGGATTAATAGGAACAAATCGTTCAACTATTGAAGTTTCTTCAATACCATCTTTAGGTTTAGAAAAACGTTTGAATTATTTGATTGAATATCCGCATGGATGTATTGAGCAAACAACTTCGGCTGCTTTTCCGCAATTATTTGTTTCTAATTTGATGCAAGTTTCTGAAAAAGAACAAACTACGATTTCTAAAAACATCAAATCAGCAATAAGAAGAATTCAATTATTTCAAACCTCAAATGGTGGATTTTCATATTGGCCTGGAGAAAATGGTGAAAGTGATTGGGGAACAAATTACGCTGGACATTTTTTATTAGAATCTGAAAAACAAGGATATTCTGTCCCAACAAGTTTGAAAGATAGATGGGTGAAATATCAGCAAAAACAAGCGAAAAATTGGACAAGTGCAAGTAACTTTTACACACATTCTCATGCGAAAGAAAGTCATGAATTGGTTCAGGCTTATAGACTTTATACTTTAGCATTGAGTAACAATCCAGAATTGGGTGCGATGAACAGATTGCGTGAAGAAAGTGATTTGTCTCAAATTGCAAAATGGCGTTTAGCTGGAGCGTATATTTTAGCTGGCCAAGAAGAAGTTGCAGCGAAGTTGGTATTTAATTTGCCAGCAACAGCTCCACCATATAAAGAAATGTCATATACTTATGGTTCTGATAAACGTGACAAAGCAATGATTTTGGAAGTTTTAAGTTTATTCAAAAACACAGCAAAAGGACAAAAAGTTGCTGACGAACTTTCAGGATTGTTGAACAATAATTCTTGGATGAGTACGCAAGAAACAGCTTATTCCTTGATGGCAATTTCATCATTTTATGGCTTGAAGGGTGGAGCAGGAAAAATGACATTTTCTTATTCTTTAAACGGACAAAAAGAAGTTCAAAAAACCGAAGAATCAAAATTAGTTAAACTTGTTTTTACAGAAAATGATTTAACTTCAAAAGGTAAATTTAAAATAAGGAATACTGGAAAAACAAAATTATTTGTAAAAATCACTAACGAAGGAATTCCATTAATTGGTGACGAAAATAATCAATCCAATAATTTGACTTTGAAAGTATTGTACAAAGATTCCCAAGGAAATGAGGTTGATATTACAAAAATCAAACAAGGAAATGAGTTTTTTGCTGAAGTAACAGTTTACAATCCTGGTAAAAAAGGCTTTTACCGCGAAATGGTAATTAATCAAATTTTCCCGAGCGGTTGGGAAATTCATAATTCCAGAATGGATGAAACAAATGATAAAAACGATGCGAGATATCAAGACATTAGAGACGATCGTGTTTACACCTATTATGATTTACCTGCAACCGGTACTAAAAAATTTAAAATTCGATTAAATGCAAGTTATTTAGGAAAATTCTATCTGCCATCAGTTTATTCGGAAGCAATGTATGACCACGGAATTAATGCGAAAGCAGGAGGGAAGTGGGTAGAAGTTGTGAAGAGTTAATGAAACTCACTTTAAATAAGTTTAATTTAGCCTATCAGAAATATAAAAACGTATAAGTAACACAAACTTGAATTTGGTATTATTTCTTATTTGGTTAAGATGCAAGTATTATATCCTCAAGGAAACTTTGGATATTTCTTATAATCAGGTTTTCTCTTTTCTAAAAAAGCATTTCTTCCTTCAGTTGCTTCTTCTGTCATGTATGCTAGACGTGTTGCTTCACCCGCAAAAACCTGTTGCCCAACCAAGCCGTCATCAATTAAATTAAAAGAAAATTTCAACATCTTTATTGCGGTAGGACTTTTTGTCATTATTATTTTTGCCCAATCGAAAGCAAAATCTTCCAATTCTGAATGCGGAACAACAGCGTTTACCATTCCCATTTCATAAGCTTCTTGTGCTGAATATTGTTTCTCAATAAAGAATACTTCTCGCGCTCTTTTTTGACCAACTTGTCTTGCTAGGTAAGCAGAACCAAATCCACCGTCAAAACTTGCAACACTTGCATCTGCTTGCATAAAGATTGCATTTTCTTTACTTGCAATTGTAAGATCACACACAACGTGTAAACTATGTCCACCGCCAACTGCCCAACCAGGTACAACCGCAATTACTACTTTGTTCATAAAGCGAATCTGTCGTTGCACATCTAAAATATTAAAACGATTAATTCCATCTTCGCCTTTATAGCCCGTCGTAGAACGAACTCTTTGGTCTCCACCAGAACAAAAAGCCCAAACAGCATCTTTTGGAGAGGGACCTTCAGCAGATAACAAAACTACACCAATTTCTTGACTTTCATGACAGAAAATTAATGCTTCTTGTAATTCAGATACCGTTTTTGGACGAAAAGCATTGCGGCATTCTGGTCTGTTAAATGCTATTCGAGCAACCCCTTCAGAGTATTTAAAAGTTATATCTGTAAATTCCTTTACTGGTGACCAATTTCTCGTTGACATACTTATTTTTTTGAGCAAAAATAATCAATTTTTATGGGTAAAAAAAAGTCCTTATCAATTTTTTCATGATAAGGACCTATGTAGTTTTAATAAATATTTTTTTATCTAAAAATATTTAAAAATCCATGTCTTTCAAATTCAATATTAGTCAATAAATTTATTCCTGTAATAACCCAGTGATAAATTCCAGCTTGAACCAATTCATCATCAAAAGTTCCGTCCCATCCAATTGATTGATCGTGACTCTCATAAATTAACTCTCCCCATCTATTATAAAGCAATAACGTGAAATTTTGTAAATCAATACCGTTTGTTGATATATTCCAGGTATTATTTAATTCATCGCCATTTGGTGTAAAAGAATTTGGAATATACATTGTCATTTCATTTTGAACACGGACCATTTTGGTTATTGAATCTCTACAGCCATAAAAATTTTCAACGAATAAAGTAACATTATAATCTCCCTCCTTAGCTAAAGGATATTTTGCACTAGCATCTTCAGTTGTAGCTGTATCAACTTCAGCCATTGGCATGTACCAAGAGCTATTCACAACATCTTGAGAACTTACATTAATCAATGTCACTTCCGGATTCATAGAACTAACAACATCTGGATTTACGGCAAAATTAGCAGTTGGATTTGGATGAATCTCAAGCATATTAGTAAATGCATTTGTATATATGCAACCTATTAATGAAACTGTTGTCATTGTCAAACTGTAAGATTTAATACTATCATATTGATGCATAAAACTAGTTTCTGAAACTGGAATCATTAGACTATCCCCATCTCCGAAGGTTACTAAAGAGGCAAATGCATTTGGGTTGGCGGTAATGTCAGTAAATGTGCTTATTTCACCTAAGCAGATATCCGGATCTGATATTGAAAGTAATGGTAAAATATTTTGATCAAATTCGACAACTGTGCATTCTGTGACACTTGTAGAGCCACATTGTTCGGTTAATGTCAAACAATAATTATTTAAAGGATTTTGTGGAACCACATCTATTGATTGGAAATTGTCAATTACTGTTCCATTTAATGTCCAAGTATAAATATAAGGAGAACTTCCACCACTTGCGTTCACTGTTAATTTTGAAGTATCTCCAACACAAATTACTGAAGCTGGTGTTATGAAAGATATTGCTAATGAATCTGGATCATTTACAAAAACTAATGTATCAACTTGACAGCTTAGAGAACCAAATAGGGTAATTAAATGAAACCCTTCATTTAAACCACTAATGATAGCAGGCGATTGAATTAATTGAGGAATTGACCCATCAACTGAAAATGAGTTAAAATTAGTGCCAGTAATTTCTACACTTCCGTTTGATGCATTGACGCACGTTGCATCATTTATGACAACATTTGTAATCGTTGGGGTGAATTTATTTACAGTAATAGTCGCTGAACCAGTGCAACCTCCAGAACTCACTGTATAAACGTAATTACCTTCTAGCATCGTTACAGGATCTATCGGCATTACAATTGGATTTAAATTTGGATCAATCCAGGTTCCTGTATTATTTGCTCCTGGACCTAAATAGTTAAAAAGATCTTCCATTTGAATTGTTTGACAAATTGAAACTGTAGAATCTTGTCCCACATATGAATTGGGCAATACCGTAATATTCATTACAGCAGTAGCATTACAAAGCGGATGTGCTGTAGGATAAATATTTACGCTCACAGAAATATCATTTTCTATAAATACTTGTGGGTTAGTTGAATTAATTAGGGTATCAAAGAAAGCAGCTGGAGACCAGGTAAATGATACTGGTTCTGGAAATGATAAACCAACAGAAACTACATTAGTACTAGTACTGAGGGGTGAACTTCCAGTGTAAATAATTGCACCCGAACAATCCAAAACTTCGTAAGAACATTCTGATTGCCAATTTCCACCATCATCAAAAACAAAAGACAAGTTATCTCCAAAATTGACAGGAATGGTAAATTGTTCGAAATCTCCTGGTGTATTATCAACTGTGTAGCTGGTTGTAACTCCATTTTTTGTCATCAGTAAGTTGTTTCCATTCCAACTATCTCCAAAAGAGTCATATAGATTTAATATATAATTACAAGGGGGAAAGTCAACTAAAGATAATAAATTTCCAGCACAAATTGCTGTGTCTGATAGTGATATAGGAAGTTGAAATTCAGTTACATTTACATTAAAAGTTGTATCATTTGAACAACCAAAATTATTTACAACAGTATATTGGTACGTATATGTTCCAGCAGCAGTTGGAGCAATTAACATTGTGTCTCCATTTGGTGTTAGGTTTGAAGCAAATGTAGCGGGAAAAGTCCAAAAAGAAGAATCTAAGTTGGAACTATGTTCAGGAGTAAATTCAACAACATCCGGATACATAGTAGGATCTAGATTTAAAGCAAAACTAAAAACGGTTCCATCATCAGATGCCCAATTATCAACCACAGTTAATGTCCAAACTCCATTTGCTGGGCAACCAACCAAACCACTTAATGGCATCACTGGTTCATAATCCCCTGCCGGTAAAGTACCTCCATTGGCATTTGCCCATTCTACCCATGTATTGGTAGCAGTTGGAGTAAAACAATATGAATATGGAACTCCCTGTGTTGCTGGATCTGTGCAATCAACATTGTCTTCTTGTATTGGTTCACCAATTTGAGTTCCACCACCACCTTGCTGATGCAAGATTACAGATTGACCATTGGGACAAGCGATAGAGACAACTAAATCACCCATAAATGAATGTTCCATATCCATGCACAAAGACAAAATTTGATTGGAATTTGTTATTGTAGTTCCTGAAGTAAAACCAGTTTGAACAATGTCCACATTCTGAGCAACACCTAACTGATCATCTGTCATGCAACCATTATTTATGGTTGTTTCACCAGTAAATCCTTCCCAGGTATTCTCATACAAGAGGGGGGTTGCTGCTGCTATCATTGATTCTCCAATACATAAAGTTGTATCACCTTGGAAATTTACAAAATTAGGAGGTGTGGCAACTAAAACATCAACATCAATAAGATTATTATTTGTACAACCATTGTCATCTGTTACAAATAACTGAACTCTATAATGCCCAGGAATTGCATAACTATGGCTCACCGATTGACCCAAAGAAGTTGACCCATCCATGAAATCCCATTTATATTCTGAGATAGTAAATCCTGGTTGAGCAAATGATCCTAATTCTTGAAAATCAATAACTTCGTTCATGCAAGCGTGAATGCTATCATTCGTAATTCCTGAAAGTACAATTCCGCCAGCAGTTGGATCATCACAAGGTGTTGTGCAAGTAGCACTAGCTGAAAAAGCTCCAGAACCGCCAACATTATTTGAATAAAAATTGAACGTTAAACATCCCGTTAAATTTTGAGGTGTACATTGAACTAATACTCCTTGTAAACCTGTACCTGAATAATTTCCTAAAAAGAGCTCAGCTGTTGAATTTCCGTCATAAATTGACATTTCATCAACATTTGTAACATTTGGAAGTGGGTTTTGATCTGTTGGATCAAGATTAAAGAGGTTAAATTGAACATTTATTATATCATCAGGGTTATCAGGACAGATTGTAAATGTTGTATTTTCGTTATTGCTGTAACCAGAACCTCCTTGTCCACCTGAATCTATGATAAAGCCATTACAAGTATTTGTTGTGACTCCATTAATAGTTCCATCTACTGTAATTATTGTTTGTTGCGAAAATACAGAGTTGACTCCAATTAAAGAAGTTATCAAAATAAATAGTTTATTTTTCATAGTTTTATAGTTAAATATTATTTTTGACTAGATAGATTTTAATTTTTCATGTCAAAAGACATTCATTTTTATCAATTATTTTAGCATCGATGTACAAATATATTTAAAATTAATTTTACATAAAAAAATAATATTTCTACTATTGGAATCTTAAAAACTATCTAATTAAGTTAACATTTCCAACAACCAGTTTTTTTTCATCTTTTGTGGCAGTACTAAATTCTATTTTAAAGTTGTAAACTCCTGATTCAGCTAATCCATTTCCAGAACCATAGTCTCCATCCCAGCCATATTTTGCATCATTTGTTTCAAAAATTAATTGCCCCAAACGGTTATATATCTTCATGTTAAAAACTTGTGGATCTATGCCTGAATAAAAAACAGGTTGAAATTTATTGTTGAACTCATCAGCATTAGGGGTAAAGCTATTTGGAATATAAAACAATAAAGATTCTTCTAAAATTATATCAGCATATGCTGTATCAACACAACCAAATTGAGTTTCTGCAATTAACCTTACTCTATAATTATTTGCTGCTTCTGCAGGAAAAGTATGGTCTGCTTCAAAACCAAAAACAGGATTTGAAACATCTCCAAAATTCCATTCATAAACAATAGCTCCAGTGGATGTATTGTTAAAGGAAGTTGTTGGATTAATAGTACTTAACATAGGTGTCACAACATTGAAACTTGCAACAGGATCAGGATTTAATGTAAATGCACCAATCACTGTGGTGGCACCACTGCAACCATTTGGAGACGTTTCAGTGATCGTAACATCATAAACACCTGTTTGAGTAAAAGTATGAGAAACTACACTCCCAATTGCAGCTGTGCCATCACTAAAAGAATAAACGCAAGCGTTCGTAATGGTTGGATTTGTAAAAATAACTGTACTCGGACTGCAACCACTAAAAATAGTTTGACTAAATCCCGGGATTGGCAGAGATTCAATAGTTACAACCAATGTATCTTTATCAGTACACCCAAATTGATTTATGCCAGTAGCGATATAGTCACCACTGAAAAAAGGAACAAAGGGAACGTTATTTATTACTCCATTATTCCAAGTGATTGTTGTTGCTCCATTACCTGTCAATAATAAATCTGAAAATTCACAAGCAACTATATCTGGACCAACAGAAACCATTGGAGATTGATTTATTAAAACTGCTACTTGGTCTATTTTTGTGCAAGTATTTAAAGTTCCAGTTACTGTAAAAGTGTAATTCCCATTTACTTTATTAAATGGAACACCATCAACAATTGCATTATCCCATGTAAAAACTGTTCCTAAAGAACCTGTTGCTGTTAAAGTAATAGGAATACCTTCACATTCTTCAATGTCAAGACCAGCATTTACAGCTGGATTTGAGTTAACTGTAACAGTAAAAATTGCTGGAGAACTAACACATCCATTATTATCTGCAGTTAAAGTTATTGTAGAAACTTCAGGTAAGCCTCCTAAAGTTGGATTACTTGCAATAAACGAATTTATGTCACCGAGACCAGCTAAGTTTAACAAACCTGTTGTAACATTGTCATTTGTCCAATCAATTAGGTACGCAGAAAGCATGGAAATTGGAATATTAGGAACTATAGTTCCTGCACAAACATTTACGGGTAAAATTGGAGCAATTATTGGTGCTTCGATTACTTCAAAATTTAAAGAAGTTGCAGAAATACAGGGAGCATTGCCAACTGCATATTCAATTGTGTAAATACCTGGAAGTGAAGTTGCTAAGTCAATTTGTCCAGAAATTGGATTGATTGTCAAGCCTAAGGTTGAGGAAAAAGTACCACCAATGGAGGCAGATGGATCTAAAGTTGTTATCGGATTTGCTCCATTTGAACAAGCTGAAGGTGCAGAAATAGTAAATACCGAATTAACTAAAGGATTTACAGTAATATCAAAACTTTCAGGAAGGCTTGAACAAGTACCTATATTTAAAACAACATCGATTGTTGCAGTAATTGGATTTGCTGTTCCATTTGAAGCTGTAAATGCTGCAATATCTCCTGATCCAGAAGCCGCTAATCCCACTGTAGGATCTGAATTTGTCCAATCAAATGTACCTGCCGCATTTCCAGTTAAAGGAATTAAATTTATTGTATTATTTTCACAATCAGGTAGATCTACGATTGGGTCTACCGTTAAATTTTGCTCCACAACAAAATCAAAAACAACAGGATTTCCTGCACAAGTTCCTAGCTGCGGTGTTACAGTAAAAGTAGAAATCAAACTTGCTCCTGTAGTATTTTGTGCAAGGAAGGATATAATATCCCCTGTTCCAGCAAAAGCAATTCCAATATTTTCAGCTGCAGCATTTGTATATGTCCAATCATAGGTTGTTCCTGTGCCAGAAAATAAAATATCGGTGGTCATTGCATTTTCACATGAAAACTGCGGCAATATTGCATTAACGGCAGGTGAAGTGATTATATCAATAAATAAAGTTAATGAGTTAGGACAATTTCCAACTGTTGTATAGGTAATGTCATAAGTATTTACTGCGGCTGCTGAAATAGCTAAATCTCCAGTGATTGGATTTACGAATGCAGCAGTTGTTGAACTAAATGTACCTCCAGGTAAATTAACAAAACCTAAAGGTTCATCAGGACTGGCGAAACAAAAAATATTGTCTGAGTAACCAAAGCCTGGATCATCAACTGGATTTACTGTAATTGTAAATGAAAAAGGTGTTACGCCAGAACATGTTCCATCGGTTGATGTAATTATAAAGGTTGCCACGATTGGAGAAACAGTTGTATTGAGTGACAAAAAGGAAGGAATATCTCCTGAACCCGGAGAAACCAAACCTATATCTTCACCTGGAGGAACAGTTGTATATGACCAATCGAATGCTAAAGTACCTGATCCAGTTCCAGTGCCTAGAATTGATATTGGATTTGTCATAGTTCCGACGCATAATGATTGATCTAAACTTCCTGGCACATTATCTATTGTTGGATTTGATAAAATTGTTATAGTTAAACTTGAGGTATTTTGACATATTCCAGCTGGTGTTGCATAAGTCACATCATATGTCCCTGCAGGAATAGTTGATAGAGCAATTTCACCGGTCGTATTGTCAACTACAAAAGCAGGATTAGTAGAGCTAAAAGTACCGCCAGCTATTCCAGTAACTGTAGCAATTTCGTTTGGACTTCCAAAACAGAACTGAGTTGTAGAATAAGAAAAAGTAGCATCATCAATACCAACTGTGATTGAAATTGTTGAAGTATTTTGACAAGCTGAGAAAGGTGTTGTGTAAGTCACATCGTATGTTGCTGCTGCAGCAGCAGATAAATCAATTTCTCCAGAATTGGCATCAATTACGAAACCGGGAGTTGTCGATGAAAAAACACCTCCTATAGCTCCAGTAATTGAGGCAATTTCATTTGCAGAACCAACACAATAATTTGTTTGAGAGTAAGAAAAATTTGCAGCGTCTAATAAAGAAACATTTATCAGATTTGTATACGTTTGAGTAGCAATCCCATCAGTAGTTAAAACTGCTGTTTTTGTCCCAGCCGAAGAATAATTTACTACATGCGGACCAGCTGTGTTTGCAGTTGCTGGAATCGCCCCAGGTCCAAAATCCCAAGCCCATGAAGTGGCACCAACTGAAAGATCCGTAAATGTATAATTATTGCAAGCGGTTCCCACTAAAATATCAGTTGAAAAATCAGCATTGTAAACACCTATATTATCAATGACTAATAAATTTTGATCAGTGCAACTATGATGCTCGAAAACTAAAAAAACCGCTGACTGTCCTGCAAAAGAACTAATATCAAACACGTGGTTCGTTATTACACCGCCAATTGAAATCGTTTCAGAAAAAATCGGAGTAGCGACTGCCATAGCAGCTGAGGAATTATCAGTCACAACATAGACAGAATAATTTTCAGCAGGAAAGCCTGGGTCATTTGAAGCTACATCAAAAGTAAAGGTAATATTGCCTGTTAAGGCTGAACAATCAATTGCAGGAGAAATTAAGTAATTGTCTGGAGTTAAAGGTGCGTTGAACCAAGACTCAGAAGCAACCGAAAATCCAAGTGAACTAATATTTGGATCAGTTGATAAATCCAATCCAAACCAATCATTTCCATCTCCATCAGCATCATTAGTGGTCCACGCTTGAGGATTGATCCAATTTTCAAAGAAAACCTGTGCGTTAAAAGTGCTAACAGATAAAATAAATGCTATTAAAATGATAATTCTTTTCATATAAAGTTTTTTCTTTTCTTTAAGGAACATGTGGAATAAAGCTAAAGATAAATCTTTATACCGCAGTCAAAAAACGTAAAATCTCCTAAAAGGTTGCTTAAAAAAGAATATTATATATTTTTTTTCAGATAAGTTAAAGTTTCAAATTCTTTTGAATTTTCTTTTGGTGAAAAATTATATTCCCAATTTGCATTTGGTGGCAAACTCATTAAAATTGATTCTGTTCTTCCTCCAGAATGAAGTCCGAATTTTGTTCCTCTATCATTAACAAGATTAAATTCAACATATCTGCCACGACGCAAATTTCTCCAAGCAATTTCTTGTTGTGAAAAGGGTAAATTTCTCCCTAAAATTACTTGCTCTGAATAAATTGAAACAAAATTATCGCCTAATTGCAGCGCTAATTTTACAAAATCTTCTTTTGTTAAACTTGAATTGTTTGAAGACATGTGATCATAAAAAATTCCGCCAATGCCTCTTGTTTCATTTCTGTGCGGAATATAAAAATAATCGTCAGCTTGTTGCTTGAATTTTGGATAAAAATCAAGATTAAATTTATCGCAAATTGTTTTTAATCTTTCGTGAAACATTTCTGTCTGCGCTGGAATAACATAATGAGGCGTTAAATCTATTCCACCACCAAACCAATATACATCTTCATCAATTTGAAAATAGCGGACATTCATATGTATAATTGGAACATGTGGGTTTTTTGGATGCAACACGATTGACACTCCAGTTGCATAAAATTCATTTCCTTGCTTGAAATTGAGTTGGTTTTTCATTTCTTCGCTTACTTTTCCGTACACTTCCGAAAATGCAACGCCTCCTTTTTCAAGTAGATCTCCATTTTGAAGAATGTTAGTTCTTCCACCACCTCCTTCAAATCTTTTCCATTCGTCAGATTGAAAAATGCCTATTCCATCTAATTTTTCCAAACCTTCGCAAATTCTTTGCTGCAAGGCTTTAAATTTTATTGCAATTTGTGACTTATTCATTTATCATTCCAACTTGAATCATTTCGTAATCAACTTGTTTTAAAATAAAACAAGTTTTGTTTTCATAACCAGAACCACTTCCAACACTCTTCATTGAAATTTTGTTCATCACGCCAATCGGAATCGTCTTGTGTAATAAAAAATCAGATAAAAAATAGAGGGAAACATCAAATCCTTGAGTTCCATATTTCGATAAATCTGAATTGTATTTTACTCTGTATTTTTTTAATAATTTTTTGGTTGGATCGTATGAATAATTAAAATCATAAGGAGTTGCGAAATGTAAAGAGAATTTATTTTTGTAGTAACCTTTAATGTCATCGTTGTTTGCCCAGTCTTTCGTTGCGAAAACAGAAATTGTGCCACTTCCAGCTTTTGAGGAAACTTTGTCAAGATTATTTATGAATCGTGTTGAAAAAACTTTGTCTCTTGAAGGGATAACTAAAATTGTATTTCCACCTTTTTTAATGTAATTTCCCATTTCAGATTGTGAACATTCAAGTAATTTTACTTTTGATCCACGAGGCAAGGATTGAAGAAACTTTGCTCTAAAAGCTTGGTAGAGTTCATTATCTTTTGCATCAACTTTTATCAAAACAATTTGATCTTCACGTTTATTTTCTGCTAAATATTTGGCTGAACCTTCAATTAATGTAATGTCAGAATTTACAGCATTATAAATGTAAGGATTTTCTTCTAAAATTTTTGTTGCCGAAAAAAGAGGAGAAACCAATCTCACTTTGTTTATTTTTGCCCAATCAGCTGCAATTTCAACTGTTTGTCCGTGAAATGGACCAAAAATTAAATCACAATTTTTCACTTCTTTGGAATTCAATTGTTCTTTAAATTTTGCAGTGTCGCTTGATGCGTCAATGACTTGAATTGTGGCATTTAATCCCATTTTTTCGAGTGAATCCATTGCTAATTGCGCACCCATCAAAAATTCCGTTGAAATTCCGCGTAAATTATCAGAACCACCATCAAGTGCAAATGGTAAAAAATAAACTATTTTATATTGTCCTCTTGTTTTAAACGATAATTCTTCGTCTGGATTTTTTTGTTTAATAACTTCAACTTTACGAATTTCAACTTTCGTGACTTTTTCTTTTTTTACCGGTATTTTAATTACATCATTTTTGCGTATTTTATTGTTTTTGATATCATTGGCTGCTGAAATTTCTTCAACAGAAATCATAAAACGTTTAGAAATACTGTAAATTGTTTCATGAGGCAAAACTGTGTATAAAATTACGCTATCAGAAAAAGTAATTTGTGTTTCAATGCGTGAAATTTCTTCTTCCGCTTTTCCTTTCGCATTACTAGGAAGTTTGAGCTCTTGTCCTACTGAAATAGACTTTTCTGAACCCGCATTTAATTTTACCAAATCCTCCATTGAAACGGAGTATCTTTTGGAAATATTATACAAATTATCACCTTTTTCTACTTTATGGAAAGCTGGTGCTGGAGTATCAATTTTTGGCACAATTGCAGTTTGATTTGTGTCAACTGGGATATAAATAACCTGACCAAATTGCAAACCATTTGAAGCAGATGGGTTGAATTCAATAACTTTTTCTGGTGTGACTTTATATAATTTACTCAAACCATAAAGCGTATTTCCTCCTTGTACCACATGTACATAGAAGTTTTTGCCTTCAATAGATTCAATTTTTGGATTCTCGGGTTGTGAAAAACCAATAATACTACTTAGGCAAAAAAGGATTGTATAGATTGTTTTTTTCATTTTTAATATAGATTATTCTATTTGATTATTAGATTAATTCCAATTGCATGTAACTTATAAATCAATATTCAGAATTTATCATTCTTAATTTATTATTCTTAATTCTTCCTCTACAAAAATCATTCCCATTCTATCGTTGCAGGTGGTTTTGAGCTAATGTCATAGGTAACCCTATTAATTCCTTTAACTTGGTTGATTATTTTATTAGATATTTTTGCTAAAAATTCATAAGGTAAGTGACACCAATCTGCTGTCATTCCATCAGTTGATGAAACAGCTCTCAAAGCTACAGCATTTTCATACGTTCTCTCATCGCCCATAACTCCCACGGATTGAATTGGTAGAAAAATCGCTCCAGCTTGCCAAACACATTGGTAAAGAGCATCTTCTTTTAGACCATTGATAAAAATTGCATCAACTTCTTGCAGAATTTTTACTTTTTCTTTGGAAACTTCACCTAAAATTCTGATTCCCAATCCTGGACCAGGAAATGGGTGTCTTTGTAAAATTGCATCAGAAATTTTTAAGGAGCGTCCAACGCGTCTCACTTCATCTTTAAATAAAAGCCTAAGCGGTTCAACAACTTGTAATTTCATATAGTCAGGCAAACCGCCTACATTATGGTGTGATTTTATGGTTTGTGAAGGTCCGCCCGTTGCAGAAATAGATTCAATTACATCAGGATAAATTGTTCCTTGTCCTAGCCATTTTGCATCCTCCACTAGTTTTGACTCTTCATCAAAAACATCGATAAAAACTTTTCCAATAGCTTTTCTTTTTAATTCTGGATCAGTTAATCCTTGAAGTGCATCATAAAATTTATCTGAAGCCTCAACTCCTTTAACGTTCAAGCCCATACCTTTATAAGAGTCTAAAACTGAAACATATTCATTTTTTCTCAAAAGACCATTGTCAACAAAAATGCAATGTAAATTTGCTCCAATTGCCTTGTGAAGTAAAACAGCGGCAACTGAAGAATCCACTCCTCCACTGAGTCCAAGTATTACTTTGTCTGAACCAATTTTTGCTTTTAATTCAGCAACTGTAACATCTACAAATGAATCAGGTGTCCATGACTGTGTGCATTTACAAATGTCAACAATGAAATTATTTATTAAAATTGCTCCTTCAGTTGAATGATAGACTTCTGGATGAAATTGAATTCCGTAAGTGTGCTCATTTTCAATGTAATAACCTGCATTTTTAACATCGCTAGTACTTGCAATTATTTTATAATCAGTTGGAAGGTTTTTGATTGTATCTCCGTGTGACATCCAAACTTGCGAACCAGTTGACATACCTTTAGTTAAGATATGATTTGTGTCGATAAAAGATAAATTGGCTCTACCGTACTCTCGAATTGTCGAAGGTAAAACTTCACCACCGTAAGCGTTTGCAAGATATTGTGCACCAAAGCAAATTCCTAAAAGCGGAAATTTACCCTTAATTTCATTTAAATTTGGCTTTGGAGCATTTTCATCACGTGTTGAAAATGGACTTCCAGAAAGAATTACTCCTTTGATATTTGAAGTCATTTCAGGAATTTTATTCCACGGATGAATTTCACAATAAACATTAATTTCTCTAATTCTACGGGCAATTAATTGCGTATATTGAGATCCAAAATCTAAAATTAAAATCATTTCTTGCATGGTTGCAAAGGTAGGAAAAAATAATTAGCTAAATCAATAATTAGTTACTTTGAAAACTAAAAATTTCTAATAGTAATTGGGATTTTAAATGATTTTTGGAGGATTTAGTGTTTTTATAAATAGAATATGTCATTTTAGTCTTAAAATACTACTTGAGGATATTCAATTTCAAATTATTTTATTAACTTCGCTTAATGGATTTGAGAAAACACATAGAAGTTTGTTTCACGCCTCGTGAATACGAATATTTTAAAGGAGAATATGAAATAGTTGTCGTTATAGATGTTTTACGAGCAACTTCTGCAATTTGTGCAGCTTTTGATAATGGAATTAAATCAATAATTCCAGTGCCAACGGTTGAAGAGGCCTTGGAGTATCAAAAAAAAGGATTTTTAGTTGGAGCTGAACGCAAAGGTCAAATCGTGGAAGGTTTTGATTTTGGAAATTCACCTTTTAGCTATATGAAAGAGGAATTTAGAGGAAAAGAAGTTGTTTTGACAACTACAAATGGAACAAAATCGCTTGATGTTGCTAAAGAAGCCGAAACAGTTGTCGTTGCGTCCTTTTTAAATTTAGATGCAATTTGTAAATGGCTTGAGGTTCAGGATCGAAATGTGTTATGTCTATGTTCCGGTTGGCAAGATAAATTTAACTTGGAAGATACAATTTGTGCTGGAGCAATTTCTGACTATTTAATAAATACAGGAAATTTTATTTCTGAAGAAGATTCCACTATTGCGGCAAAATATTTATATTTATCAGCGAAAGACAATTGTTTTGGCTATTTGAAATCAAGTTCTCATCGAAAAAGGATGAAAAATTTTAATTTGAATGAAGACATTAAATATTGTTTAACACCAAATCAAACCAATGTAATCCCAATTTTGAAAAATGGAAAACTCGTTAAAATATAAAATGACATTTGTTGGAGCAATCCTTTTGATATTTTCACTTTTATCATTGAGAAATGAAAAGGAAACAACTTCTTCCGCTAATGCGTGGGGTTTTTTTGGTCACAAACGCATAAATAGAGTGGCGATTTTTACACTTCCTCCAGAAATGTTTGGCTTTTATAAAGAGCATATTGAATATTTAACGGAACATGCAGTTGATCCTGATAAAAGAAGATATGCTGTAAAAGGTGAAGCCGAATGTCATTACATTGATATCGATCATTATGCGATAAATGGCCAAAATCCATTCGAAGTTGTACCAAAGTCATGGACAAAAGCTGTTGAGAAATTTTCTGAAGATACGCTCCATGCCTATGGAATTGTTCCGTGGCACATTCAAATTATGAAATTGAAGTTACAAAGGGCATTTGAAAGTAAAAACATTGATTTAATCTTAAAATATTCTGCTGATTTAGGTCACTACATTGGCGATTCTCATGTTCCTTTGCATACAACTGAAAATTACAACGGACAGTTAACAGGGCAAAGAGGAATTCATGGTCTTTGGGAAAGTCGTTTGGTTGAAATTAATGCCGAAGATTACGATTATTTTATCGGTAAAAGTGTATATTTAAAAAAGCCACTAGATTTTACATGGAATGCTGTACAAGAATCTTTTGCGGCGTTGGATAGTGTTTTGCGTTTTGAAAAAGAATTGACACAGCAATTTCCGGAGGATAAAAAATATGCTTACGAACAAAGAGGGAATATGACGATTCAGACCTATTCTTTAGATTTTTCTCAAGAATATCATCGTATGATGGGAGGAATGGTTGAAAGAAGAATGCGTCAAGCAATATTAGCAGTTGGTTCATTTTGGTATACCGCTTGGGTTGATGCTGGTCAGCCAGATTTGACAAAAATGCAAAATATTCCTCCTTCGGCAGCTTTATTGAAAGAAATCGCGGATTTGGATGCGATGTATCAAGCCGGGGAAGTGAAAGGGAGAGATTGTGATCATTGATTAATTAAAAGTAATTGATTTTAGTTCTCTGGTGAGATTAATAAGATTCAATTAATTAGATTAAAGTCTTTTGATAATTCCATGGACGCTTATTTTATTAGAATTAGAAATTAGACTTGAGAATGAGGCGATTCCTGTTTATTCTATATTTTTGATGAAAATAATGTGATTTTAAATCCAGTAAAATCTTATGTTCTTTGATGAATAAAAGTTAAAATTGATTGAAAAGGAAAATAAAATTTTGATTTGTGAAAAATGCCGATCAACAGATTTTTATTCAAATTTCGAAGAGTTAGATAATTTTATAGGAATTGTGTCCGCAATTATCAGCTTTCTATTTGCAGTTTATCCAACTTCTTATAAGGAAGTTTATAAATGTAAAAAATTAAGTAGAAGAATATGAAATTAAATAATTTCTGCCATTTTGTCAATGTTTTTCGTTTGGTACAATTCGTGACTAAAATTTTCCTATAAACAATTGAAGATTTCAAATTTTACATTATCTTTGGGCTTCATAAAAAAGACAAAAGACTTAAAAACATTGGATATAAGCCTTAACCTTTATCAGAAACAAATTTTAACCATCAAACTGAACTTGTCGCAGTTCATAACTTTCACCCTGAGCTCGTCGAAGGGTTTAACTCATAACTAAAAAAAATGATTGCAGGACTTTTAAAAAAGATTTTCGGAGATAAAACTTCAACAGATAAAAAAGAATATCAACCTATTATTGAGGAAACAAATAAGTTTTCTGAAAGCATCAAATCGCTTTCTGACGATGCTCTGAGAGCAAAAACTTTGGAGTTTAAAAATAGAATTAAAGCTGGAACACAAGAACTGGATGATGAAATTTTGGCTTTAAAAGCTAAATCGAATTCAAACGAAATTTCAATGTTGGATAAAGATGATTTATTTGATAAAATAGATTTATTGTCTAAAGATGTTGATGCAAAAATCGAAGAAGTTTTAAAAGAAATTATGCCTGAAGCTTTTGCAGTTGTTCGTGAAACAGCCAGAAGATGGGCAGAAAATGGACAATTAGAAGTTACAGCTTTAGATTTTGATAAAGAATTAGCAACTAAAAAAGACGGAATCACAATTTCTGGTGATAAAGCAATTTGGCGCAACGAATGGACTGCCGCTGGAACTCCAGTGAAATGGTCAATGGTGCATTACGATGTGCAATTGATGGGTGGAGCTGTTCTTCACAAAGGGAATATTGCTGAAATGCAAACAGGGGAAGGTAAAACTTTGGTTGCTACACTTCCAGTTTATTTGAATGCTTTATCAGGGAAAGGTGTGCATTTAGTAACAGTAAATGATTATTTGGCAAAACGAGATTCAGAATGGATGGGACCTTTGTACCAATTTCACGGTTTATCAGTTGATTGCTTAGATAAAACTCGCCCAAATTCACCAGAAAGAAAAAGAGCTTATTTATCGGATATTCTCTTTGGAACAAACAATGAATTCGGTTTCGATTATTTACGCGACAATATGTCAAGTTCGACAGATGATTTGGTACAACAAAAGCACCATTTCGCAATTGTTGATGAGGTCGATTCAGTTTTGATTGATGATGCAAGAACTCCTTTGATTATTTCTGGACCAACTCCGAAAGGAGATGAGCATGAATTTCATGAATTGAAACCAAGAATTGAAAAAGTTGTGGCAGCTCAAAAAGCCTATGTTACACAATGTTTAGTGGAAGCCAAAAAGAAATTGGAGGTTATCAATTCTCCCTCTGATGATAAAAAAGACACGAAAACACTTTTAGAAGAAGGTGGAATGGCTTTATTGAGAGCTTTTAGAGGTTTGCCAAAAAATAAAGCATTAATTAAATTTCTTTCTGAACCTGGAATTAAAGCGCATCTTCAAAAAACAGAAAATTTCTACATGGCTGAACAAAGTAAGCACATGAAAAAAATTGATGTTGAATTGTTTTTCGTAATTGATGAAAAAAATAATACAATTGAATTAACAGAAAAAGGAATTGATCTTGTTTCTGGTAATGATGATAGTAATTTTTACATTATTCCGGATATTGGAGGAGAAATTGCAAAATTAACTAAATCAGGAATTGTTGGTGAAGAATTAGCAACAAAAAAAGATTCCCTAATTCGTGATTTCAGCATTAAATCTGAGAGAATTCACTCAATCAACCAGCTTTTAAAAGCATATACTTTATTCGAAATCGAAGTAGAATATGTGATTATGGAAGGTAAAATTAAAATCGTTGATGAGCAAACGGGTCGTATCATGGAAGGACGCCGTTATTCTGACGGTTTACATCAAGCGATTGAGGCGAAAGAAAATGTAACAGTTGAAGCTGCAACACAAACTTATGCAACAATTACTCTACAAAATTATTTCAGAATGTACCACAAATTGGCTGGCATGACTGGAACTGCAGAAACTGAAGCGAAAGAATTTTGGGATATTTATAAATTAGATGTTGTTGTTATTCCAACTAATCGTCCGATATCTAGAAAAGATCAAAATGATTTTGTGTTTCGTTCAGCGAGAGAAAAATTTGCAGCTGTAATTGATGAAACAGAAAAATTAGTTGCTGCTGGAAGGCCTGTGTTAGTTGGTACAACCACAGTTGAGATTTCAGAATTTTTAAGTCGAATGCTTAAAATGAGAGGAATTGAACATAAAGTATTAAATGCAAAATACCACCAACAAGAGGCTGAAATTGTTGCAAACGCAGGTAAAACTGGAGCCGTAACAATCGCTACAAACATGGCTGGTCGTGGAACAGATATTAAATTAGGTGAAGGAGTAAAAGAAGCTGGAGGTTTAGCAATTATCGGTACAGAAAGACACGATTCACGTCGCGTTGACCGTCAGTTGAGAGGTCGTTCTGGTCGTCAAGGAGATCCAGGTTCTTCACAATTTTTCGTTTCTTTGGAAGATGATTTGATGCGTAAATTTGGTTCTGAAAGAATCGCAAAAATTATGGATAGATTAGGCTTAAAAGAAGGAGAAGTTATTACTCACGGAATGGTTTCTAAATCAATTGAGCGTGCTCAGAAAAAAGTGGAAGAAAATAATTTTGGTCAACGTAAAAGATTGTTAGAATACGATGATGTAATGAATGCTCAACGCAAAGCGATTTATAAAAAACGTCACAATGCTTTATACGGTGATCGTTTAGGTTCAGATGTTGCAAATATGTTTTATGATGTTTCTGAATCGATTGTTTTCAATTTCCCTAATGCGAGTCAATATACTGATTTCACGATGGAATTGTTTAGAGTTTTAGGAATTGAAAGTCCAGTTTCGGAATCAGATTTTGCCACTTTAGATAAAAACGAAATTGTTAATCGTGTTTTTGATGGAGTAGAAGAACATTACAATAATAAAAATCGTAGAATCAGTGAAAGAGCATTTCCACAAGTGAAAGCGGTTTTTGAAAATCCTAACAATCAATTTGAAAACATTTCTTTTCCTTTATCTGATGGATTAAAAGAAATGCAATTAATTTTGAGTTTAGATGAGGCTTATAAATCTGAAGGAAAAGTAATTACTACTGCCTATGAAAGAAATATTGTGTTATCCATGATTGACAATGAGTGGAAAGAGCATTTACGTGAGATGGACGATTTAAGAACTTCTGTTCAGCAAGCTGTTTACGAGCAAAAAGATCCTTTATTGATTTATAAATTAGAATCTTTTAATTTATTCAAAACAATGTTGAGTCGCTTAAATATCGAAACAATTGAAACGCTTGTAAAAATGGATATTCCATTTATGCAAAACGAAATTAAAACGACAAACAAACAAGTTACTGCACAAAATTCATATGAAAAGGCGCAACTAGGTGGTGCGAATTCAAGTTCAACTAGGGCTCCGCAATTTAGTGGTTCAGAAGGTTACCAAGAAGCAATGGAAAGTTCATACAAAGAGCCTGTAAAAAAACAACCAGTTGTTGTTGAAACAAAAATTAACAGAAATGATCCTTGTCCTTGTGGAAGTGGAAAAAAATACAAACAGTGTCACGGATAAAATTAAATTAAGATATAAAAGACAGGCTTTTATTCATCTAAGAGTTGATTTTTTATATTTTTATTGAATTTATTATATCTTTTTGTGTTTTTAATTATGTGAATATTAGTTTGTTAAAAATAAAATGAAATTATTTTTACTTTATTTTAAAAATAATCACTTTTCTTTTAGGGGTTTTTTTCATTTTTATTGTCCTACTGTTATACTTTTTTAAATTACATAAATTACAAATTACAAAGATTACAACTAAAAACATTTATCTATTACTATGCCTTTAATTAAATCGATTTCAGGAATAAGAGGTACAATTGGGGGGAAAGTCGATCAAGGCTTAACCCCAATTGACTCTGTAAAATTCGCAGCAGCTTACGGAACATGGTTAAAAAATCGAAACATTTTAATTTCTGGTGATAAATCAAAAAAACTTAAAGTTGTAATTGGTCGTGATGCTCGTTTATCTGGGCAAATGATTTCAGATTTAGTATCTTCAACACTTATTGGAATTGGAATTGATGTTGTAAACTTAGGTTTATCAACAACACCGACGGTTGAAATTGCTGTCGCCATGGAAAATGCTGATGGCGGAATTATTTTAACTGCAAGTCACAACCCAAAACAATGGAATGCACTTAAATTGTTAAATGAAAAAGGTGAATTTATTTCTGCTCAAGATGGAGAAAATTTACTTAAAATTGCCGAAGCAGAATCCTTCGATTTTGCAGAAGTAGATGATTTAGGAATTATTTCAAATAATGATTCATATTTACAGAAACACATTGAGTCAGTTTTAAATTTAAAATTGGTTGATGCAGATATAATAAAAAAAGCAAATTTTAAAGTTGTTGTTGATGCTGTTAATTCAACAGGTGGGATTTTTGTTCCAGCTTTATTAGAAGCTCTAGGAGTAACTCAAATTATAAAACTTTATTGTGATCCAACCGGGCATTTTCCCCATAATCCTGAACCTTTGCCAGAGCATTTAAAAGATTTGGCTGATAAAATTAAAGAAACTGGAGCAGATATTGGAATCACAGTTGATCCCGATGTTGATCGTTTGGCTTTGGTTTGTGAAGACGGATCTATGTTTGGTGAAGAATATACTTTAGTTGCTTGTGCAGATTTTGTATTGAAAAACACCCCTGGTGCAACTGTTTCTAATCTGTCTTCAACAAGAGCTTTAAGAGACGTTGCGGAAGGAAGAGGTTTGTCTTATTTCGCATCAGCCGTTGGAGAAGTGAATGTTGTTGAAAAAATGAAAGCTGTAAACGCCGTCATTGGTGGCGAAGGAAATGGTGGAATCATTTATCCAGAATCACATTACGGAAGAGATTCTTTAGTTGGAATAGCTTTATTTTTGACTCATTTAGCACAAATGAAAATGACTGTTTCTGAATTAAGAGATTCTTATCCAAAATATGTTATTTCAAAAAATAAAATTGAATTAACGCCAGAAATTGACGTAGATAAAATTTTAGAAAAAATAGCTGCAAAATTTTCAAACGA